>CAUJJW010000225.1 GCA_963205105.1 Verrucomicrobiota bacterium | reverse complement strand
TTGGGGCGGCGGGGACCCGTGGTTGTGGGGGTGTGGGGGTGTTGGGGGGGGGGGCGGGGGCGACGGGAGATCAGGCGGTCGAGGTTGGCGGACGCCGAGTGGACCGCGGCGGCGGCGGAGAGTGCAACCCGCTTGGGACTTCGGCGGGTTCCGGAAGTGCGATTCACCGGATGGCTGCCATCGCCGGCGGTGTGTGGATTGGGGCGGCCGGTGATTCTGATCCCGGAGGCGTTGGCGGAGCGATTGGAGCCGGAAGCGCGGCGGGATGTGTTGCTGCACGAAATGGCGCATGTGCGTCGGGGCGACCTGTGGGCGGGGACGATCGAGATCCTGTTGTTGGCGGTGTATTGGTGGCATCCGCTGGTGTGGGTGACGCGGGCGCGGTTGCGACGGCTGCGTGAGGAGATCGCGGATGCGGTGGTGGTGGTCGAAGGACAGCGGGATGCGGGACGGTATGCGGAGACGCTGTTGAGGGTGGCGAAAGCGGCGGTGGGCAGGCCGCTGTTGACCGTGGGCCTGATGGGGATCGTGGAATCGGGCGGGACGCTGCGACGGCGGGTGAAAGTGCTGTTGGAAGACCAACCGGTGCGTGCGCCGCGGCTGGGATGGAGCGGTTGGTTGGCGCTTTGGGTCCTGGCCATCGTGTTTCTACCGATGGGTGAAGGGCCCCGGCGGGTGGTCGCGGCGGAGGCGGCTGGCCAGACGAACGAAAGTCCACGAGTGATGACCTTGGCGTTCCCGGTGGAAGCGGTTTTTAAGGAAGCGACGCCCGAGGATTTGGAGACGATCCGCTTGATGCGACAAATTCGGAGTCGCTCGTTCCAGGAGCAGGGTGCCGATGTTTCCTACCGGCCCTCGCAGGCGGATTCCACGAACACGAACTCGCCGCGGACGGACTTCTATGGGGTCCGACCCGCACGATTCCCCTCGTATCAGGTGAAGCTGGACGAAGCTCCGGACGGCGCGACATGGCCGATGCGTGATATGGATCCTTCCTCCCTTTTTGGCGTTCCGTACGCGAGGGGCACGGAGGCTGGCATCGGCGATCGGGTGGACGTGCGGCGGAGCAACATGAAGAACGGGCCGGTGAAACTTCCGTCCGTAGCGGCGGGCGTCCCGCCTGCCGTAGAGCCGGGCGTCTCGCCCGGCGGACCCGGCGTGACGGCGGTGTCGGTGGTGCTCAAGGAACCCCAACTGCGTCCGTTGCCCGACGATGTGTCGATCGTGCCTGGAACCGAGGCCTTGGTGACAACGCCTCAGCCTGACGAAATATTGGCTCCCACGAATCTGGTGACGCGCTCGTATCGGTTGAATTTGCCGACTGCGCGGAAGGCTCTTGAAGCGGCACTGGGGAAACCGGTGCCCGACGACGAGCGTGGGTTGACGGACGCGGCGAGGGAGTTTTTTGAGGCGGCTGGGGTCAGGTTGGATCCTCCGGCGGCGATTTTTGTGAGCCTAAAGCACGGACTGTTGATGCGCTTGGATGAGAAGGGATTGGAAATCGTGGACCAAGCGGTGGAGCAGCTCACCTCGGTGCCGCCCCAGATCATGATCGACGCCCGTTTCGTGTCCGTGACCCATCCTCGACTGGACGGGCTTCTTGCCTTACCCGAAGCCACCGCAGAAGTGCTCTCCTCCGAAGCCTTTCGGTCCGCTTGGGAGCACATCAAGCAATGGCTGCCGGAGAAACACCGATCAGGCCGTTTGCGCGTGCTAACCCTTGCGGGCGGACCCGCAAGCATCACGGGTCATGAGAGAATTGCCATCCGGCGGCCGAGTGATGAGGTCGAGCGGGAGGAGGCGTTTGGTGAGAATCTGGAGGTATTGGCCGTGGACGTGGATGAGAGGCAAAACATCGTTCTGCGCCTTAAGGCGAGCCGAAGGGAATTCCTCGGCTACCGGGAGGATGGGACTCGTGAGCCAATCATTCTGAGCAGTGCTGCTGTGGCGACCCCGCACCTGCGCAGCGGCGAAACGCTGATGCTGAAATTGGTGGAAATGACCGAAGGGGCTCTGGCGCCAGTGAAGGGGCCCCCACGCGCCACGATGGTCTATGTCACCGTGACGTTGGTCGATGCGGCGGGAAATCCGTTACCGCACGCGGAAGCGAAATGAGGGCAACCACGGAAGGCAGGTGTGAGCCTTGGGTGTCCCATGGTGGCCGCCCCTCCGGGCCTCCGTAGCGGCGGGCGTCTCGCCCCCCGGAATCCTCGACGGTTCATGGGCCGTGAGCAGCTCGATTTCGAACAGGGCGCTCTCCATGAACCTTTCCATGCCAGCGATCGCGAGGGTTGAAACCGGCTCCCTCACCCCATCCCTCTCCCGGAGGGAGAGGGAGTCGCGTCCTCCCCGCGTCGACATGCTTAAACCCCATCCGTGCGAGCCGTCTCGACTCGTTCCAGCGAACCCCCTTCTACACCCTCCAACACCCGCGGGGAATGTTCTCTCTCTCCCTCCGGGAGAGGGCCGGGGTGAGGGCCGCTCGCTGCATTCCTCGCTCCCCGGTTCATGGTCCCAATACGCGATTCGTGAATCGTGGGGACTTCCCATGAACCATCCATCTCCAGCCCCGGACGGGCGATCAGAAAGGCTGCGGCTGGCAGAACATCCTGGCTTCCCCAAAATGCCAATCCCAACGCGGCCGATTCTGATCGCCCCTCCGGGGCTCGAAATCCTTTACATGCCGCACCCATGGCTCACGCCATGGGCTTCCGTTCTTGCGGCCCTCCGGGCCTTGGAGTTTGGCCAACCCAACTTGGCGGACGGCAGAACGGATCACCCCTGGGGGGGCGGATGCCAACTCACGGACGCGCCTCTGGCCCCTCCGGCTCCGACGCGGCTCGCTACGTCAGCAGGGGTTGCACGACTTTGGCGTGTTCGACTCCGGTGAGGCGGAGGTCGAGACCCTGGAACTTGTAGGTGAACCGGGAGTGGTCGATGCCGAGGCAGTGCAGGATGGTCGCGTTCAGGTCGTTCACGTGGACCGGGTTTTCCACGATGTTGTAGCTGAAATCGTCCGTCTCTCCGTAGCTCATGCCGCCCTTGATGCCGGCGCCGGCGAGCCACATGCAGAAATTGCGCGGGTGATGATCGCGTCCGTACGTTTCGGCGGTCAGTTGGCCCTGGGAATAGACGGTGCGACCGAACTCCCCGCCCCACACCACCAGGGTGGAATCGAGCAGGCCACGCTGCTTGAGGTCGCGGATGAGGGCGCCGACGGCCTGGTCGGTGTCGCCGCACTGATTCTTCAAGGCGACGGGCAGGTTGTCGTGCTGGTCCCAGCCGCGATGGAGGATTTGGACGACGCGCACGCCGCGTTCGACGAGGCGGCGGGCAAGCAGGGCGGAGTGGGTGAAACTGCCGGGGCGATTGACGTCCTTCCCGTACATTTCGCGGGTGGCGTCCGACTCCTTCGAGATGTCGGTGAGATCGGGGACGCTGGCCTGCATGCGGAAGGCCATTTCGTACTGGGCGATGCGGCTTTGAATTTCGGGATCGCCGTAGGACGTGAAACTGCGGGCGTTCAGCTCGTTGAGGGCGTCGAGCATTTTGCGGCGGTCGCTGGTGGAAACGCCCGGGGGATTCTGGAGGTAGAGAACCGGGTCGCCGGCGCCGCGCAGGGCGACACCGCTGTAACTGGTGGGGAGGAAGCCGCTGCCCCAGAGGCGATGGTAGAGGGCCTGGCCGTTGCCGGTGGAGGGGAAGGACGGAGTGAAAAC
The DNA here is from genome assembly GCA_963205105.1 of Verrucomicrobiota bacterium. GTDB lineage: Bacteria > Verrucomicrobiota > Verrucomicrobiia > Limisphaerales > CAIMTB01 > CAIMTB01. The sequence continues at coordinate 3,618 of CAUJJW010000225.1, read as the reverse complement.
GACGAACGCGGGGAGATCGTTGCTCTCGCTGCCGAGACCGTAGGCCAGCCAGGAACCGATGCTCGGCCGGCCGGGGATCTCGTTGCCGGTCATGACGAAGGTGCAGGCGGGGTCATGATTGATGGCGTTGGTGTGAACGGACTTGATGACCGCCAATTCATCGACGACGCCCGCGGTGTGGGGGAGCAGTTCGCTGACCCAGCGGCCGCATTTTCCGTGCTGTTGGAAGGCGAACTTGGACGGAGCGACGGGGAACCGATTCTGTCCGCTGGTCATGGTGGACAGCCGCTGGCTCATGCGGACGGAGTCCGGGAGGTCCTTGTCGAAGTGGGCCTTCAACTGGGGCTTGTAATCCCAGAGATCGATCTGGGACGGCGCCCCGTTCATGTGCAGGTAGATGATGGACTTCGCCTTGGGCGCGAAATGAGGCAACGACGGGAGCCCGGGATGGACCCGCTGGGGGGCGTCGGCGGCGAACACGCGGGAGCGCGCTCCGCCGTTGGCCATGAGCCAGCCGAGGGCGACGCCGCCGAGTCGGAGGCCGGCAGCGCCGAAGAATTGTCGGCGGGTTTGCAGGTTCTGGTAGGTCTGAAGCGGGTTCATGCGGTTGGGCGGTAAGCGGGGTTCGGAACCTGGGTGGCCAACTAATTGCGCGTGAGCGTTTCGTCGAGGTTGAGCAGCAGGTTCGCGGTGAGCGTGTACGCGGCGAGTTCGCTGACCGGCAACTGGGCGGACGGCTGGGACTCGCCGTAGGACACCGCATCGCGCGCGGCGGCGGGATCGGAGGCGTAGCGGGCGAGGTGGGCGGCGAGGGATTCTCGGAGCACCGCGAGTTCCTCGGAGGCGGGTTCGCGGGCGAGCACGATGCGGTAACCGTAGCCGAGTCGATCCTCGGGGGTGGGGCCGCCGTCGAGCAGCATGCGTTCGGCGAGGGCGCGGGCGGCTTCGTAATGCTGCACGTCGTTCATGAGCTGGAGCGCCTGCAACGGGGTGTTGGACCGGTCGCGATGGGTGCAGATCTGTTCGCGATTGGGGGCGTCGAAGGCGGACATGAACGGCGGCGGCGCCGTGCGTTTGAAGAAGGTGTAGAGACTGCGGCGGTACAAGGCGGGGCCGGAGTCCTGGCGATAATCGCGGGTGTTGGAGCCCACAAAGCCGACGGGTTCCCAGATGTTCGGCGGCTGGTACGGTTTGACGCCTTTGCCGCCCATGTCCTTGACCAAAAGACCGCTGACGAACAGGGCGTTGTCGCGGATCTGTTCCGCATCGAGGCGGAAGCGCGAGGCGCGGGCGAGCAGGCGGTTTTCCGGATCGCGATGAATGAGATCGGGGGTGAGCCGGGATGATTGCCGGTAGGTGTGGGAGGTGACGAGCAGGCGGACGAAGGCCTTGGTGTTCCAGCCGGTGGCCTGGAAGTGGAGCGCCAGCCAGTCGAGCAACTCCGGATGGCTGGGCGGTTCCCCTTGGGAGCCGAAGTCGCCGGAGGATTTGACCAGGCCGATGCCGAAGAACTGTTGCCAGAAGCGGTTCACCGTCACGCGGGCGGTGAGCGGGTTGCTTTCCGAGACCAGCCAGCGGGCGAGGTCAAGACGGGTGGGCGTGTTGGTGGTGGGCAGCGGCGGCAAGGCAGCGGGAACAGCGGGGAACACCCGTTCTCCCGGGCGATCGTAGGCGCCACGTTCCATCACGAAGCTTTCGCGCGGTGTGTCGAGGTCGCGGAAGATGAAGGTGGTGGGAATCGAGGCTTCGAAATCGTTGCGGCGCTTCTGGGCGGCGGCGATGTCGCCCAGGATCGGATCGAACACGCTCCGGGTGTCGGCGCAGATCCGGGTGAGGAAATGGTCGCGGAGGGCGCGTTCCTGTTCTGGCGTGCGCTGGTTCAGCGCGGTTTCGCCAAGAATGGTGCGAACCTCGCCGGGAAGGTCCTTGGCAGCTTTGCCCTCGAACTGGCGCAGCCAAACCGTGAAGGAATGACGCGGGTCGGTGGCCGGATCGACGCGGCCGGAGACGCCGATCTTGTCCCAGAACACCGTGCCGCCGAACTGGGTGAGGGCGAAGCCTTGGACTTTGTCGCCGGGCTTAAGGCCCAGGGTGGTGGCGTCGACCTCGAGCACCACCCAGGAACCGGCTGAAGGCAGGGGCCCCTGGTGGACGCGCTCGGTGGTGTTGGCCGCTCCCCAATCAATCACGTGGTAGTCGCCCCAGACCGCCCGGTGTTTCCAGTCGCTGGTGCGGTACTGGAGCATGATGGCTTTGGGGGGATCGGCGGGATCGAGGTACACCGACGCGAACAACTTCCCGCCCGAAGGGATCTCGAACGGGGTTCCGCCTTCAAAGACGTCCTGGGCCAGGCCTTTGTCCTGGCGTTTCCAGGCGCGCTTGCCGCTGGCGACCTGGCCGTTGCCGGCGGTGACGGTTTGCGTGGCGGCACCGGGCGAGGCACTGACCCTCCAACCGGCGGGGACATCGTCGTCGGCCCAAACGTTGGCGAGCGTGCGCGCGGGCGGCGCGGGAGATTGGGCGGCCGGGTCGGAGTAGGTGACCTGGGCCAGGGCGATCGGGAGCCGGCTCTTGGCGTTCGCGATGGCGTGGTCGAACTGGGCGAGGCGCGCGTCGTCCTCGGCCGACTTGAGTTTCAGCGTGGGCGGCGTGGTGGAGATATTGCCGTCCATGGCCGGGTCGGCGGCGCTGTGGAAGAAGGCGTAGAGGGAGTAGAACTCCTTCTTGGAAATCGGATCGAATTTGTGGTCGTGGCAGACGGCGCAACCGGCGGTGAGCCCCATCCAGGCTTGAACCGTGGTGGAAGCGCGGTCGACGGCGTAGCGAAAGACGAACTCGGCGTCGATGGAACCGCCTTCGCTGGTGGTGACGTTGTTGCGGTTGAAGCCGGTGGCGATGAGTTGGTCCTGGGTGGGACTGGGCAGGAGATCGCCGGCGATCTGATCGATGGTGAAGGCGTCGAAGGGCTGGTTGTCGTTGAAGGAGCGCACCACCCAGTCGCGCCAGGCCCACATCTGCCGTTCGTTGTCGAGATGGAGGCCGTGGGTGTCGGCGTAACGGGCGACATCCAACCAATGCCGGGCCATCTGTTCGCCGTACCGCGGGGAATTCAGCAAACGGTCGACCAGCCGTTCGTAGGCGCCCGGGGCGGTGTCGGCGAGGAAGGCCTGGGTTTCTTCCGGGGTGGGGGGAAGGCCGGTGAGGTCGAAGGTGATCCGGCGGATGAGCGTTTCGCGAGGCGCCTCGGGGGACGGTGCCAGGCCTTCCCGTTCGAGTCGGCTGGCGATGAAGCGATCGACCGCATTCAAGGGCTGCGGTCCCTTGGTCAGGTTGGGCGGCGGGTGGTGGACCGGCGGTTCGAAGGACCAGTGCTTCTGGTAGGGAGCGCCCTGTTCGATCCAGCGCCGGATCAGGTCCTTTTGTTCGGCGGTGAGCTGCTTATGAGAGTCCGCCGGCGGCATCAAGTCGTCGGCGTCGGTGGTGAGGATGCGGGTCAGAAGTTCGCTGGCAGCCGGATTGCCGGGTTGAACAGCGACTTTGCCACTCTTGGCGGGAGCGAAGGCGCCTTCGGCGACGTCGAGGCGGAGCCCGGCTTTGCGGGTCTTGGCATCGAAGCCA
>CAUJJW010000224.1 GCA_963205105.1 Verrucomicrobiota bacterium | reverse complement strand
GCTCGTCACGCTCACCACCCCAGACGGCCCCTCCCACTACCTGATCGCATCACACGCCGGCGGCACCGAAGTCCAGGTCGATGGCCACGAACTCCATGTCATCACCCCCGCATCCCCGCTCGGCCAGCGCCTTCATGGCCGTCACGCCGGAGATCGCCTAGCCCTCCGCCCCGGAATCGAAGCCCTCATCACCGCCGTCTCCTGACCCCACCACGCCCGCTCCATCCACCCGACGCAGTTCCTCAAAAGCGAACATTGCGCAACCCTTCCCCGCTTGCTATGGCATCGCTCGAAGCCGTCCCCGTAGTTCAATGGATAGAACGAGGGTTTCCTAAACTCTAAATACAGGTTCGATTCCTGTCGGGGATACGTTCAGAGGCCCTGGGGTGGGGCTGGCCAGTGGCGATGCCCACATGGGCGGACAGGATTTTCTGCGCGACTCCTAGCAGCCAGCTTCCAAGCTATTGATAGACAGGCTTTCCATTGCTCCTGGCATCAGTCGCTCCGGACCTTCGCTGACGTGCGGCGCTTTCTTGCGGGGCTTGGCATGGAGTTGGATGAGCCTAATCGCTCCAGCAGAGTTGCCGCCGGTTCGTCGTTAGGGTCTTGGGGAACGAGGTCGCCGCAGAAGGCTTTGCTCAGGGTGGCGGGGGTGAGGCGCTCCACCAGGCGCTGCGCGGTCGCCAGTCGCGCTTCGATCCGGTCCGCCAGCGCGAACAGCGCTTCCACCCGGCGCACGATTTCGGTTTGTTCGGCGAGTGGGGGAAGATCGAATGCATAATCCTTGAGCTGACCAAGGTTGATGCGAGGACGTGTAGCACCGTGGATGTCAGCTCCGAGGACGGCAAACGTTGAGCGACATGCGAGACGGAAGGCAAGGAACTTGGGGATGGCCTTCTTGTGATTGGTGCGGACGCAAAAGCAATCTGACTTGTTAATTGCTTCGCCAGACCATGTTTTGGGAAGCAGACTGACACGAATCTCCTCAGAGATGAACGATGAGAAGATCACATCATGCTCCTTCAGCGTGTGTCGTTTGAGGGTTTCGTATTTGGTTGGCGAAATGAATGTCTCTTTGTCCTCAAAGAACCGAAGAGAGCCAATGTTCTCCAATCGAACGACCCGGACACCAGTCTCCGTGTAGTCATCGGTCTTCAAGTGTGAGCCAAAAGGGCCGTCGAAGACCTCGTCAGCGATTTCACGGACTTGAACATTCGGCCATTCGTCATTCGCGGCATTCTCCTCCCTCCAATCCTCGGTGAGCTGGCCGGAGGTGGCGGCGGCGAGGACGGATTGGCGGAAGCGTTTGAGGAGGTCGGGGACGCGGTCGAGTCGGGCGCGGCAGGCGGCCACCCGCCCCAGCACCGCCTCCAGCTTGTCCGCGATCCGCTTCTGCTCGGCGAGGGGGGCGAGAATGAAAGGCGCGGCCTTCCCTGCGTCCGTGCCAAGGCGAGGCATGTTCAGCCCGTGACTCACATTGCTAACATAATCGAGGAACACCGGATGCTTGAGCCACGCGAAGAGATAACGACCATTCAGAGCCACATTGGGTTTCAGCGGGATGACTTCCGTTGTGCAGTAGCCTGGCTGGTCAGCGATGATGACCTTGTTCAGATAAGGACGCAGCTTGCCGTAGAGCACATCTCCCACCTCGAAGCGGTTCTTGGTGCTCTTGGATTGGCGTTCAGCAAATGTCCGACGCTCAAGCAGCTTTGATGTGTCTTTCTCGATGTCTTCGAGTTCGAGAATCCAAGCGCCCTCTTCGATTTCAGAGGGCTCGGCCTTCGTCGTCTTACCGTAGTCAACAACATCGCCGAGTGAGCAAGAGAGCCACCCTTCCGGAAGTTCGTCATTCGTCATTTCCTTCACGCCGCCACCTCCTCAAATGCTGTGTTGTTTCCCCCAGCCCAACGGGCTTGCGGAATTGAGCCCAGGGTTGGCACAACCCTGGGGGGAGCCCAGATGAAAACGAATCCCCACCGAAGGGCCAATCCCAACGGGATTGCGTCCGCCCGCGATGGCCCGACGATGGACGCAACCCCGTCTGGGTTGATCCACGGAATACCACGCGATACCCAGGGTTCTGCGAACCCTGGGCTGAAAGACGCAAGACCGTTGGTCTTGGGATGAGGCTGGTTGCGGCCATTCGTCATTCGCCACTCTGTCATTCGCCACTCTGTCATTCGTCATTTCCTTCACGCCGCCACCTCCTCAAACGCTATGTTGTTTTCCCCCAAGCCCAAAGGGCTTGCGGAATTGAGCCCAGGGTTGGCACAACCCTGGGGGGAGCCCGGATCAAAACGAACCCCCACCGAAGGGCCAATCCCAACGGGATTGCGTCCGCCCACGATGGACCGACGATGGACGCAACCCCGGTGGGGTTGATCCACGGAATGCTGCGCGATACCCAGGGTTCTGCGAACCCTGGGCTGGAAGACGCAAGCCCGTTGGGCTTGGGCTGCTTGGCCTGAGATGACTGAGATTTCAATCCCAGACATACTGCTCCTCCCATTTCTGGCCATGCCTGCGGAGCAGCTCGCGATATTCGTCCTGAAACGTGATGACTCGGTGATGCTCTTCCTGACCTTCAATATAACGAACGACCTTTGGCACCACGGACTCGGACACGGAAAAGCAGCCGTATCCGGCCTGCCAATGAAACTGGGCAAATAAGCCGCCGCGCTCCTGAATCCAGCCTGTGGAGACGCGCTTCACTTCTTTGACGAAGTCGGCGATGCAAAGAGTGCGCGGCAAGGTCGTGAGAAGATGGACATGATCCGCCACGCCGCCGATCTGTATGGGCAGACAGTCGAGCGACTTTGCGCAGCCGCCGAGGTAGGAATGAACCTCGGCACGAAAGGCAGTGTTTTGGAAAGCAGGCTCACGATCTTTGGTGGAGAAGACAGTGTGGATGATGACACGGGAGAGAGATTGAGGCATTGACAATCAGGGGTGAAGGAGGACTTGACCCAACCCCTTTGGGGTTGGTCCTAGATCGGTGGTGTTTCCTCGGCGGGTTCCCAGGGTTGTGCCAACCCTGGGCTGGAAGACGCAAGCCCGTTGGGCTTGAAGAACGGGCGTCTTCACGCCGCCACCTCCTCGATCTCCTCACCCAGCTCCGCGAGGATGCCTCGCAGGTCGTTCATGATGTGTTCGAGTTCGCCAAGGGCCTCGGTGGCGAGGACGGAGGGCTCGGGGAGGTCGGCGCTGGATTCGGCGCTGTCGTCTTTGAGCCAGGCGATGTCGAGGCTGTCATCGCGCTGGGCGATCCAGTCGCGGGTGAACTTCCGGAAGCGGCCGGTTTCGCCCTCGTCCTGCCGTTTCTTCAAGGCGGCGGGGCTGCCGAGCGGGTCCTTGCCAAAGGCTTTCTCGAACTCGCTGAAGTGCTGGCGGACGAGCGGGGTGCGTTTGCCATACTGCGGCATGTTGGCGCGGAGGTCATAGACCCAGACTTCCTTGGTGTTCCCCTTGTCGGTGGTGCCACGGGTGAAGAAGAGGACGTTGGTCTTCACGCCCTGGGCGTAGAAGATGCCGGTGGGGAGGCGGAGGATGGTGTGCAGGTTGCACTTCTCCATGAGGTCCCGCCGGATGTCTTTGCCGACGCCGGACTCAAAGAGGACATTGTCCGGCAGGACGACGGCGGCGCGTCCGCCGGGGGCGAGGCCACGGTAGATGTGCTGGACGAAGCAGAACTGCTTGTTGGCAGTGGGATAGGTGAAGTCGTCGCGAGTGGGCAGGCCGCCGCCTTTTTTGGTGCCGAAGGGCGGGTTGGAGAGGTTCAGCGTGGCTTTGGGCAGGGCCTGGCCCTCGGGGGAGAGGGTATCGCCATAACGGATGCCGCCGTCGATGCCGTGGAGCATGAGGTTCATGAGCGCGAGGCGGTGGGTGTCCTGCACGTGCTCCATGCCGAAGAAGGTATTCGTTTGATACTTCCGCTGCTGGGCCTCGGTGAGGCTGTCGAAGTCGTGGTGCTCCCGCAAGTAGTGATTCGCGGCGATGAGGAAGCCGCCGGTGCCTGCGGCGGGGTCCTGGATGACATCGTCGAGCGTGGGCTTCATCACAGCGACCATGCTGTCGATGAGCGGGCGCGGGGTGAAGTATTGCCCAGCGCCAGATTTCTTCTCGTTGGCGTTTTTCTCCAACAGGCCCTCATACATGTCACCGAGGCCTTCCTGCTTGGCGGAATACCAGTCGAGCTTGTCGATCTCGGTGACGAGGGTGGAGAGGGTGGCGGGCTTTTTGATGAAGGAGGAGGCGTTGGCAAAGATCTCCTTCGTGAGCCGCGAGCCGTGGGAGCCGAGGTGGATGAGGGTGAGCTTGTAAAACTCCAGCCGCTGCGGGGCGGTCTTGGCCTCCAGATCGGCCCAGCGATGACCTTTGGGGATCTGCTCCTCGGTGCCGGTCTCCTGCGCCATCTTGAGGAAGAGGAGGTAGGTGAGTTCGGTGACGTATTGGTGGTAGGTCACGCCGTCGTCCTTGAGGACGTTGCAGAGGTTCCAGAGTTTGCTGACGATGTCGTGGGTCATGAAGAAAGGATGAAGTATGAAGCCCAAGTTACGCAGTCTGCTGCGGCCAGACGGCGTCATTGAAGGAGGTGAGGACTTGGGGGAGCTGGCCTTCGAAAAGACGGTTGGCACGATTAAAGCCGCCTTGCTGGGTGAAGACCATGTCGTTGTCTAGCGCAGCGCGATCCACGAGGACGTTAGCCTTGGTTTGGGCAGCGAGCCGCTTGAGCCAATCGCGCTGCGGGGTGGTCCAAGTGCGGGAGGCTAGCATGGTCTGCAAGGCTCGGTCCACGCGTTGATCGAACGGCACGAGAGGGTCGCCAATCGCTGCCTGACGGATGTAGCCGATGATGCGGGCGGCGATCTCCTGGTTGGTCATCTGCTTGTAGGCGGTGGCGAGGTTGGTCTCGGAGAAGCCAGCTTTGTCGAGTTCGTATTGCAGCTCGCGCAATTGCTGTCGGGTCAGTTCGCGTGGTCGGG
>CAUJJW010000223.1 GCA_963205105.1 Verrucomicrobiota bacterium | reverse complement strand
TGGCGCAGCAGATTCTTGGGCAAGACGAGGAGTGAGCGAGGCGCGCATCGGAACGGAGATGCGTAACGAGCAAACGACGAAGCTCTTGCACAAGAAGATCAAGCCAGCACGACCGATCTGACTGCATGGTTCCGGCTGAGACCGTGTTGGAAGGTCGGTCACGCTTCCAGGTGCTATCGAGCCGCCTTTCCGGCTCCATCCGCCAACGCATCCGCCCTGGTCCGCTGTTCATCTCGGGATTTGCTGGGTTGGCTGGCAGACTCAATTGTGGCAGTCTCTTTCAGTTCTCGGTGTTTCAGCGGCGGTGCAGGGTGCTCATCATGACCATACCCCGGAGCCATCGATCCGCTGCCCGGTTGCAGGCGGGGCGGTTCCTGGCGGCCGCGGCTGCCGTCTCGTTTGCCCATGCCACGCAGAATTCCTTCGAGCCCGCGCCTCAAGAGCCAGGTCCACATCACGCGTCGGCGGCCGGTGATTCGCGGTTTGAGACCTATCGCCAGGAAGTTACCGTGACCTTCGCTTCCGAGAGGGATGCCGAGCGCGCCGTCCTCAGGTTGACAGCGCTCTGGGATGACCGCGAGTGGGCGGTGTCGAGTCGGTGGGACGATCTGAATCCGAACAACCTGCGGATGCGCGATGTTATGACGCGCCATGGACATCGGGGAACCTTCTACCTCAACAGTTGGTTTCAGAACTGGTCTGAAATGCCTGAATCCCCCAATTACCAGGAGGCCAGGGCATTACTTCAGGGCGGTCACAGCCTGGGAGGACACTCCATGAGCCACCCGTGGTTGTCCTATTGTCATCGGAATCGAATGTTCGAAGAGACGGCCGGGGTGCGCATGATTTGGGAGGCGGCCACGGACTCGCCCGTGATCTCGTATGCCTTCTCCTACTCCAATTTCCGCAATGAGGAGGAAGGTGATTCCGTTCAGCACGACATCATCCGATCACTGGAAAGGGCGGGGTTCTATCACGTGGCCAATGAACCTTCGTTTGGGGCGCTGGGAAGCCATTTGATCCTGAGCCCGATACTGCCTGCGGATGGTGCCCCGATTCGCGCGACGGCTGAAACGAGACTGGCCGATCCTGGTTTCAAGGCGGCTCATCCGATACTCACCTATGCGATGCATGCCTTGTATCAGGCCCCTTCCGAATGGGCTCGCTTCGAGCAGAGCCTGAACGATTACGGCCTGCGTCCCGACTGGTGGTACTGCAATCAAAACGAATATGCCGCCTACCGATATCAGTATGAGCATGCCAAGCTTCAGTGGGAGATTCCGAAAGCCGATGAATCGGGTGCGTGGGCGCGCACCCGGCGGTTGATCCTGGATCGTCCCGTTCTTCTCGACCTCAACGTTCGGGTTCCGTTGACCCTCCGAATCGACGGGGTGGGCTCCGATTCCGTCACGGAGATTCGCTGTTCAACCGCAGACCTCGTCCCGAAGGGGGCGACGAACGGGGCTTTCCGATTGGACCTTCATCACGACCGCGACCAGCGCCTTCCCGTCCGAATTGGCATGGTTCCGCCCAATCTGCTCAATCGGTCAGCGCTGACCCTCAAGGACACGGATGGTGATCTGCCGGGAATCCATGCGCTGCTGTTTAGCGAAGGGTCCTCTTTAAACTTGGTGTTGGAAAACCGATCCCCGTATCCGGTGACCCAGTGCCGCGTCACCTACCGACTGCCCCTCGCCTGGGGCGATGGAGTGACCTACAGGCACCTGGACGAGCTCGCTGCAGCCTCCAGGGTTGTGGACCGATGGACACCTTCCCAGGTTGATCGGGACCATAAGACTTCGGCTGGCGCGGCTTTCCTTGTTGCCCAAGTCGACGCCCGGTGGAACGGGATGGCGGTGCGACTGTATGCATCGTGTCATGTGTCGCTGAGCTCGGAGGATTCCAGCTATCCCCAGGGGGCGTTCCTTCGCTTGGGACCCGTGCCGGTCGAACAGTTGGACCATGAGCAATTGCGCATGGACATCGCTTCAGGAGCGGCTCGCCTTCAGCCATGGCAGGTCGACGATGGGTCCGTCCTTCAATGGGATTCTCAGGATGGAGCCTGGATGAGTCCCTATTTTGATCCGGAACGTATCCGACTCACCGGCGGTTGGACGGGCTGGAATCTGCAAGGGTTCTTTGCCATTCGATCCCTGATTCATTCCAACCAAAAGCAGATGGCGCGATTGCAGAGGACGGCTGACTTCGTCACCAGGGTCATTCTGAACGACGTCGACGTTACCCTCGACGACCAGGTTCAACTTATGGAAGGTGCCAACACCCTGACGATGGTTTGCGCCTCCTTCCCCTGTGTTTTCGTGCGCTTGAGCGATGTGCGAACCGGCGAACGTCTGAGAAACATCCGTTACGATCTGCCGCGAATTGAATCGGAGACCTCTCTGCCCTACCTGGTTGCCCCAAGACCTGACACAGAACCCATGGATCTCTGGCCTTCCCGCCTGGCCGATGGGCGTATGCTCATCCGCTGGTCGAACCTGGGTATTCTGCAGTCAGCGCCCTCCCCAGCCGGGCCGTGGGCGGACACCTCATCCGCCTGGCGTTCAATCGTTGTCGAGGTGAACGAGCCAACACGATTCTTTCGACTGCGCAGCCGATGAACGGCAGGGACATCGTTGGACTTGGCAATCTCGCCAAGAGAGTGGGGATCCGGCACTTCAATCAGTGTCGAACTTGGTTTTGGTGAACCCTT
>CAUJJW010000222.1 GCA_963205105.1 Verrucomicrobiota bacterium | reverse complement strand
GAAGTTGGGCGGATCAAGGCCTTGTGCGTGGGGCGGGATGGAAGGGTTTGGGTCGGGTCCGAACGATGTTTTGGGGTGGTGGTGGACGGTCGTTTTCGACGTCTGATCCTGGAGTTCGAGGGCGCGTTTCCCCGCATGAGCGCGGTGCTGGAGGACGCAGTGGGTGATATCTGGCTGAACATCAGCAGCGGGCTGGCCCGAATCCAGCGGCAGCATCTGGAGCAGTCGCTGCGACAGGAGGCGTTGCCTGTGGTGGTGACCGAGTACGGCGTGGCGGACGGGGTGATCCACACGGAAATCGTGTCCGGGGCACAGACGGCGCTGACGGCTTCGGACGGACGTCTCTGGTTCGTGAAGCGTTCAGGGCTGGTCGTGGTCGATCTGGACCACCTTCCGCGGGATTCGGGAGCGCCGCAGCCCCGATTGGACTCGGTGGAAGTGGAGGGAAGCGGGGTTCGACCGCAGACCCCGATGGACACCCCTATCCGGGGACGCGGGGGGATGACCTTCCGATTCTCCTCGGGCGATGCCCCTGCTCCGAAGGGGTTGAAGACCCAATATCGATTGGCGGGAATGGACCCCGCATGGCGGGACGCCGGGGCGGCGAGTGAAGCGATGTACGTCTCCCTTCCGCCGGGACGTTATCAGTTTCAGTTGCGGTCGCGCATGCGGGACAGCGCCTGGAGCGATCCACGGGGTGCCACATGGGCGGTGGAGGTGACGCGCCCATTCTGGAAGTCCTGGGTGTTCGCCTCGGCGATTGGACTCCTGGCCATGACGGGGGGGGTGGGTTGGCTGGGGCGTCGCCGTGCCGTGGATCGGGTACGGTCGGCGCGCGATCAGCGGGACTCGGTGGAGCGGGAGCGTCGGCGCATTGCCCGTGAGTTGCATGACCATTTGGGGCCGCGGATCGCGACGCTCTCGATGCCGGGTCAAGGGGTGGTGGATGCCCATGATCGGGCGCGCGAGACGCTGCGTGAACTCAACGAGATGATCTGGTCGGTGAACCCGAGCCACGACCGGTTGCCGAGCCTGGCCGATTTTGTCAGCGACTTCGCCGGCCGCTATCTCGGTGCCGCAGGATTGAAACTGGAACTCGATGTGGCGTTGGGTCTGCCGGATCTGGAGGTGGCGGCGGTTCCACGCCGGGAACTGGCGGCGATGTTCAAAGAGGCGCTGCGCAACGCGGTTCAGCACGCCGGCGCATCGATGGTCGGGGTGGTGTTGACATGCGTTACCGGGGATCTGGTGCTGAGTGTTCGCGATGATGGGCGCGGCTTGCCAGCGGGGTCAGGGGAGAGGGCGGCGGTTGCCGGGCGGCCTGTCGGCGGTCTGGCGCAGTTCGAAGATCGGATGCGGGTTCTGGGTGGGACCTGTGTGATCGCCTCGGCGTCGGGTCGGGGCACTCGGATCGAGTTCCGCCTGCCGTTGTCGCGACTTTGCGCGGAGCCGGGGTGAGGGCTTGGACGGCGGCCTTGCCCAAGTCCGATGCCGTCGCCCACGATGGGGCCGCCAACCATGCCTGGAACCGTTCGAATCGCCGTGGTCGAGGATGACCGTGACTACCAGCGTGAACTGGTGGCGGGTCTGATCACGCGCCCGGGTTGGCAGGTGGTGGCGCGGTGTTCCGATGGAGCTGCGGCGCTGCGCGAGATTCCACGCCTGCATCCCGACCTGATCCTGTTCGACCTGAATCTGGACGGGGTGCTTCGAGTGGATGTGGTGCGGGAGTTGAGACGCATGTTGCCCGGGGTGCCTTTGGTGGCCCTCACGATTGAGGACCAGGCCGCGGTGATCGTTCAGGTGATCCAGGCGGGGGCGAGCGGCTACCTGTTGAAAGGGGATTCGGCGAGCGTGCGGGCCGGCGTGGAGGATGTTTTGGCCGGTGGCGCTCCGGCGATGAGCCCGGCGGTGGCACGACGGTTGTGGGAGGCCGCCCAGGTGGCGACTGCGCCCGTGGTCAACCCGGGAAGCCTTACCGAGCGCGAATGGCAGGTGCTCCAGATGGCGGCGCGCGGCCAACAACAGGGCGAGATCGGCGCCGCCCTGGGCATCGCGCTCAACACGGTGAAGAACCATTTCCGGAACATCTACGAGAAGCTTGGGGTCGGCAGTTTGACCGAGGCGATGATCCGGTTGCGTGGGGATCGCGGTTTGCTGGACGGTTGACCGGCGGCGGATGGCACGCAGGTGCTATTCACCGTGTGGGGTGGGCTGGGTCAGGGTGCAACGCCCTCAGGCATGATCCAGCCACCCACGCCCATGTTGTACGAAGCCTCCCCTGCCCGTTCCCAGTACGCCGGAGTTTCCGAGCCCGTCCAGCCCTGCCTTCAAACATTGCCTGCCATCGCCGAACCGAGCCTTAGCGCATCCCCATTCGCCCTCTCCATTCGTCTGCTCCTGTCGTTGATCGGCTCCTTGCCAGCCTTCTGGATCCAAGTGGAAACCAAGGCTGCTTCTCCGTCTTCTCCTGTCCGGGTCATCATGGTGACTGGCGACGCGCCACCCAATCGGGACGGACGCTTCCGCAACACCGGGTTGTACTTCAGCGGCCTCAACGCGCGCGGGGAGGTGGCCTTTGTATCCGATCTGATCGGAACTTCGCGAGGTGGCCAGAACGACAGCGGGTTGTTCATCGGCGATGGCACGACGTTGCGGGAGTTGGCACGCGAGGGAGACCGGGTGCCGGAGGGTGACGCCAACTTCGATTCGTTCACCACACCCCAAGGCTATCTCGTCGATATCGTCCTGGCTGGCGGACTCCCCCTCAACGCGAGAGGGCAGACTGTCTTTGGTGCGCACGTCCGATCCGAATCCACTCTGTCGGGCCGCATCTATCGGAGTGACCCAGCTCCGGACCGACTCAGCCCGGTGGCGCGGGCCGGAATGCCGGCCCCCCAGGGGAACGGCACGCTCGGCCCAGGAGGCGCTCGCGCCAGTTTCGAGGGCCCAGTGATCAATTCATCTGGTGCCGTGGCTTTCTCTGCCTACATCAAGGACACGACCAACGATATGAATGGCTGGGCCGTAGTCTTCTCCGCCGGCGACCAACTCTCGTTGCTGGTGGCCCCACGGCAGCTGGATCGAAGCGGCCAATTCACCGTCACCGGAAATGTCAGGTTTGGCCCCGTCCTCGATGACTTCGGCGGAGCGTTGTTCAGATACCCACACAGGGGATTTTACGAAGTGCTTTCCTCGGCGCAAACGTCAGGGATCACGGTCTTTGGTTACCCTGATCAACCCACGCTCGACGGATTGGGCAGCCTGGTCTTCGCGGATCCTAACATCCCACCGGCGGCCCGCACCCAGGAGCATGTAGCGTTCGTGGCGCAGGTCCAGGGCCTCACTGCGGCGTATGAATCGCTGTTCGTTTGGCAGAACGGCGAACTGCACGAAATGGCACGAACCGCAGCAACCCCGGAGGAGACGCGTTGGCGTTTCGGAAAAATCCATGGGCTCGACATCAATGCTGCCGGTCAACTCGTTTTCGAGAACCTGGCAGCGGGCGTCGACTCGAGCGGCATCTTTCGCTCCGAAGGCAGTCGCGTGAGCCTGCGGCGTATCGTCGCAGACAAGCAAGCCGCGCCGGATGGCCGCGGCATCCTCTCCCTCGGAACTTCAGAAAGGAAAGGACTGGTCATCAACGAAGCCGGACAAGTCGCCTTTGCCTCGCCGGTTTGGGACAGTTCGGTGCCCGGAGACCAAGGCGTTTTCCTGGTTGATCCCGCCGCTGGCCTGATTCAAGTGGCGCGAACCGGTCAGGCTTTGCTGGGCAGCACCATCAGCACGCTGGCTCTGCAAGGCACCCGACCCAGCCGGCTCCTTGCCAACGGGCCCCAGGCTCGCGAGTTCGCCGGACTCAACGACGCCGGAGACGTGGCGTTCATGTTCGAATTGACGGACGCACGCGTCGGCATCGCGGTCTGGTCATACTCCGAATTCAAAAAAAACCTGCCGCCTACAAGTTTGGTCTTCGCCACCGAGGTGACGTCAGGACAGACGCTGCAACTGAGTGTCTCGAACCTGCTGAGCGTCGTGTCGGATCCGGAAGGCGGAGCGGTCTACCTCACCTCGGTGTCCAACCCGACCTCTCAAGGGAGAACCTTCTCCTATAATTCCTTCAGCGGCACTTACACCTATTCACCGGCGGCAGGGTTTGTCGGCGTGGATGACTTTCATTACCTCGTGCGCGATGAGTTGGGCGCGTCCCATTCCGTCTCCGGTCACATCATCGTGGTGGCAGCCAATCAGGCACCCACCGCCACGGCGCTGACGGTGTCGGTGCGCGCCGGCCATACGCTCTCCTTGCCCGAGTCCTCCATTCTGGCGGTCGTCAATGATCCCGATGGCGACCCGCTCATGCTCGCTTTGGTGCCGACCACCACGCGCCGGGGAGGCGACATCACGAGGGAGGGAGCCGTGATCTCCATTCGCCCCAGCTTTGCCTCCGGAACCGACAGTTTCGATGTTTCGGTCGAGGACGGTCGGGGCGGAAAAGTCTCCGTGCGGGTCAACATCACCGAGACAGGAACGGAAGTCGTCGTGAATGGATTCAGCCGAATGAGTTCGAGCCCTGGGCGTTTCGTGTTCTCGATCAGTTCCGGGGCGGCGACGTGGACCATCGAGCGCGCTGAGAACCTTCATGGTCCCTGGCTTCCCATCGGACGGGTCACCATCGCGCCGTCAGGTCGGGCTTCGCCAACTGGCACCTCCCAGTTCGTTGATGAGCAGCCCCCAGCCTCGAACGCCTATTACCGGGCTGTGAGGTGACTTGGTTGCCTCGGACCTCGGACAGGCTCTCAGCCGGAACCATGCAGTCAGATCGGTCGTGCTGGCTTGATCTTCTTGTGCAAGAGCTTCGTCGTTTGCTCGTTACGCATCTCCGTTCCGATGCGCGCCTCGCTCACTCCTCGTCTTGCCCAAGAATCTGCTGCGCCA
>CAUJJW010000221.1 GCA_963205105.1 Verrucomicrobiota bacterium | reverse complement strand
GCTGGCCGCCGCGCCCTCCAACCCTTCCATCACGCGCGCCTTGTCGCGCTCCGTCTGCAACCGACCGATGAACCAGGTACCGGTATTGGCCAGGCCTTTGTAGTCAAGATCGACCGGGTTTTGCGTGGCCAGCACCACACCCAACCCGAACGCGCGCGCCTGCTTGAGCAAGGTAAGCAAGGGAGCTTTGGACGGCGGATTGGCGACCGGCGGGAAGTAGCCGAAAATCTCATCCATATAGAGAATAGCCCGCAGGCTCGTGGTGCCGGATTGGCCGCGGACCCACCCCAACGTCTGGTTCAGAAGCAGGGAGACAAAGAACATGCGCTCGGCATCGGTCAAATGGGCGATCGAAAAAATGGCGATGCGGGGTTTGCCCGAGGGGCCGTAGAGCATACGCCCGACATCCAACGCCTCCCCTTCCATCCAGGCGGCGAAACCCGGCGCGGCCAGCAGGTTGTTCATCTGCATGGCCAGGGCGAATCGTTCCTTCGAGGGGAAGAACGACTCCACATCGAGCACACCCACCTTCGTCATGGGAGGCGTTTGGATCTGATGAATGAGCGCGGGCAGATCGAGATCCCGTCCCGCTCGCCAGGCGCTGTCGAGAATCGACGATAGCAGAATGTGCTCGCGGCTCTTGATCGGATCGGCCTCGACGCCGATCAAGCCCAACAGGCTGGTCACGGTCGTGCCGACGCGCTCGCGGAGGAGTTCGGCATCGTCGAGCAATTCTGCCGATGGAGCGGCGAAGGATTTCAGAATCGACACCGGAAGACCGGCGTTGCTTCCGGGTGTGTACACCGCGAAGTCCGCCGTATCACGCAACTTCTTGATACGCTCGCCGCTCTGGCCCCAGTCGCCAAGCCCCTTCTGCCACAGGGTCGCCTGCTGCGCGGCGAAGTCGGCGGCGGACAAGCCCTTCTTGCGGGCGTCGTCTTCATTAATCCACGGCGCGAAATCTTCGCCGCGAAGCTGAGGAAAGGTGAGCAGAAGATTGGCGAGATCGCCCTTCGGATCAATGACGATGGCCGGGATGCCGTCGATAGCCGCTTCTTCCAGTAAACCGACACAGAGACCGGTCTTGCCGCTTCCCGTCATACCGACGCAGACCGCGTGAGTGACCAGATCCTTCGAATCGTAGAGCAGCCAGCCGGGCTTGGCCTGTTTGGCGGCAAGATCATAAGGCCGCCCGAGATAAAACACGCCGAGCTTTTCGAACTCGGCTGCGTCGTCCGTCGATGAGCCGGTACCGGTCGTGGTCTGTTTTTTCTTCGGCGGCATAATTCCCCGCAATGGAGATGAAGAGCACCAATTCAAATCGACCAAATTCGACGGGCATTCTAGTAAGCACAGGCCGCGACTGCAAGCCCGCGGGCACAGTCGACCGGTGCGATCTTGCGGTGCGATTACGTACCGACTACTTGCGAAATGAAATCGACACAGGCACTATGCGCCCCGATGTATCGTCGATGGATCTTATCCCTCGTGATCGCCGTCTGCGCGGTCCCGGGACTCGCCCTGGCCGAAGCGCCCCCGCATAGCGTCCACTGGGGCGCCATCGCCTTCCCCGATCACGACCCTACCTTGACCTTGAGCGCCGCACTCCTGGATCGGTTTACCGAGTTCGACGGGGAAGGCAGGCGCTACAACGATATGCGGGAAACCATGGGGTTGAATTTCTTTACCTTGAGCTGGACCAAGCCCCTGGCCCAATTGCCGGGATGGAATCTCAATCTCACGGCAGGCGGCGGACCCACGCGCGACGGGCCGAGCCGGTTTCTTCAAAACGATGTGGTGCACAAGTTTCGAGGGCTCACCGAAGTCCCGGTCGGGAACAAACGCGAAGCGAACGACTTCATGCTCAGCGGGTCGCTGACCCGCTGGTTCAGTCTCTTGGGATCGAACGATGCGTTCTTTGCCGGTCTGGGTGGCGCCGGTGGGTCGTTGTATTATGAACCCTATGTGCAGGCAGGATTTCGCCGGTTGGCCCTCTTCGCTCCGGTACCGCTGCTAGGCGACTACCTTCGCGTTTCAGCCCTCGCGCGATACGGCCGTCCGTTCAGCGGTGCCGCGTTTCACCAGGTCGCGCCACAGTCCTACATGGCTCAGGGCTCTGTCGGCCTCGGGAACTATCGGCACTGGGCCGACTCGACTCCATGGGAAATCGAACTGGCGGTGACCGTCGATTCAGGTCTGTTCGTAGATCATCGGGGGGATGCGTTGGAAGAACGATTCGTCTCAGTCGCGGTGCGCTACTCGGCCTTCACGTTCGAAACCTGGAACGATCTCATCAACCAGAAAGACTACGGCCCGACCTTCGGCGCCAGACTGACGCTGGATTTGCTGTATATGTACGACCGTTGGTTCAAGTAGAAGACCAGGACCTCAGCCATTCGGGCGGACAAAACAGGAGGGATTCGGTCCCGCGCTCCTGCCGTCAGGAGTCTCACACTGACTCCTCAGGCACAGACAACCTGTCCGCCCGCAAGCCAATCTCCTCTGCATAGCCTGGTTACTTGAGAATGCCCAGAAACCATAAGAGGACCAGCAGGCTTGCCGGAACTCCGAGTAACCAGAGGATAAATCCTTTTCCCATCGTTCCCATACATTCCTCCCGACCAACCGCAGATTATGGTAATAGCGACGCTGCCACCAGCTCACGATTCAGAGCGCTGACCATCTTCAGATGCGCTGTGCGATCTTCCTCCAGGGCCGCCGCAAATAAGTCGGCGTGTTTGCGCTGCAGCACCTGCCCGAACTCCCCTTGTCTGGCGGCCGGAATTTCGTACAGCGAGGCCAAGGCACTCACGTACTGGCCCCCACCAGCCGCAGCCTCCTGACGGAGGTTCTCGTACGCCACCCCTGCAAAGAGATTG
>CAUJJW010000220.1 GCA_963205105.1 Verrucomicrobiota bacterium | reverse complement strand
AAGCGAACCTTCGTTCCGACGAGGTCGGCATCCAGGCGCTCGCAAGGTGGATCCGTGGCGGCGGGCGTCCGGCCCCCCGGAATTCCCCGACCATTCTCCCACACCGGCGTGGCTGTGTTCCCGTCCGCCACTGTCGCGATGCTCCACGCGATCGCACAACCCCCGAACATCACCGCCCCTCCACCCGTCCCCAGCGACACGTCACACGCCTGCGGCAGAAACCCTCCGCCAGCGTGCGGGACGTCGGCCTTCAACACTTGAAGCCCACCCGCGACATCGCGCACAACCCGCAAGCCCGGACCCAGTTGCACCGGCTCGTCGGCGACTTGCCGCAGCCTCTCCAGGTCCTCGAAGTCCATGACGAGCGACAGCCCTTTCGCCTGCCCGCGCAACACTTCCCGCTGCAACGCCACCGCCAGACTTTCAAATCCAGGCTTGGAGTCGTGGGACATCGCCAGCCAGTCGCGCGCCATCACTTCCATGAAGTCTCCCTGGTCCCTCAGGATGGCCTGTTCCCGCAACAGAACCCGCTCCAGTCCTGGCTGAAACCTCGCCTCCAGCAACGGCAGGAGTTCGTGACGCACCCGATTCCGCAGGTGGACCGTGTCGCGATTGGTGGCATCCACCCGAAACTCGATCGCCCACTCCCTGGCGAGGTTCTCAACCTCAACTCCCAGGCAGTGAAGCATTGGGCGAACCAGGGTAAGCCCGGGATCCGCCGGCGAGGGACTTGCCTCGCGCATGCCACCCAACCCGGCAGCCCCCGCGCCTCGCAACATGCGCAACAGAAAGAGCTCTGCCTGATCTCCGGCGTGATGCCCCAGCGCCACCCGCGAACATCCCTGATCGCGCGCCACTCGCGCCAGAAAACCATGCCGCAATCGGCGGGCCGCCGCTTCCCAGGACTCGCCCGGGGCCCGCATCGCCCCCACATCCGCGGTGCCGGCCACAAACGGCAAACCGGACCGCGCCGCGGTCACCGCCACCCAGGCCTGATCTGCGTCAGCTTCGGTGCCACGCAGTTGATGATGAAAATGCGCCACCACCAGGCGCCACCCCAGCCGAGCCCGGCAACGATTCAACGCCGCCAACAACACCATGGAGTCGCGCCCGCCCGATACCGCCACCACAACACCACAGCCCGGAGGAATCAGGTCTCCCCCGGTCAACACAGCTTCCATCCTGGCCCATGCGGCGTTCATGCCCCGATTCCCGGCAAGCTAGGGACGCCGCTTCCTGATCCGCAACCGCCGACTGTCTGCCGACTGTCGGGCTCAGACCATCTTGTGCCACGACTTCCGCATGGGTCGCAGTTCCAGACGCCGATTGGCGTCCGCATCGTCCGCGAAACGCTCGCGCCTCGGGTCCCAGGTGAGTTTGCGATCCACCCGGGTGGCGATGTCCGCCAAGTGACAAAGGATGTCCGCCTGAACCGCGTCCTCGATCGGGCAGACGGTGGGACCTCGTGAGCGCACCGCATCGATGAGATTCCGTTGATGATGCTGGCTTCGCAGCACGCCGGGCACCCCAGGACCGCGGGGTTCTTCCACCAGGCCAGGGCGACTCGCGCGCACCGCGCCGCGATGGACGCAGATCCACCCGTCCGTTCCTTCAAAGGCCGTCCCGTGGCCTTCAATGCCACCGTATCGCTCACGCCATTCCGTGAAGTCGTTCAGTTCGTTGGCTTCGCTCCACTCATTCGGGGTGCCCTTGAACCGCATGGTCACTCCGTCGGCGAAGGCAAACTGCACGTCCCAGGCAATCGAGGTGGTGCAGGCGCCCGACGCGGGGAAGGTGCCACGACCTTCGACACTCATCGGTCCCTCCAGCATGGCGGGATGTCCCCAGAGGGCGATGTCGAGGGGATGCACGCCCCACCCGGCAATGAAACCCAGCGCGTAGTCGTAGCGGTACCACCAGGTCTTCCAGGCACCGGTGGCGGGATTGTCGGCGAGCAACCCATCGGTGCAGGGCGCTTCCGGGGCCGGACCCAGCCACGTGGGGAAGTCCCAACCCTCCGGCACGGCTGTCGGAACGGTGGAGCCACCGGGACGACTCGCCGGGCTCCAGACATGAATGCGCTGCAGCTTTCCGATCCGCCCGCTTCGCACCCAGTCCACCGCCCGCAGGAACTCGCCTCCCGATCGCTGCTGGGTGCCGAACTGAAACACACGCTTGTGTTTCAACACCGCTTTCCGCAGGGCTTGATCCTCCGCGATCGTCAAACCCATTGGCTTTTCCAGGTAGATGTCCTTACCGGCTCGCGCCGCGGCCATGGCGATCGGCACATGCCAATGATCGGGTGTCGCGATCTGAACGAGGTCGATGTCAGTGCGGGCCAGCAGTTCGCGGAAGTCGTGGTAGCGGGAGCAGTCGCTGTTGCGATAGCGCGTGTCGACCTGTCGCGCCGCCTCCGCAAGATGCGGGGCCGCCACATCGCACACCGCCACCACCCGCGCACCGTCCTGGGACAAGAACCCACCCATGACCCCGCGTCCCTGCGGCCCCACCCCGATGCACCCCACGTTCACCCGATCGTTCGGACCCAAGGTGCGTCCGCGTCCCAGCACGGACATGGGAAGCACCGCGGGGAACACGGACGCGGCAAGTGCTGCTTGAAGGTTCGAGGCCAGGAACCGGCGACGCGTGACAAGGGAATTCATAGCGCTTGGCTTTGAATCGTTCCCCCATTCCGGACCCAGCGCATCCGTTCTGGGACGAATCCGCGATGCGGTTCACGCCCGAATCACCAGGTCACTTCAGCGGCGGGAAAAGGCTCCCCAGCTTGACAATCAATCAAACGCCGATCAACTGTTGAGCATGAAGATGGTCGCTTCGCGGGAGTTGTCAGCCCGACCGGCAGCCGTGTGGGCAGACGTGGTCGAAGCGGGTGCCGTCGTGGTCACGCGCGACGGAATCCCCATGGGCATCATCACCCCGACGAGTCCCGAAACCCTGTTGGAGGACCTCCAGGAGATCGCTTTCGCCCGTGCCCGCCATGCCGTCCGGGACATTCGGGCCTCCGCCGCAGAGAATGAGACCGCGGCGCTTTCCCTCGAAGCCATCGACGCCGAGATCCGAAGCTACCGGAAATCCCGAGATCGATGAATCAACGCGACTGAGCCTCCATGCCGATCTGGGTTCTGGACACAAACGTTTTGGTTTCAGGGCTCCTTTCGCCGCATGGCGCCCCAGGACGCTTGGTCGACGCGTTGCTTGCCCGGCGGCTTCAGTGGGTGGCCGACGACCGAATTCTCGCCGAGTATCGTGATGTGTTGGCACGCCCCAAGCTCCGCATCGATCCAGTGAGGCTCCTGGCTTTCTGGGGGATTCTTCCCTTTCAACGCCATCTCAGTGCGCCGGCCATCGCGGGACTGATGACGACAGACCCCGCGGACCTGGTGTTTCTCGAAGTCGCTGCAGCCTCGGAACAAATGACCCTCGTCACCGGAAACGTGCGGCATTTTCCCGTCCGCGGACGTGGCCCAGTGCGCGTTCTTGCCCCGGCCGAGGCAGTGCCGCTCCTGACGGTCTGATGGGTTCAAGCCTAGGGCGGTCTAGCCCTTCCGGTTGGGAAGGCTCGCGGCTGCCACCGCCTGTCCATGCCGCTTCGAGGTCTCGTCTGGGGTATGAAACTCGATCCGCCCAGTCAGGTCGGGGAACTCGGCCGCCAGCACGGCTCGGGCTCCTTCCAGGATCAAGTTCCCGCCCTCGCCGGTCATCACCCGACCCAAAACCAGCACGTGGTCGCAGTCGTAGAAGCTCGCGAAATGGGCCAGGCCATAGCCGAAATAAGTCCCGATCGTTTCGTAGATCCGCCGGGCCCGGACATCCCCCTGCGCCATGCGCTGCTGCACCAGCTTGAGTTTCTCCGGCAGCCCCAGCGAGGGGTCGAATTCGATGCCGGACGCCGGCAGCAACCGGCCCACCGCCTGTTGCGAGAAATACTGGGAACCCACCCCGCGATCCATGCTCCATTCGTCCCGCGGCCCTTCGTGCCGAAAATCAAGCGGCACGAATGCCAATTCGTTCAACCAGGAGGTGATGTTGCCATCGCGCGTCACAAACCCCGCCGCGGTGCTTGTCCCCATCGCAATGCCCAGAACCGCGTTCTTGCCTAGCGCCATGGATCCCGCCAAAGCCGTGACCTCGCCGTCGTTCGCCACTTCAAACGGAATCCCGCCCCAGGCCGCCTTGAGGTCGGCGAAGATCGGCTTGATCCGCGACTGGAACAGGTCCGGAGGCACGGCCCGGTACAAGGAAGCCACCCGGGGCTGGTTGTTCACATAGACCCCGGCTGCGCTGCCACCAATCGCATCCACCCGGGGCAAATGCGCCGCCGCCTTCTTCAGCGAATCCATGATCCCATCGAAGTGGTACTGCGGGTCCGCCTGCTTGATGGGGTCCCAGACCGTCTCCTCGGTGAACACCGGATTGCCATCCATCACCGCCGAAACCTTGCGATCGCTACCGCCCAGATCGAAACCGATCCGGCATCCATCCCAATGGCGCCCCAGCGCCTGGGTCGTCGCCCGTTCCGCCGGCAATCGATCCACCGACACCACCTCGAAGCGGCGCTCGTAGATGCGCTCCCCCATCATCATCGTGTCGAAGCGGCCGGTCTCGGTGTCCGCGTAGTACGCCCGCAGTCCGTCCGCCAGTTCCTTTGATCCTTCCACGTGGACCTTCCAGCCGCCCCGGGACCACAGGAGAAACTTCACCAACCGCTCGAGGAAATAGCCGTTGGCCGCCGCGGCCGGATGTCCCGCCGGCAGAAAGGACCGACGAAAGCAGAAGGTGGAACCATCCGCCTGCTCCAACGCCACACCCACATCCAGGGGCTTGCCTGAGGCTTTTGCAGCGCCTTCCAGGGCGCGCACCGCCAGGGCGGCGGGGCGAAATCCAGGATCCAGCACCGGTTTGATCTTCGGCTCGGGGAGGAGAACATCCGCAACTTGCATGGGCGGGATTTTGGCCACGGACAACCCCGGCGTCGAGTGTTCGGCGGCAGTTCGGAGGACCACCCCTGCCCTGCACTGTTCCGTTGCCCATCTCGGGAGGTCCTCCCGGAGTCGCCTTTGCCGGCTGCTGGCAACGTCCTAGGCAACCCCGTCCAGATTACGGCGGATGGTTCGGGCCAGCTTGGCGTCCGAGAAGGGCTTCGACAGGTAGTTGAACCCGTCCTTCAGGGGAAAATCCCGGCTCAGTATCTCGGCGCTGTAGCCGCTGGCATAAACCACTCGAAGTTCCGGCTTGTCGCGGAGGAATCGTTCCCCCAATCCGCGACCCGTCATGCCGCCAGGCATCACCAGATCGGTCAGCAGCAAATGGATCTGGTCGCGATGCCGGTTCCAAAGCTCCACAGCCTCGATTCCATTCCTGGCCGCGCAAACCCGATACCCGAGCTTGCCCAGGGTCTTGCAGAGTGATGGGCGCAGGAAATTGTCGTCCTCCACGAGTAGAATCACTTCGTTGCCTCCTACCATGGGGGAAATCACCGGCGGCTCCGGCTTCACACCGGCATGGCCGACCAGACGCGGCAGATAGATGCGAAAGGTGGTCCCGCGACCCGGCTCGCTGTACACGTGGATCCAGCCCCGATGCTCCCGGACAATTCCGAACAGCGTGGCCAGTCCCAGCCCGGTTCCCTTGCCGGCGTCCTTGGTCGTGAAAAAGGGATCGAAAATCCGGGGAAGGTTCTCGGCGGAAATGCCACAGCCATTGTCACTCACGCTCAAGCATACAAAGGACCCGGGTCGGGCCTGGCTGGACAATCCCTTCACCCCGTCATCGAACTCCACCGCGGCCGTCTCGACGACCAACATGCCGCCCTCGGGCATCGCATCACGGGAATTCACCGCGAGGTTCATGAGCACCTGATCCAGCATGCCGGCATCCGCATGCACCCACATCGGCTCGCTGCAAACCTTGAATTGCATCTGAATCTGCTCACCCAGCAGGCGTCGCAGCATGTTGGCCATCCCGTGGACGGATTGGTTCAGATCCAGGTCGCAGGGGTGCAACCGCTCCCGCCGACTGAACAGGAGCAGTTGTCGGGTCAGGGTGAGCGCGCGATGGGTCGCCGCGCTGATGTTTTCGATGGATTCCAACTGATCCGTAGAAAGGTTGCCTCCGAACTTCAGAAGCCCAGACTCCAATTGGATGACGGCGAGAATGTTGTTGAAGTCATGCGCCACACCCCCGGCCAGCGTGCCGATGCTCTCCATTTTCTGGGCCTGCCGAAGCTGTTGCTCCAGAGCCTTGCGTTCGGTGATGTCGCGAATGTTGCACTGGATCACCTTGCGCGGACCGGCCTGGTAGACATTGCAGACGAATTCCACCGCAACCTTGCGACCGTCACGCGCTTCCAATGGCAGATCCTCGTAGCGGGTGTATCCCTCGCGCTGGAGCCGGTCCAACATGGTCTGATTCGCCAGCACATCCCGGAACGGGCTGAGGTCACCCACGGTCTTGCCCACCATGTCGTCCCGCGAAAATCCGAGGAGTTCTTCCAGAAACGGGTTCACATCCGTGATACGCCCCGTCTCCAGATCCAGGATCAAAATGCCATCCCGTGCCGCTTCGAAAAGCCGCCGATAGCGCAGCTCGGACTCCTGTAACGCCGGTTCCACCTGACTCGCCCCATCGCTCGGGTTCTCGGATGACGGACACCGATCCATAGTACCTCCCTTTCGAAAACTCGAACCCGCTTGCAGCCCTTGAGATTCGGGTGACAAGTCCCGGAGGTCACACACGGATTTCCGACCCTGGGGCCATAGCACTCCGCATCGCCTGCCACCGGGAGGTCGACGAAATCGAACCCGGCCCGGCCTGTGAGATGTGGGGTTTTGACGTTTATCTTGGGAAGGATCTCATCCCCACCACGGCTGGCCATGGGGTGTTTACCCCATAAGCCCCGCGGCAATTCGAAATCCTTCGAGGAAGGCCAGTCGTCGGACCGCAACCCATCGGAGGCGACTCACGCCGAAGCGCAACAGCGCCAGGAAAGACCGTCCGAGCACGTAGGGGTGTGGGTGCTCGAACGTTCCCGATCCTGCCGCTACGTGGCTTCCCCTGGCGTTCCGGTTGTTGGGAACTCCATGGAGTTCACCTGGATCGTTCCGCTAACGCCTGCTCGGGAGGTCGGCGAGATCCAGACAATACAGCACCTGGTTGTAGTCGTGCCGACCGCTGGGAACCGCATGGTCCGCAAACATCATGGAGAACGTTCCCTCGAAATAGAGTTTCGATGAATCGTTGGCGGTCAACGACGCATGCAGTCGCGGATTGTAAAACGTGTAGTTCTCGTGGCTCAGGACCTTCACCGCCCCCGTCCAGGGACCCAGCGGCGTCCCCGCTTCCGCATACCAAACCTCTCCAAACGCGGACGGCTTCCCCAATTTCTCGGTGAACACAGTGACCCATCGTTGGCGCCAAGGACTCCAGGCGATCGACCCACTGTGGGGCCTCACCCGCCCTTCCCCCTTGGCTTCGGGAATCGTCTCCTGCGGTTTCAGCACTTCCCACGCCTCCGGATCGCTCCACGCCTCAAACGTCGCTCGACAGCGCAAGGTGGGCAGGGGATTGCCGAACAGCACCCAGTCCACGCCGACTTCATCGCGCCACAGGGCCGCATGGCCGTCGGGACATGGCCCGCGCTCGGGGGTCGCGTCCGACTTCGTCCAAACGTTGCGCAACGGTTCGAACCGTTGCGCACGCTCGTCCCAAACACAAAGCCCCCATTCGTAGGCTTCCAGGGGCGGCTTGATTTTCATGAAGGCGGCACCCAGCCGTGCCTCACCCCGGGCGTTCGGCAGACTGACCAACGCCGTCAGCCACGTGGGTCCCGTCCCAGCCATCCTGGCCACCCCCCGCGGCTCGCCGCTCTCTCCTTCGAAGTAATCGAAACGCACCTTCAACGGTGGTTCGAGCAAAGGTGCGGGCGGAAGCGACGTCGTCGCCGCGGAAGCATCGAAGATGCCCAGTGGATAGCCTGCCAGGGTCGTGTCTCCCCAGACCCAGAAGAGCCGACCCCGATGCACCGCGCTCTGAACGCTGTCGCACCCGAACACCCCCTGCTCCCGCCAATCGGTTTCCCTTCCCAGTTTCTGGCTCTCCGCGAAGAGACCGGCGCCCGTCCACCGACCCATGCGCCGGGCCAACGAGGTTCGTTCCACCTCGACCTTCAGTTGGCTGCCAGGCTCCGGCTTCAGGCGGACACCGCGATAACCGAAACCATCCTTCGGCACGCCATACCCGTGCCCCAGCACCTCGAACCACACCGTGCGGCCCATCAGTTCCGGTGCGTCCATCGCAATGATTCCGGCGTTGTCGCTCACGAACCGCAACTGGTGCGTCGTCCTGAGTTCCACCAAGGGAACCGGAACGCCAGTGCCCTTCTCCACCACGTCGATCCGGCACGGTCGAAACACCTCACCTGAGGCGACGAACCCGCCCAGCGCGGCCCAACACACAGCGAGAAGCACAACGGGCGCAGAGAACCGCCCCAGGGAAGGCGCTGGCATGCCCTACTTCTCCTCGGAGCCTCTTCATGCGCAAAACAAAACTCGGCGGGGGACCCTGGCCGGATGCTCTCTGCATGAACCACCTCCCGTCTCTCCCACCGCAGACTCGACACACCCCGAGCGCCAGCCCACAACCTGCCCCATGCATTCCCGAACGGCGCCCCGACTGCTGCTCCTTCTCGTCGCCTGCCTCGGCGCTGCCACCCGGGCCTTCGCCGCCGACCCCGCAACCGACCTCGTCATTTACGGCGGCACCTCCGCCGGAGTGGTTGCCGCTGTTCAGGCCAAGCGCATGGGCAAGTCCGTCGTCATCGTCTGCCCCGACCGTCACCTCGGTGGGTTGTCCAGCGGTGGATTGGGCTTCACCGACACTGGCAACAAGGCGGTCATCGGCGGCCTCGCTCGGGATTTTTATCACCGGATTTGGAAGCACTACGATCAGCCCGGCGCCTGGAAGTGGCAGCCCAAGTCGGCGTACGGCAACAAAGGTCAGGGAACCCCCGCCATCGACGGCAACCAACGCACGATGTGGATCTTCGAGCCCCACGTGGCAGAACAGGTCTTCGAGGATTTCATTCGCGAACATTCGATCACGGTGCATCGCGATGAATGGCTCAACCGCCAGGGCGGGGTGAGGAAGTCGGGAAGCCGGCTGGAATCGATCACCATGCTCTCCGGACGGACGTTCCGTGGTCGGATGTTCATGGATGCCACCTACGAAGGGGACCTGATGGCCGCCGCAGGCGTCGCCTACCACGTCGGCCGCGAGTCGACCAACACCTACGGGGAACTCTGGAACGGCATCCAGACCGGCGTCCTCCATCACCGCCACCACTTCGGCGTGCTGAAACAGGGCATCAGCCCTTACGTCGTCCCCGGGGATTCCACCAGCGGACTCCTTCCGCGAGTGAGCCCCGAACCGCCGGGCGCCTACGGAGCCGGCGACCTCCGCATCCAGGCGTACTGCTACCGGATGTGCCTCACGGACCATGCCCCCAACCGGGTCCCCTTTCCGAAGCCCGAGGGGTATGATGCGGCGCAGTATGAGCTTCTGGTCCGCATCTACGCGGCGGGGTGGCGGGAGACGTTCGACAAGTACGATCCCATTCCCAACCACAAGACCGACACCAACAACCACGGCCCGATGAGCACCGATAACATCGGCATGAATTACGACTATCCCGAGGCCACCTATGAGCGCCGCCGCGCCATCCTCCAGGAGCACGAACGTTACCAGAAGGGCTGGCTGTACTTCGTCGCCAACGATCCGCGCGTGCCCCAGGACGTCCGCGACGCCATGTCCAAGTGGGGCCTGGCTGCCGACGAATTCGTCGACAACGGAAACTGGCCGCACCAGATCTACGTGCGGGAAGCGCGCCGCATGATCGGGCAGCACGTGATGACCGAGAATGAGCTTTTGCGTCGCCGACCCACCCCGGAGTCCGTGGGCATGGGTTCGTACACCATTGATTCCCACAACGTGCAGCGCCACATCACCGCAGACGGCTTCGTTCAGAATGAAGGCGACATCGGTGTGCCCACACCTGGCCCGTACCCGATCGCCTTTGGTTCGCTGCTTCCCAAGAAGCAGCAGGCTGAGAACCTGGTTGTCCCGGTGTGCGTTTCCAGTTCCCACATCGCCTTCGGTTCCATTCGCATGGAGCCGGTGTTCATGATCCTGGGACAGTCCGCCGCCACGGCAGCGGCCCTCGCTCTCGACGCCGGCGCTGCCGTTCAGGATGTTCCGTACGCACAGCTCAAGGACCGGCTGCTTCGGGACGGACAGATCCTCACCCAGGACCGCCACTGACGCCCGTCCAAGCCATCTCGCCACTCTCCATTTCCCAGGGACCCGGCGCTGGTGGATCGTCCTGGGCACGTCCGATGCTAAGGAGCGGACGTCCTGAGCGCGCTGGGATGAACCCCGCGCCATTCGGATCCCATCCGTACGGAATCAAGATCAAGTCATGTTGCGCCAGTATCTGAGTCGCTTGGTAGTTCTATGGATGGTTGGGTCAGCCGTAGGGAGTCACACGTATGCCGCCGCCTTCATGGATATTGATGCCATCGGGGTCCTGATGAACAAGGATGGCACCAGCTCCCAACGGACCTACACAGGAACCTTCAACATCTCCGTGGGGGATGGCTCCGGCACCGTCACCATCGGAGCGCCATACGCCAACTCGCCCAAACTCTACACCGACGTCGCGGGCTATAGTCCCAGCCAATTCACCATCACCAGCGCCACCGCGTACTTCTATGTTCGCGATGAGGGCACTGATTCAGGCACCGAGGAGGTTCGAATCGAGTTTATCCGGGGCTCCGGCGATGACGGCAGTGGCGGCGACTACGATTTTGATCGGGGCCAGATTTCGAACCGCAGCTTCACGCTCTTCGATGGCAACCTGAACTCCACCGTCATTGGAGCCCTGGAAGATGGGGTGATCCAGTACACCCTGGAAGCCGACCGCGGGGATTTTCTGTTCGATTTCGCCCGGCTGGAGGTGTTCACCGCGGCCAACCCCAGCACCACAGGATCGTCACCGGCCACCGTGCCCGAACCCGCCGAAACCGCCGGCTGGGTGACGGCCAGTCTGCTCGCCATCGCTGCTCTGCGCGCGCGCCGCCGCGCGATGCAGAATCGCTAAGCGACGTCACCGCCACGGGTTTTGTCCCTGTCTCGCTGCGTTCGAGAAACACCCATCGGCTTCCCCCACTGCATTCGCAACGCCGATGCATTGCATGGTTTCGGGATTGCACGATCGCCCGGTTACGGCACGAATCGATGTTAAGATGTCGGCTCGGCAATAGGCACGACACCGAGCCGATCCATGAGGCGTGCCGCCAGTTCGATAAACTCACCGCGACACCTTGCCACCGCCTGCAACTGCCCCCCTCCGACCCCATCGGCCTGCTTCAGATCAAACAGGGGCTTTCTGGCGGCCTGGGCATAGGGTGCCAGGCTGCCGAAGTGTTTGATGGAACCTAGGCAGCTGCCATCCGAACCCATCGTCAGGCCCTCGTGGGCCGGTTCCTCAAGGACGCTTCGATGGTATTCCGCTGGAATCCTGTCGGCCCAGTCCCGATAGGCCCGAACGGGCCGATCGACTCGTGCGAGGTGTTGCTGAACCAAATACCCAATGGGCCGAAACTCGTGAACTGGGAGATCCTGCTGAGGACGACCGGCCAGGTGATCTCGAACCACTTTCAACCAGTTTGTTCGCCACTCACTCAGAGTGGGCCCAGCGTTTCGGAGCCCTTGCAGACTGAACAGATCCGGCGCCACGGGAATCACTACCGCGTCACATGCCAGCAGCGCTGCGCGGTTCAACGCCCCCAGGCTGGGTCCCACATCCAAAAGGACCAAATCGGCATGGACCTCTTCTGCCGCCCGATTGGACAGCTCATCCAAAGCGGTGGTTACGTCGAGTGCTCGTTCGTTGTCGGTCGAAAGCACCTTGGGCCATTCCTCCGCAAGAGGTTGCTCAAAACGCCCCAGGGAAAGATGTCCCGGCAGACACCAAAGGTTGTCCGCAACCTCTCGCAACACAGGGTTTCGCAACTCCCCCTTGCCCCGTCGAACCCGGTCGATGCAGGCCGCGACGGTGACACCCGTTTGCGGCTCGTCCTCCGCCCAAAGGTCCATCAGCTCATCTTCCTCCAGGAGAATGGAAGACATGTTGCACTGGGGGTCGAAGTCCAAGACGACCACACGCTTCCCCAAGCGGGCGAACATGTGCGCCAAGTTGAACGTCAAGGTGGTCTTGCCCACTCCCCCTTTGTTGTTGAAGAGCACCATCGATTTCATGGGCGCTTGAAAAGGATGACGCGTGTGTAGCCGACAATTTCCACTTTCATGGGAGGATTGCCGTTCTGCTCAAGGTGCTTTCGAACCCGTCGGATACCTCGCCCCAATTTCTGGACGTATCCCAGTTCCACAAGACGTGCCGTCAGTGTGGGATTTCGGTAGTCAGAGTGCTCGCCAAACTCTCCATCCGAAGCCCTCCCGAAAGGTCCACCAGGGTTTGAAAACTCAATCCGATCGTCAAACCACTCCACTCGGGATGGGGCATTGTTTCCCTCATATTGACGGTGCTGAACCAGGTTGCGGGCGAGTTCTTTGAGGGCCTCCGACGGATAGTCGGGACGATAGGTCTCCACAGGTCCCCGCACCTCCGCCACTCCCGAGGCGAGGTGCGCTTCCATTTGCGCCCACAATGCCTCCAGTTGTTCCGGCAGAGTGCCTCCGATCGATTTCCTCGACGCGACAGCGCTGTCAACGTCGCCACCTCCATAGCGAACGAACTCAATCTTGGCGCCGGGGTACCAGCTGTCGGGACTGATGCCATGAATCAGCAACGCGGTGGGATTGGGCCGCCATACCCCATCAACGAGCTGCCCCATCTGACGCTGGGTGAGCCATGCGGTAAATTCTGGAAACACCTCGGCATCCACAATTCCCTCCTTGGCAGCTAGATACTCGGCCCTCAGAGGAGCTTCCGCGAGGTCTTGGACCGTGGCGAGGCGGTGGGTCCGCTGATCGAACGGACGGGTGCTCTCGGGACGCCGTTCCCTCAGCCGCGCCACATCGGCATCCGTCGCGCGTCGTGTCGTCGTCCCCTGCCGAATCCATGGCACGCTGTTCACCTGCACCAGAGGCGGAACAGGATAGGGCTCAATCGACAGCACCAAAACATGCTTTCCCTCCAGCTCCTCGTGGCGCAGGTCAAACGATGGAGTCGGAACCATCTTCGTCGATCGCAGTTGGTTGGAGAGTCGCTGCTCGATGTCGTCGAGCTTCCTGATGTCGCCAACTCCCACGACCTTCCCGCCCTTGTCCACCCCTACGAGGATGATTCCAGGACGTGCCGATCCTCCCAGATCATTGGCCATGGCACAAACGGCTTGGATGATCTTCTCGGAGTCATCGGCGGAAACCTTCCACTCGATTCGATCGCTTTCAGTTCGGAGGTAATCGGCAATCATTGCTGAGGCGTCTCAGGCGCCCTTCCTTCAACAGCCTAGTTCCTGTTAGCTACGCTTGAAAAGCTGAGGAATTTCGCGCTCCACACGTCGCGAATGACCCGCATTCGGCTTGGTGGTCATCCCGGATTGACTTGGTTTCAAGATTGCGATCCTCAGCGATTCCCGGCAAATGAGACTTCCCCATGAAACCTCTCTGGATTCCAGCTTTGCTTGTCTT
>CAUJJW010000219.1 GCA_963205105.1 Verrucomicrobiota bacterium | reverse complement strand
CCTGCCGTAGAGGGGGGCGTCCCGCCCCCCGGAAATCCTTTCCATACGACACGAGCTCCCACCGCGCTTCCCGCCGGGCAAGATGCCCGGCTCCACGGCAGGCGAGACGCCCGCCGCTACAGCATGAGCATGCCCGCTCGGGCCGGTTCATGATCGGTGACCGGGCCTCATTTCACCCCGCTGGTGATCGTCTGGCGCCGGTACACTTTGTCGCTGCTGCACACGTACAGCCAGGCATGTCCCGTTCCCCCAAACGCGCAACTGACCGCCCCTTTCTCCTGTGGCTTTGAAATCACCCCGCCCATCCGCCCGCCCACATCGAACATCTGAATGCCGACATGCGACGTCACATAGACCCGCCCCATCGCGTCCGTAATCGCCCCATCCCCGCCACTGTCCGCCTTGTTCACCGGCGTCCGCAATTCCGCCAGCCTCTCCCCGCCCTTCAACGAACCATCCTCCGCGATCAGGAAGTTCCACACGTTGGTTCCACCGTATTCGCTGACCCACAGTTGCCGCTGATCCGGGCTGAGCGCGATGCCGTTCGGTTTACTGATCCCTCCCGCCGCCACCGGCGGACGCGACATCGAACGCGCCTTCAGCGGCACCTGCACCACCGCACCCGCGCCGGTGTCGGTGAAGTACAAAAACCCATTCTTCGCCACCACCAGGTCGTTGGGCTGCACCGTCGTGGCCAGCGTCTCCAACTTCTTCGTCGCCGGATCGATCACCACGATCGTCTTCACGTTGTTCGTCCCTTCCCCCTGCACACAGGCGTACAACATTCCGTCCGCACCGAATTTCATGCCGCTGATCTTCGGTCCGTCCTTCAACCAAACCTCCGGGGCCCCACCCGCCGCCGGCACCCGGTACAAGGTGCCCTTCGGCAAATCCGAGAAGTAGAAGTGGCCGACGGCGTCCGAGCAGGCGGCGTCGGTGAAGGCATAACCGCTGCCAACCAATTCCCAATCACCAGGTTGTCCGCCATCCGGGAGCACCTTCGACAGCGCCTCGTCGCCGCCGATGTTGTCCTTGGTCTGCGGCTTGGGCAGTGCCGCGAGCGACGGGCGCCACAGCCAGCGTAGGGAGTCGGGAAGGATCGCCCCGCCGTGCTTGCCGTTGTGGGCGCCGGTTCCGAACTCGAACGTGTGGTCATAGCCCGCAAACGCCAGCGCGCTGGCCATCTCCTGATTCGCCAAGGGCCAGTTGCCATGGAGGTTGTTGAGATCGTTGGCGCCGTCCTGGAGAAAAACCCGGATCGGTTTCCGTTCGGTCTTCCGGATCAACGCCGGATACACATGCCCGCCCCGGATGTTGGTGAAGCTCCCGATCTGGCTCAGCACCTTGCCAAATGAGCCGGGACGTTCCCAGGCCACCGTCCAGGCACAGATCCCGCCGCTGCTCATGCCGCAGATGGCCCGCATCGATGGATCCTCGCTGAAGGTCACCTGAAACTTGGCCGCCACAAACGGGAGGAATTCCTCGAGCAAGAACCGCGCATAGGCGTCACCGAGCGAATCGTATTCGAAACTGCGATTGGTCCGGTTGCCCCAACCTTCACGCGGCGGACCGTCGCCGCCGCGATGCCCCGGGTTCACGAACACCGCGATGGTGACCGGCATGTCTCCCTTGGCGATCAGGTTGTCGAACACGATCGGCACCCGCATCGAGGCGTTCGGGCCAGTCCCGACGTAGGTGTGCCCATCCTGAAACACCATCAGCGCCGCCGGCTTCGATCCATCGTACTGCGCCGGAATATAGATCCACGCATCGCGGGAGGTTTCGGGGAAGATCTTCGACTCGTTGAACTGGAATTCATGGACCTTGCCAGCCGAAACCCCTGGCGCCCGTTCCTTGGACTCCGGCCCCAGAACATAGTCATCCGCCGCCTGAACCAGAGACGACGCCAGCAGAATGCCACAGAGGGCCGCACGCAGGGAATGCATGGACGCAGTCTTACCAGACCCAACCGCCGCGCAAGCCCGGGATCTGCCCGGGAACCTCCCGATGCAAGCCATCGCGAGAGTTGAAACGGGCTCCCTCACCCCAACCCTCTCCCGGGGGGAGAGGGTGTCGCGTCCAGTCCTCGGGGACATGCCTGTACCCCGTTCTTCCGAGCCGTCTCGACTCGTTCCGGCCAACACCCGGCTCAACCCTTCGAAACTCGCGGCGCATCGTCTCCTTCTCCCTCCGGGAGAAGGCCGGGATGAGGGCCGCCCGCTCCACTCCTCGCGCCCCGGTTCATGGTCCCAATACCTGTCCAATGTTTGGAAAGCGCTCCTGCCCATGAACCCGCCTGCCGTTCTAGGGCCATTCATCCCGTCCATTTCGCTTAAGCTTCCTCCCCCAGCGACCGATGAACCGGAAAGACCAGACCCAAACGAGGCCCTCACCTCCCGACCCGCCCTCGCTAAAGGGCCATCGATCGCTCGCATGAAACTCCAGTCGAGGCTCCTGCTCACCGCAGTCGCCGGCATCGCATGCGTTGGAATCCCATCGCAGTGGTTCCAACAACGCCAGAACGCCGGGCTTGTCGATTCGCTCACCACCCAAAACCTTGCCCGTGAGGAAACGGTTCAATGGGAATGGATCGAAGCCCTCAACAGCGCCGTCAACGCCTTGCTGATGAATGCGATGGCCCTCGGCGACATGGAGGGGTTTGCGACGATCATCAACGACCAGGGAAAGCTGGAGGGGTTGAACGAACTCGCCCTCTTCGACGCGGCCGGCACCATGCGGTACGGCTCCGACTCCAATCGACTGGGGTCCCAACTCGAACCAGCCATCGCCACCCAGGCCCAAACCGCCACCGAACCTTTCCGCCACCGCACCGATTCGGGCTTCGACATTTACCGACCCGTCCGCATGCACCAGGACTGCATGCAGTGCCATCCGGAATCCTCATTGAACGCCTACGCAGGCGTCATGGCGTTTCGTTTCTCCGACCAATCCCTCCGCAAAGCGCAGGGCGAGTGGCTTGCCTTCTCGAATTCCATCCGACAAACGACCCGCATCACGTCCGGATTCTCGCTGGCGGCCATGATTGGCCTGATCGGCGTCCTCCTGGCTTGGGCCATCCGACGCCAGGTCGCCCGACCACTCACCCACATTACCGATCACCTGGTCGCCGGGGCCCAAACCGTGCTCGCCACCTCCGGCTCCATTCAGGTCGGTAGCGCCTCCCTCGCTGAGCATTCCAACAGCCAGGCAGCTTCCCTCCAGGAGGCTGCCCGCGCTCTGGAAGCCATGACCTCCCTGACCCAACGCAACGCGGATAGCGCGCAATCCGCCAAACAGTCCGCCGCTGAAGCCCGATCCTGCGCTGATGCCGGCGCCGAGAAGATTTCCCAGTTGCTCGCCGCCATGGAAGCAATCCGTACCGCCGGCGATGATATCTCCAAGATTCTGAAGGACATCCACGAGATCGCGTTCCAAACCAACATCCTTGCCCTCAACGCCGCCGTCGAAGCCGCCCGCGCGGGCGAAGCCGGCGCAGGCTTCGCCGTCGTCGCCGAGGAAGTGCGCCACCTCGCACAACGCTGCGCCGCCGCCGCCCTCGAAACCGACACCAAAATCCGGGACTCCGTCGACAAGAGCCAGCAGGGGAACGAGTTCAGCCGGGTCGTGGCCCAAAGTTTCGAGGAGATCCAAGCAAAAGTCCGCCACCTCGACTCCCTGGTCGCCGATATCGCAACAGCCTCCGCGGACCAACGCTCCGGTATGGCCGACGTCCGGACCGTCGTCACACGCTTGGATGAGGTCACCGCACAGAACGCCGCCAACGCTCAGGAAAGTGCGCATGCCGCCTTCGACCTCACCCAGGAGGCTGAGGCCATGGAGACCGCCATCGCCAACCTCCGCGGCCTGCTCGACGGCACCACCGCCCCTACCCAGGTTCGACCCAAAACCAGCTCCCCATCTCAGCCTCGCTCGCGCCACAACGCATTGCCTCCCAATTGCATACCATTCGAGGTGGCGACCCGATCCCATCGCACTTCCAGCACCCCACCGCTCCGTTCCGCTTAGCGGCCACGCTTCAAAATCGGTCCGCAAGTCTCTCGCTCCCACCCCGCTTTGGGTGGAAGAGTCCCATTGTCCTCATCGGCCCGCCCTGAACCCCGCTTCCCAACCGGGCTCTTGACGGCCGGGCCGGCAGGGATACTTCAGAGCCATGAACATAGAGCGTTTTACCACCAAGGCCCAAGCGGCACTCCAGGCAGCCCAGAATCTCGCCTACCAGAATTCCAACCAGGAACTCGACACGCTCCACGTCGCCCTCGCTCTGGTCACCGAATCCGACGGCCTCATCGTTCCACTTCTCCAAAAACTCGGCATCGCCACCCCCGCCCTCATCAACGACCTCCAACGCGAACTCGCCAGTCGCCCCAAGGTCACCGGCATCAGCTCGTCCGATCTTTTCCCCAGCCCCGCCCTCAAACGCACCCTCGACGCCGCCGAGTCCGAGTCCAAAAAACTCCACGACGACTTCGTCTCCACCGAACATCTCCTCCTCGCCCTCCTCAAGGAAGGTGGCCCCGCCCTCAAACCCATCTTCCAAAAGCACCAACTCAAACACGACCCTCTCCTCACCGCCCTCGCCCAACTCCGCGGCAATCAACGCGTCACCGATCCCAATCCCGAGGAGAAATTCCAAACCCTCGAAAAATACGGCCGCGACCTCACCGCCCTCGCCCGCCAGGGAAAAATCGATCCCGTCATCGGCCGCGATGACGAAATCCGTCGCGTGATGCAGGTCCTTACCCGGCGCACCAAGAACAATCCCGTCCTCATCGGCGAACCCGGCGTCGGCAAAACCGCCATCGCCGAAGGCCTCGCCCGCCGCATCATCGCCGGCGACGTCCCCGAATCTCTCAAGGACAAGCGCATCATCGCCATGGACCTCAGCGCCATGATCGCCGGAGCCAAGTACCGCGGTGAGTTCGAGGACCGCCTCAAGGCCTTCCTCAAGGAAATCACCTCCAGCAACGGCAAGATCATCCTCTTCATCGACGAGCTCCACACCCTCGTCGGCGCCGGCAAGGCCGAAGGGGCCTCCGACGCCGCCAACATGCTCAAACCCCAGCTCGCCCGGGGCGAACTCCGCACCATCGGAGCCACCACTCTCGACGAATACCGCAAATACATCGAAAAGGATCCCGCCCTCGAACGCCGGTTCCAGCCCGTCCAGGTCGCCGAACCCACCGTCGAAGCCACCATCGCCATCCTCCGCGGACTCAAGGAACGCTACGAAGTCCACCATCGCATCCGCATCCAGGACGCCGCCCTCGTCGCCGCCGCCACCCTCTCCCACCGCTACATCAGCGACCGCTTCCTCCCCGACAAAGCCGTCGATTTGATCGATGAGGCGGCCTCACGGCTGCGCATGGAACTCGATTCGCTCCCCACCGAGATCGACCAGCTCGAACGCCAGATCCTTCAGCTCGAAATTGAGCAGACCGCCCTCAAGAAGGAAAAGGACGAGGCCTCGCGCGAACGCCTCAAGAAGATCGAAAAGGACCTCGCCAATCTCAAGGAACAGGGCTCCCGGCTGAAGGCCCAATGGCACAACGAAAAAGCCGCCCTGGACGCCGTCTCCGTGGCCAATGGCGAAATCGAACACGCCAAGCTCGACCTCGAAAAAGCCCAGCGCATCGGCGACCTCAGCAAGGCGTCCGAAATCCAGTACGGCCGCCTCCCCGGACTTCACCAAAAACTCGCCGACGCCGAGAAAGCCCTGAACGCCGCCCCCGAAGGCAACCGCCTGCTCGGCACCGAAGTCACCGAGGAGGATGTCGCCAAAGTGGTCGCCGCGTGGACCGGCATCCCTGTCACCCGCATGCTCGAAGGTGAACGCGCCAAACTCGTGCACATGGAGGAACGCCTCGCCCAACGCGTCATCGGCCAGTCGGAACCCATCCGCGCCGTCAGCAACGCGGTCCGCCGCGCCCGTTCCGGCCTCCAGGACCCCAACCGCCCCATCGGCTCGTTCATGTTCCTCGGGCCCACCGGCGTCGGAAAAACCGAACTCGCCCGCGCCCTCGCCGAGTTCCTCTTCGACGATGAGCAGGCCATGGTCCGCATCGACATGTCGGAATACATGGAGAAGTTCTCCGTCCAACGCCTCATCGGCGCACCCCCCGGTTATGTCGGCTACGACGAAGGCGGCCAGCTCACCGAGGCCATCCGACGCCGCCCATACGCCGTCCTTCTCTTCGACGAAATCGAGAAAGCCCACGGCGACGTCTTCAACGTGCTCCTCCAGGTGCTCGACGACGGACGGCTCACCGACGGCCAGGGGCGCACCGTGGACTTCAAGAACGCGCTCATCATCATGACGAGCAACATCGCGTCGCCGCTGATCCAGGAATTCTCCGCCGCCGGCCGCACCACACCGGCCGAGCACGAGCAACTCGAACAACTCGTCCACCGCGAGCTCCGCGGCCATTTCCGCCCGGAATTCCTCAACCGCCTCGACGACATCATCCTCTTCCACAGCCTGGGCGACAAAGACCTGGCACGCATCGTCGACATCCAGCTGCAGCGCCTCGAAAAACGGCTCGCCGGACAACAGCTCCAGATCACCCTCGACGAGACCGCCCGTCGCCTGCTTGCCAAGGAGGGCCATGATCCGCAGTTCGGCGCACGCCCCCTCAAACGCGCCATCCAGGACCTTGTTCTGGACCCTCTCGCCATCAAGCTGCTCGATGGGCAATTCCACCCGGGGGACCGCATCGCCATCGCCGCCAAGGGCGAGGCCCTGTCGTTCCACAAGTTATAATCGGGGTTGATTCTCCCGGCCGCCGGGGGCTCTGCTTTGGCATCCCGTGAAACCGCTCTGGATGAACCTTTCCATGTCAGCGATCGCGAGGGTTGAAACGGTCTCCCTCACCCCAACCCTCTCCCGGAGGGAGAGGGAGCCACGTGCCCCCCGCCGAATGATTCCAATGCCCCATCCGTACGAGCCGTCTCAACTCCTTCCAGCCAACACGGGGCTCAACCCGCCAGAACCCGCGGCGCAAATCCTCCTTCTCCCCCCGGGAGAAGGCCGGGATGAGGGCCGCTCGCGATCATCCTCGCGCCCTGCTTCGTGGTCCCCATGGTTATCCAGATTCTTCAAAACGTTCCTTCTCATGAATCCCCTACCCTGCCTCCTCCTCACCACGGCCCTCGCCAGCATCGCCGCCACCGCCGCCGATCCCGTCCTGCTGTCGTTTCGCCGATTCCAACTCAGCGACCAGTTCTGGTGTGAGGGCGCCAGCTTCGCTGACTTCAACCGCGACGGTCAGCACGACATCGTGTCCGGCCCCTGGTGGTACGCGGGTCCGGGCTTCACCAACCGCCACGAACTCTACCCGCCCAAGGCTTCGTTTCAGCTCAAGCTCAGCCCGCTCACCACCGTCACCGTTCCCGGTTTCGAAGGCGCCCTCGGTGTCGCCAACACCTATTCCGACAATTTCTTTGCCTTCCCCCGCGACTTCAACAACGACTGCTGGACGGACGTCCTGATCATCGGCTTTCCAGGCAAGGAAACCGCCTGGTTCGAAAACCCCAAGTCGCCCGACAAGCACTGGCCGCGCCACGTGGTCTTCCGCCAAACCGACAACGAATCGCCCACGTTCGCCGACCTCACCGGCGACGAAAAACCGGAACTCGTCTGCATCACCGAAGGCGCCTACGGCTACGCCACCCCGGACTGGAGCGACACCTCGAAGCCCTGGACCTGGCATCGCATCACGCCCAACAAGAAGTACGGCAACTTCACCCACGGCATGGGCCTCGGGGACATCAACGGCGACGGCCGTCTTGACCTGCTCGAAAAGGACGGCTGGTGGGAGCAACCCGCCTCCCTCGCCGGTGACCCCGAGTGGACCTTCCACCCCGGCCCCTTCGGCCTCGGCGGCTCCCAGATGTTCGCCTACGACGTCAACGGCGATGGCCTCAACGACATCATCACCGCCCTCACCGCCCACGCCTTCGGCCTCGCCTGGTACGAACAACAGCGCGACGGCTCCACCATCCGCTGGGTCGAACACATCCTCATGAACAAGGAACCCTCCGAGAACCGCTACGGGGTCAAGTTCTCGGAGCTCCACGCCATCGAACTCGTCGACATGGACGGCGACGGCCTCAAGGACATCGTCACCGGCAAACGCTTCTGGTCCCACGGCCGCACCGGCGATCCCGACCGAAACATGGCCGCCGTCAGCTACTGGTTCCGGCTTGTTCGGAACGCCGACAAATCCGTCGACTTCGTCCCCCATCTCATCGACGACAACTCGGGCGTTGGCACCCAACTCGTGGTCGGCGACGTCAACCAGGACGGCCTGCCCGACTTGGTGGTGGGCAACAAAAAGGGAACCTTCGTTCACCTCCAGGAACGCAAGACCGTGACCCGGGAGGAATGGGAAAAAGCCCAACCCAAACCCCTCGCGAAGCCCTAGGGCATGCTTTCGATGAACTGGCAGAGCAAGCCGTCATGGGAGCTTCAACGGGCTCCCTCACCCCAACCCTCTCCCGGCGGGAGAGGGAGTCGCGTATGACCTGCGACGACCGGCCGGGACGACATCCGTGCGAGCCGTCCCGCCTCGTTCCAGCGAACAGTTGGGTCAACCTTCCAAAACCCGCGGCGCCTATTCTCCTTCTCCCACCGGTAGTAGGCCGGGATGAGGGCCGCTTGTTGAACTCCTTGTTTTTCGGTTCATGACCTCAACACCCGTCAAAACCCTGAAAACTTTGCTGCCCCTGTTCCCACTGCTTCTGACGCTGGCCCTGGCCGGCGCCACCCACGCCACCCACGCCGCGTCGCCTCCGCTCCATCTCGGCGATCGGCTGGAGTTGTTCACCGACCATCATCTCATCGAGAGCCTCGAAGGCGGAACCTCCCTCCGCCTGCACACACCCGAACGCGCCGGCGTCGCCATCCGCTTCGATCGTCCCTGGGAAGGCCTCTTCAGCGCTTACGTCACGGTCCTCCACGACGGCAAGCGCTTCGCCATGTACTACCGCGGCATGCCCGTCGCCGGCGCCGATGGCTCCACCAACGAAGTCACTTGCTACGCTGAAAGCCCCGACGGCATCACCTGGACCAAACCCAACCTGGGTCTCTTCGAAGTCCACGGCACACGCTCCAACAACGTCGTGCTCGCCCACCAGGCGCCTTTCTCCCACAACTTCGCCCCGTTCCTCGACACCCGCCCCGGCGTGCCCGCCGATGAACGTTTCAAAGCCCTCGCCGGAACTTCCGCCATCGGATTGCACGGGTTCGCCTCAGCCGACGGCATCCGCTGGCGGCTCTGGCGCGACAAACCGCTGATCACCCAAGGGGCCTTCGACTCGCAAAACGTCGCCTTCTGGTCCGAGTCCGAGCACTGCTACGTCCTCTATTTCCGCACCTGGTCCCGCGGCGACTTCGAAGGGTTCCGCACCATCAGCCGTTCCACCTCCACCAACTTCGCCGACTGGACCGCGCCCAGCCCGATGACCTTCGGCAACACCGCGCTCGAACATCTCTACACCAGCCAGACCCATCCGTACTTCCGCGCCCCCCACCTCTACATCGCCACCCCAATGCGCTTCCTGCCAGGACGTCGGGTACTCAGCCC
>CAUJJW010000218.1 GCA_963205105.1 Verrucomicrobiota bacterium | reverse complement strand
CGAGCGGGATGAAGCCGAGGCTGGCGAGGCGGGGGTGCGCCGATATGCCCGCCTCTTTGCGACGCAACAGCCGTTCGATTGGGCGGTGGTGGAGTCGCGGGCGCTGGCCCGATTTGAGGCGGCGGGGCTGGGTCTGCCGGGCAAGGGAATCACGTTTAGTGCGGGCAGCCGGCGTGCCGATATTGGATTCGACCGGGGTTTGTTGGTCAGCCGGATCGAGGGATGGTCGGGGCCGCTCTGGGACATGGCGCGCGGGCGTTTGCGAGGTCAGCATTTTGCCGAGGACGCCATGGCAGCGCTGGCGGTAGGGCGGGTCTTGCGATTGGGGTTGGATGAGATGACGACGGCGTTGGCGGGCTTCGAAGCGCCCCCCGGGCGGTTCGAATGGCTGGGTGAGGTGGATGGCGTGCGCTATGTGAACGATGCCTGCGCGAACCACCTTGAAGCGTTGGATCGAGCCCTGATGGCACTGGCGCCAACACCTCCCGAGAGCCCATACATCTGGCTGATCGCCGGTGGCGCGCTTGACGGAAGGCACTTCTACGACCTGGGACCGGTGTTATCGCCGAGGGTCAAACACGCGTTCGTTTTGGGCGAGTCAGCCTCGGCGATGCAGGCGGCATGGCAGCTATTTACGCCTTGCACCCCGGTGACCTCGTTGTTAGATGCGGCCAACAGAGCGGTGGAACAGGCGGCGCCGGGGGACGTCATCCTGTTTTCGCCCGGGTGCCCGAGCCGTGGAGCGCTTCCTGAATCTGGAGCCGGGACCGATGTGTTCCGAAACGTATTTCGGGCCCGGCTTCAACGAGCGGGCGGGTCCGAAGGGGCAGGCGTGTCCGGTGACCGCACCCCACCCGTCTCCCAGCATGGCGACACTTCCGGGTCGGTTGCTGCGCATTCCCGATCCCGTTCCCGGCAGGAATCCCCTTCCGCTTCCGAGGTTTTCCCCATTTCGAGCCAATCCCCAACAAGCCAACGATCATGAGCACACCGAGTCCGCTTCAACCTCCGACCGCGCTGGACGGCGCGTCGACCCCGAAGTCACGCATGCGCGTTACCGTCCTGACCATTCTCGCACTGCATGTTGTCTTCATCGGCGGCCTGCTGATGCAGGGCTGCGACAAGAAGTCCGGCACGCCGTCGACCCAATCCACTTCGACGGCGAGCTCCCTGCCGTCCTTGGGCGACACCAACTACTTCTCGAACTTTCCGGGCGATGCTCCGGGATCGACGACGGGCGCCAGTGGGGCAGGGGCCGGGACGGCTGGGACGGGTGCGACCGGTGGGACGGGTCTGGGCACGACCACCATTCCGCCGGTCGACGCGCTGGTTGGCGGGGCTTCGACGCCGGGCGGCCTGAGTGGAGCGGGCGTTGTTGGGGATGGCTCTGCGGCGACTTCGCGACCGACGACGTCTGGGTTGGGGTCGAGTTCGCTGCCGGTGGCCACCACTCCGACGGAGCCGCCACCGGGCGCTCCGGGTGTGACGGAACATGTGATCAAGCAGGGGGACAAGATTGGCGATCTGGCGAAGGTCTACGGGGTGACGACCCAGGCGATCATCGACGCGAACCCGAACGCGAAACCGCGGGCGCTCAAGGTGGGCGATCGACTCATGATTCCGCCGCCGGTGGCGGCATCGACCCAAGGAGGAGGCACGGCCAGTGCCGCTGGTACCACCGCGGATGGGGAAGTCTACGTGGTGAAGGCGGGCGACAATCTCTCGAAGATCGCCAAGAAGTTTGGCGTTTCGGTCAAGGCACTGCGTGCGGCGAACAACATGCGGAGCGACCGGATTCTGCCGAAGCAGCGGCTCACGATTCCCGCGAAAGCGGCTTCGACGTCGACGAACTGAGTGGGAGGCGACGGATCCACCGAGGCATTCATGCGACTGGCGGTAGGCACCATCACGATTGTGGTCGGGCTCCTGTTGATCCTGGGGCTGACGATGCTCAACAGCATCGGCATGCACCACCCCAAGGGGCTCTACTTCTTTTATCAGCAGTGTCAGTGGTTGGTGATCGGGTTGGTGGCCTGCGTGGTGGCAACGACCATCGATTATCGGCGAACGCGGAACCTGGCCTATGTGTTCCTTGCGGTGACGAT
This sequence comes from Verrucomicrobiota bacterium, assembly GCA_963205105.1. Lineage (GTDB taxonomy): Bacteria > Verrucomicrobiota > Verrucomicrobiia > Limisphaerales > CAIMTB01 > CAIMTB01. Next base: position 58,220 of record CAUJJW010000218.1, on the reverse strand, counting down.
GGTGCTTCTGGTCCTGGCGCGGGTGCCGGGGATCAGTCGTGAGGTCAACGGCGCGTGGCGCTGGTTGAAGTTCGGACCGGTAACATTTCAGCCCTCGGAACTCGCCAAGGTCGCACTGATCATGGCGTTGGCGGCCTACACCCACGCGAATCGGCGGCGGATGGCGCAGCCGTTGATCGGGCTGGTGATTCCGGGGGGGATGGCGGCGGTGTTGCTGGGGTTGGTTCTGCTGGGGAAGGATCTGGGGACCACGGCGCTGTTGGCCATGCTGACGGTGTCCATGCTGTTCGCCGCGGGAACCCGTTTGCGGCATCTCATTCCGGTGGGGTTGGTTGGAGTGATCGGCTTATCCACGTACCTGGCGACCGATCCCGTCCGTTGGCGCCGGGTTGAGGCGTTTCTGGACCCGGACAAGTACGCGGAAACCATCGCCCTGCAGTCGACCCAGTCCAAGATCGCGATTGGATCTGGTGGGATCGTGGGGCGCGGATTGGGGAACGGGGTGCACAAGTCGGGCTTTGTTCCCGAGCAACTCACCGACTTCATTTTCTCGGTGATTGGGGAGGAACTGGGGCTTCGGGTGACGCTTCCATTAGTGGCTGCCTATCTGGCCTTTTCCCTGGCGGCGCTGAGAATCGCGCGGCGGGCACCGGATGGGTACGGGGCGATGATTGCTCTGGGGATAGCGTTGCTGGTGGGTTTCCAAGCGGTGATCAACATTGCGGTGACCACCGATTCGGTGCCCAACAAGGGGTTGGCGCTGCCATTTGTCAGTTATGGCGGATCCTGTCTGCTGGTGATGCTCACGCTGGTGGGATTGTTGATCAACGTGGCGATCCGATCCGCGGGCGAGGAGTCGGAGGAGAACCTTCCTGAAGGGACAGACCGGGAGACCTCGGCCCTGCAGAACGCATGAACCGCGACCTGTCCATGCCGTCCGCCACCAACGCCCCGATGCATGTGGCCATCGCGTGCGGAGGCACGGGCGGTCATCTGTATCCGGGGCTGGCGGTGGCGGAGCGACTGTGGGAGGCCGGAGCTCGCGTGACTCTGGTGGTGTCGCAGAAGGAAGTGGATCAGCAGGCGCTGCGGGGTGACACGCGGTTTGAGGTGCTGACGCTTCCTGCGGTCGGATTCTCGATGGGACGGTGGGTGCGCTTCGCGAGGGCTTGTTGGAAATCGTATCGGGTGGCACGAAGGGCTTTTCGGGAATCAAAGCCCTCGGCGCTTCTCTCCATGGGGGGCTTCACCAGCGTGCCGCCAGCCTGGGCGGTTCGCCGAGCGGGTGGCCGGGTGATGCTCCATGAAGCCAACGCCATTCCCGGACGGGCGAATCGCTGGTTGGCTCGGGTGGCCAGCAAGGGGTTCGTGTTTTTCCCGGAGGCCGTCAGCCGGTTGCCGATGCCCCGGCAGGACGTGGAGGAGGTGGGGATGCCGGTTCGCAGTCAGTTTCGGGAAATTGATCCCGGTTCCTGCCGGCTCGCGCTGGGGCTTCGCCCCGATCGCCGGGTGCTCCTGGTGATGGGAGGGAGCCAGGGTGCCAGCGGGGTGAACGATGTGGTGCTGGCGGCGGTGCCTCGGGTGGCGCGGTTGGTTCCGGGCCTGCAATGGCTTCATCTGACCGGACCCGCCGACGAGGCCAGGGTGCGCCACCGGTATCGTGAAGCCGGGGTTGCGGCGGTGGTGCGTCCTTTTCTGACGGAGATGGAATTGGCGCTCGGCGCGGCGGACGCCGCCGTGGCCCGGGCTGGGGCTTCCTCGGCCGCGGAATTGGCGGCGGTGGGTGTGCCGCCTCTGTTCCTGCCTTTCCCCTTCGCCGCGGACGACCACCAGACCGCCAACGCCAGGGCCTTTGAGCGGACTGGCGCGGCGCGTTGGATGCGCCAGAAGGATGCGTATTCGGAAGCCTTCGCCGAGGCGGTGATCGCCTTGCTGACGGACGAAGATCTGCGAACCCGAATGAAGGCCGGGTTGGCCTCCTGGCATCGTGCGGATGCCGACCAGGTGTTGGCTCATCATCTGCTGGGAAGCCCCCCGCCCGTGCACAGGGAAACAACAGGGTTGGAAGCGCGAGGGCTGCCTGTCCATCCGGTGACCATGGAATGAACGCCACGATGGAACTTCAGCGCGCACCGATGGGAAGCCTGGCATTGCCGTCCATTGGGCCACTCGCGGCCGCCCTGGAAGCACGTCTCTCGCCCGGCGCGGTCATCCGTCGTGACGAGCCCATGGCCCGACGCACCACACTGCGGGTCGGTGGTGCCGCGGACCTGCTCGTGGAGCCGGATTGTGAGCGTGATTTGGCGGTCGTTGTGGAGGAGTCACAGCGGTTGCAGGTTCCCTGGCGCGTCCTGGGTCGTGGCTCGAATCTGCTGGTTCGCGATGCCGGCGTGCGGGGCGTGGTCATCACGCTTGGAAGGCCGGTCTTTTCCGTGATCGAAGTCGATGGCTTGCGGCTTCGTTGCGGAGCGGGCGCCCGATTGAAGGAGGTCTCCCAGGAAGCGCGCCGGCGCGGCCTGGCTGGACTGGAGTTCCTGGCTGGAATCCCGGGCAGCGTTGGCGGTGCCCTGCGCATGAATGCCGGGGCTTGGAACTCGATGACGTTCGAGGTTCTGGATGCGGTCCGCTACATGGGACCCGACGGTTCGGTGGTGGAGCGGCCTGCGGCCGAGGTTCCTGCCCGTTACCGCCGTTGCGACCTTTTCCGAGATCACATCGCGCTGGGCGCGTTGTTCAGGTGCTCCGAATCGACACCCGCCGAAGTCGAAAAGACCCTGAACGAACTGAACGCTAAGCGTTGGGCATCCCAACCTGCCGCGCCCAGCGCCGGTTGCATCTTCAAGAATCCTTCGGCCATCCCGGCGGGACGGTTGATTGACGAACTGGGCCTGAAGGGAAGCCGGGTCGGCGGGGCTTCGGTGTCGATGGAGCACGGTAATTTCATTGTGAACGACGGACGCGCCACGGCGGGCGACGTCCTCGCGCTAATCGAGCAGATCCGCAGCCGCGCCCGGGAACAGCGCGGGGTGGAACTGGAGACGGAAGTGGAGATCCTGGGAGAATGAACGCATCCGCACCGCGAAGAATTTGTGTCCTGCTGGGCGGTCCGTCGGCGGAGCGGGAGGTTTCCCTGCGATCCGGGGCTGCGGTGGCAAGGGGCTTGCGTTCCCTTGGGTGGAGCGTGGACGAGATTGATCCAGTGGGAACGTGGACGTTGCCCGCGGGTACCGAGGCAGTGTTCATCGCGCTGCATGGCACCTACGGCGAGGATGGCACGGTCCAGCGAGAACTGGAGGCGCTGGGTGTGCCCTACACGGGTTGCGGTGTGGAGGCGAGTCGGGTGGCTTTTGACAAGGTTCTGACCAAGCAGCGGCTGGTGTCGGCGGGTGTGCCGACGGCCCGGCATGTGGTGGTTTCGGAACCGTCGGCGCCTTGGCCGGCGGGATGGGAGCCTCCGGTGGTGGTGAAGCCGGTTCGTCAGGGATCCAGTGTGGGGCTTTGCTTTGTGGATCATCCGTCCGCTTGGCCGGAGGCGCTGCGGGAATGTCTTCGGCACGATGCGGAGGCGTTGGTGGAGGAACGGATCCTGGGTCGGGAGGTGACGATTGGGATTCTGGACGGACGCGCTTTGCCGGTGGTGGAGGTGCGACCGAAGAGCGGCGCGTATGACTACCGGAGCAAGTACACGGCGGGCGAAACGGAGTACCTGTGTCCCGCTCCTTTTGATTCGGCTCTGACGTCGCGTTTGCAGGCGGCGGGCCTGGGCGCCTTTGAGGCGGTGGGTGGGCGCGACTACGCCCGGGTGGATGTGATGGTGAATCCGGAGGGTGAACCGTTCGTGCTGGAAGTGAACACCCTGCCTGGAATGACGGAGACAAGTTTGCTGCCGAAAGCGGCTGCGGCGGCCGGATTCGGTTTTCCGGAGTTGTGCCGACGGATGGTTGAACTGGCGCTGTCCCGCCAAAATCCCCGGAGGTAAGACACCATGTGGTTCAAGCGGAAGACAAAGAACCGCCGGAATGAGCGCGAGAGTGTGCTGGAAGTGAAGATGCGTTCGCGGGATGCGAAGCGGGCGCGTCTTCGCGCGGTGACCGGGTTGGTGGGCGCCGTGGGCGGAACCACGCTGGGCGTGCTCGTGATCTGGCAGGCCTACCAATGGGCCTTGCAGCGCTTTGTGTACGGAAACGAGGCGTACGCCATCCGAAGGATCGAACTTCGGCATCACGGGCGGCTGCTGCCGGATCAGATCCGTCGGTGGGCCGGCGTCGAGCCGGGACACAACCTCCTGGCGGTGGACCTCGACCGGGTCCGGCATGATTTGGAAATGATTCCCTGGGTGGAACGCGCGGAGGTGGAGGCGTTGCGCCCGGATTGTCTGCGGCTCGGGGTTTGGGAACGCGAGCCCCTGGTCCAGGTGGTCGTGTGGCGGCTCAACGTCGCGGATGGCGCGGCCTGGCCGGAAACCAACTATCTGGATGCCGAGGGTTTTGTCCTTCCTCCGCTGTACCCGCAGTGGATGAAGCCGGGTGAACCCGCTGATTTTGCCCATCTCACCTGCCTCACCGGGCTGGATCGCGCCGAAGTGAATCCCGGTCAGAAGGTCCAACGCCCCCAGGTGGCCGCCGCGCTCAGTCTGGTGCGCGCCTACGAAGCCTCGACCATGTTCTCGCTCGTGGACCTGCAGGAGGTGGATGTGTCGGATGGTGATGTGCTGAAGGGGACGCTGAAGCAGGGCTCCAAGATCGTTTTCGGTCTTGGCGATTTCGAACGACAGATGCTGCTCTGGCGCAGCATCCACGATTACACCGCGTCGCAGACGCAGGTCATCGACTGGCTGGACCTTTCCATCACCAACAATCTTCCCGCCCGGCTGCGAGATGCGACCGCCAGCTCCGCCCCGGTCCCGCAGCCTCCCGCACCCGCGCGGCCTTCCAAACCCCAACGCAATCGGAGGAATCCCCATGTTTGATTTTCGATTCCTCGAGCGACGCCCCCTGGTGGTCGGTCTCGAGATCGGTACTTCCAAGGTCTGTGCCATGGTTGGCGAAGTGAATGCCGAGGGCGTGCTCACGATCATCGGCATCGGCCAATGTCCGTCGCGCGGAGTGCGGAAGGGGGAGATCGTCGAGGCGCAGTTGGTGGAGGAGGACGTTCGCCAGGCCCTGGCGGAGGCCGAGCATTCGGCCGACGTCGAGATCCGGTCGGTCTACCTCGGGGTCTCGGGTGGCCACGTGCGCGGCTTCAACAACCGTGGGGTTCAGCCGATCGTGTCGCGGGACCGGGAGATCACTTCCGACGACGTGAATGACGTCATTCGGAACGCGAAGGCCATCAACATCCCCGCCGACCACTACGTGGTTCACGCCATCCGCCAGCATTTCAGTGTCGAGGATCAGGATGAGATCCGGGATCCGGTGGGCATGCTGGGCAACCGCCTTGAAGTGGAAATGCATGTTGTCCATGGCCGAACCAATCGATTCCAGAACGCGATCCGCCTGGTCAAAGGGATGCATATCGAGGTGGAGGATGTGGTGTTCAACGGGCTTGCCAGTTCGCTGGCTGTCCTGACAGCGGAGCAGAAGGAGTTGGGTTCCCTGGTGATCGACCTCGGTGCCGGTGTGACTGAGTACGTCCTCTATTCGCGCGGCGTGGTGAAGCACACCGGCGTCATCGCCGTCGGTGGCGACCATGTCTCCCAGGACATCGCCCTGGGGTTGAAAGTGCCTCAGGGGCGTGCCGAGAAGCTCAAGATGGACCACGGCGACGCCGTTTTTGACGATTCCGTGCGCGGTGTGACGGTGCCGCCCCAGAACGAACTCGGACTCCCGGAGCGACCGATCCACGTGGAGAACCTGCGATGCGTGATGTCGCTCCGCCTCCAGGAGACGTTCGAAATCATCCGGGAGGAACTGGAGGAGGCGGGTTGGTTGAATCACTTGCGGGCCGGGGTGTTTGTTTGCGGCGGCGGTGCCCGGATTCCCCGGATTCTGGAACTGGCGGAACGGGTGTTCGAATTGCCGGCTTTTCCCGGCAATGCCCGAGGCATCAGCGGGCTTGCCTCGGCGTTGGACCAGCCGGAATTCGCCACCGCCATCGGGCTCGTGAAATTCGGTGCCGGACAACAACGAAAAAAAAACGATAGCGGCCGCTTCAAGAGGTTCACGTCGTGGGCGCCGGCCCGAATGTTCTTCAACCTGTTCTAACCCATTCCATCCCCATGAACCTGCATTCCGCTGTCCCCGGCAACGAAGCCTCCCGTGAGGGGTCCCCGCGTTCGGCCCTGGTGGTCGCCATCGGCCGGGCTGGATGCGAAATGGCCCTCGTGCTGAGGGAGTCCGCCCCCATGGGGCTGTCCTATGTCGCGTTGGATGCCGACGCCGCGGCAATCCAGTCTGTTGCGTTGCCGGAAAAGCTCTTCCTCGGGGCGCGATTGACCCGTGGTTTTGGCGCGGGCGGGGATCCCGAGTTGGCACGAACGGCAGCCGAGGAGGAATTGCCGGCACTGCGCGCGCTTTGTCAGGGCTACTCGCTGGTGTTCATCCTGGCAGGGCTGGGGGGTGGCAGCGGGACGGGAATCGCGCCGGTGGTGGCGCGGGTGGCTCGTGAGGCCGGAGCTTCCGTGTTTGGTTTTGTCACCGCCCCATTCGAGTGCGAAGGAACCCGGCGCCAGCAGCAGGCGCTGGTGGGGTTGCACCGGCTGAAGACCGTTGCGGACGGTGTGCTGTGTCTTCCGAACGAGAAGATGCTGCTCATGACCGATGATCGGACCACGCTTCTGGAGGCTTTCCAGGCAAGTAGCACCCATATCCGGGACGCCGTCACCTGCATCTGGAATCTCCTGACCCGGCCGGGCCTGATGAACGTGAGTTTCGCCGATATCTGCGCTGTCCTGCGCGGCCCGAATCTGGAAAGCGCCTTCGCCCGGGTCGAAGTCGAGGGTCCGGATCGTGCCGAGGAAGCCTTGCGTCTGCTGATGGCGCATCCGTTGCTGGCGCGTGGTGAGACTCTGAGACGCGCCGAATCGCTTCTGGTGAGCTTCAGTGCCGGCAGCAATCTCGGCATGGGCGAGACGCGCCGCATCATGGATGAGCTGAACCGCCGCTCCGACGGCGCACGGGTCGTGGTGGGCGCGTCGGTTGACGACAACGGCGGTGATCGCCTCACCGTGACGTTGGTGGCTTCTTCCCGACAGTTGGTCCTGCACGAACCGGCCGAGGAACCGGTCGATGCCCGGGCTTCTGCCGGGGCCAGTGATTCCTCCGAGTCCGCATCGTCCGAGGAAGGCCCCGCGCGCACCGCACGCCGGATGGCTCCGCCGCCGCCGGAATTGACCCCGGAACTCACCGATCAGCTCATGTCCCGGAGTGCGACCCGGACCAAGGGCGGACGTCGCAAGCCCCAGCAGGTGCCGCTGCCTTTCGAAATCATCACCAAGGGCCGTTTCGAGAAATGCGAACCGACCATCCGACGGGGGCATAATTTGGACCAGCCCACCTACCTGCGGCGCGGGGTGCCTTTGAATTGAATCGGCGGCGGGCGGTCGGGCAACGGGTGGCTTTGTCGATCGCGTCAGTTTCGTCGACATCCAACGGCGGGGGGGAATCCGCTCCGGTCTCACCCTGGTACCTCCTGGGAACGACCTGCACTGGCATCCTTGTTCTGGTTGGGTGGTCCGCGGACGAGCCACCCTTTTTCGGTGGTTGATCGCGGCGGTTACCTTCGCAGGCTCGGCGCCGATTCTAGGTGCAATGAACGCGATCGAACTCTGGACGGACTTTCGGGAAGACCGGTCGGAGACCGCTTTCGGGGAGTTGGTACGTCGGTACACCAGCCTCGTCTTCTCGGTGGCGCGTCGTCGGTTGCCCGACTCGGACTTGGCAAAGGACGCGACCCAGCAGGTCTTCATCCGCCTGGCTCGCGCCAGGCCCGATTTTCGGATCGACGCGGCATTGGTCGCCTGGCTTCACCGGACCACCCTCCACGTCTCGATCGACCTCTGGCGCATCGAAACCCGCCGACGCAACCGTGAGCAGAAGGCGTTCGCCATGCCGATTTCCAACGACGCAACCGTTCCCTGGTCAGAACTCGCTCCTGAATTGGACGAGGCACTCGACGCCCTGTCCGACGCCGACCGTCAAGCCGTTCTCCTTCGATTCTTCGAACGGATGTCGATGCGCGAACTCGGCGATGCGGTTGGAGTCAGCGAGGATGCTGCGAAGATGCGGGTCAGCCGGGCGTTGGAGCGGCTGAGGGGCCTGTTGGGCGAACGAGGCTTGGCGTGTTCCGTGGCGGTCTTGGGCACTCTGCTCGACCAGCATGCAGTGGAGGCGGCTCCCCCCGGGGTCGTGACGGGACTCGATGCTTCTGCCATGGCTGGTGCCGCCGTGTCCCTCGGAAGCTCGACCGTTCCGGGCGTCGTCCTTGCCTCGTTGACGGGCAAACTGTTCCTGGGAATCGCCGGTCTCGTTGGAATCGTCGGCCTGGGTATTCTCGCGGCGCGTTGGGAAGGGTTTTCCGGGCGCATCCCAGTCTCGGCGCCTTCGCCGCAGGGGATGGCCCTGGCGGTTTCGGCCGCGGAATCCGCTGGCGATTCCACCGTGACCGCGACGAACACCGGGGGGACAGGGCTCAACAGCGAAGACGAGGAGCCGAAGCCTCTCGAACTGCTCCGAGCCGTTGCCGCGGCCCGGTTGGCCATTCCGTCCGGAGCCCTGAAGGCCGACTTCGCCACCGAAAATTCGCGGGGCGGCAAGCGCTGGACCAACCGCAACTCCGTCGAGGTGGTGTTCGATGGTGCACAACGAAGGTTCGACTCCCGCGGCACCGAATACTCGTACCGGTACGCGCCCGAAGAAGCGGAGCAGGATCGGATTATTCAGCAAGCGGACGCCTTGACCCAGGAGGCCGCCACCGCGGTGGGGCTTCTGAGTGCTTTCGAGGCCCGTGTGGTGTCGATCCACGATGGCACCTCGCTGATGAGCTACCGCGAAAACGACGGCAAGAGCGAGGGTGCGACGTTGGAAGACCCCTCGCACGGTTCGACGTACCACAACTTCGATCCGCGCACCCTCGGCTTGAGCGTGAACGCCTCGCCCAGGGGTTCCGTTGAAGGCTGCCTGATGCTCACCCATGCCAAGGAAGTCCGGCTCATCGGGCGGGAGTACCTCGACGGTGCACCGTCGTGGCGTGTCCGGGTGTCGAACGCTACCGGCGACGAGGTCGATTTCTGGATGGATGCCGCACGTCCGGTTCGGGTGCTGAAGGTGGCTTTCCGGGGTCAGGAAGCCGTTTCCACCTACGACGATGCGAGTCCAGGGGATCCGATTCCGCGAGTCGTGGTCGCGACGCAGCACGCTCCCACGTACGAATCCAGGAGTCATGTTCGCCTTTCCGACGTTCGGTACGGGGCGCCGGTCGATGCCAAGACTTTCACCCTGGCCGGTCTTTCCATGGCGGTGGGAACACCCGTCAGCAATGGCCGATTGCGCCGGCGAGTCGGGTATTGGACCGGCAAGGGATTGTCCGAGACCCTGCCGCACCCGGAATCGAAGGCCGAGGACACGACCGACACCACTGACAGCGAAGATTGGGCGGAGATCCTGGAAACCTCGCCGACGACCGAGGAGGGACGGAAGGCGGCCATAGCGATCCTGCTCAACACCCCGGACGGTCCCCTTGTCGAACGTGCCGGGTCGGTCATCCTCGAGCATCACATCCATGTTCCGGACTTGTCGGATCTCTGCGACGGCCTGATGCGCATGCGCCACCGATGTTCGGTTCCCTTGTTGGAGGCGATGGTCGCCAAGAACCCAAGTCGCGATGTCCGAGCCTGGGCCTTGTTCGTCCGCGCCACGTTTCACCTGGATGCGGCGGAGAACGGAGAAAACCGGGCTGAGACCCAAGCCGCAATCGCAGCGTTCGAACGGGTTGCCACCGAATTTGGCGACGTCGCGTGGCGGGGCAACCGTCTGTCCAGCCTCGTCACCGGGCCGCTCAAGGCCTTGAAGTTCGTGTCAGTTGGCCAACCTGCTCCTCCGATCGAAGGGACGTCGTTCGACGGGGAATCTCTGAGCCTGGCGGGGTTTCGCGGCAACGTCGTGATCGTGGTGTTCTGGACCCGCAGCACGGCCTCCGATGTTGCCGAGTATCGCAAAGCCCTGGGGTCCCTGCCGGCGGATCGGATCAAGTTCCTGGGTGTGAATGGCGATCATGACAAGGAGGTCGCCCGCGAAGCCGCCAATAAGGCTGGCATCGTGTTCCCGTCGGCCTGGGACGATTCCGACGGTTCCATTGCGAAGGCATGGAATGTCGGCAGTTCGGTCACGACGTACGTGGTGGATCCGCAGGGCATCCTGCGTGGGCGAGATCTGCGCGGTCGGGAGTTGCTCCATCGGGTGACGGCGATTCTGAAGAAGGAGTAGTGTCGGGGTTGGGTTCATGGGACGGAGAATGACGGTTGGCGCCGCAGCGGGCCGATTCAGTCAAATTCGAAGGAGTTCACGCCAAGACGCGACGCCAAGAAATACGAGGAACACCATGAGTCGGGAGCCCTCGGTCAACCCACACCTTTTGGTTCTAGATTCTCTCGGGGCGCTCGCTTCTTTCTTGGCTGGTTCTTCTTGGCGTCTCTGCGTCTTGGCGTGAGATGCAACTGAATCGGGCGGCTCAGGGTCGGGCCGGCTAAAGGACCGAATCGGGACCTCGCGGAAGGGTGTCCTGGAATCCTGACAACCCGGCCCAAATCTCGGGCGTGCACGAAAGCGACGGTTGTGTTACGGTCGCCGCGCATGCGCCACGAAGGGATCGTATTAGGACTTGTGCTCGCCGGATGGCTGTACTCAACGACTTGCGAGGCGGCTTCGCCTCTCGTGATTTCAGAGTTTCTGGCCGCCAACGGCAGGAACAGGGCCGATGAGAACGGGGATTTCGAGGATTGGATTGAAATCCGGAACATCACCACGGCGGCGGTGAACGCGGAGAATTGGATTCTGACCGACGACGCTGCGGCTCCGGTGAAGTGGCGACTTCCCGCGGTGACGGTGCCCGCGAACGGGTATCTGATCGTTTTTGCGTCGGGCAAGAATCGGCGGGTTCCGGGTGCGAATCTGCACACGAACTTCGGTTTGAATGACGCGGGGGAATACCTGGCGTTGATCGAGCCGGATGGTGAAACGGTGGCAACCGAACTGTCGCCACAGTTTCCTCCCCAGATATCGGATGTTTCGTATGGCGTGGATTCCTCGGGCGCCTGGGTCTTCTTCTCGGCTCCGACCCCCGGAGCCGCCAATGGGGTCGGCGCAGTGGACCAGGTGGCGGACACGAAATTCAGTGTGAACCGCGGGTTTTTCACGGCCCCGTTTGATCTGGCGATCACCTCGGAGACGCCAGGAGTTGAAATTCGCTTCACGACCAATGGAACACCGCCGACGGCGACGACGGGCATGGTGTGGCCGGGCACGTTGCGTATTGCCGGGACCACGGTGGTCCGCGCGGCGGCGTTCCGGGCGGGGTGGTTGCCATCGAACGTGGACACCCACACCTACATGTTCACCTCGGACATCATCCGGCAGTCACCGACCGGAGCGCCGCCACCGGGTTGGCCGACCTCGTGGGGCAGCAATGTGCGGGACTACGGGATGGATCCCGATGTGGTGAACGATCCGCGGTATCAGGGCACCATTGAGAAGGATCTCCGCACCCTGCCGTCGTTTTGCGTGACGGTGCACCTGCCCGACATGTTCAGTTCAACCAATGGCATCTACGCGAACCCTGGACAGGATGGGCGTGCCTGGGAGCGACCGATGTCGCTCGAGTTGATCGGTACCAATGGTCTGGCTGAATTCCAGGTGGATGGCGGAATTCGCATTCGAGGAGGGTTCAGTCGCAGCCGGGACAATCCCAAGCACGCGTTCCGGTTCTTTTTCCGAAACGAGTACGGGGACGCAAAGCTTCGCTACCCGGTGTTTGGCGAAGGGGCGGCGGAGGAGTTCGATGGCTTCGATCTGCGGACCTTCCAGAACTATTCCTGGAGTTTTCAGGGGGACGGCAGCGGGACGTTCATGAGGGATCAGTTCAACCGGGATGTTCAACTTGCCATGGGGCAGCCGGGTGAACGGGGGGATTACTACCATCTCTACATCAACGGCCAGTATTGGGGGCTCTTCAACACCTGCGAACGTCCCGAGGCCAGCTATGGCGAAACCTACCTGGGTGGGAACAAGGACGACTACGACGTGATCAAGGTGGAGGCGGGTTCCTATGTCACGCTCGCCACGGATGGGACTCTGGGTTCGTGGACCCAGATCTACAACCTGGTGAAACCGGGGGTCGACGACACCCTCTTCCGGCGCCTGTTGGGACAGAACCCCGACGGGACGCGCAACCCGGACTACCCGGTCTATGTCGATGCCGACAACCTGATCGACTACATGCTGATCATCCTGTGGGGAGGGAATCTGGATGCGCCCATTTCCAACTTCCTGGGGAACACGAGTCCGAACAATTACTTCGGCATGTGGAACCGGGTGACTCAGGACCGTGGCTATCAGTTTTTTGTCCATGACGCCGAACACACGCTTCTGGATGTGAACGCGGACCGTACGGGACCCTTTCCCGCCGGGGACACTTCGGTGAGCAAGAGCAACCCTCAGTGGCTGTGGCAAAAGCTCCAGGGAAGTCCCGAGTTCCGACTTCGCGTCGGCGATCGGATTCAACGCCATTTCTTTGGCAAGGGGGTATTGACGCCGGCGGCGGCCCGGGAGTTGTACCTGCGCCGGCGCAACCAAATCGACCGCGCGGTGGTGGCGGAGTCGGCGCGCTGGGGCGACAGCAAACGGCCTTCGGATCCCTTCACCCGCGATGACAACTGGCTGGGAGCGGTGCAGCAAAACCTCAACTTCATCGCCGGACGTTCGTCCGTGGTGCTTCAACAATTGCGCAATGACGGCTTGTTTCCCCAAATCGCCTCACCGCAGTTCAATCAGGACGGAGGCCCGATCCCCGCAGGCTTCGGTCTGCTGATGGCTCCGGTGGGGGCGACGATCTATTACACCCTGAACGGGACCGACCCGCGTCGTCCGGGCGGTGAGATTGGTTCGTCCGCCCAGCGGTACCTGCAATCGCCGATCAGCCTGACGGAATCCGTGACGGTCAAGGCCCGCGCCTGGTCCAACGGGGTTTGGAGCGCTCTGACCGAGGCGGATTTTGTGGTGATCCAGACGTACAAAGATCTGGTGATCAACGAGATTCATTATCATCCCGCAGCGAGTGGGGGCCGGGACGGGGATGATTTTGAGTTTCTCGAACTTAAAAACACCGCCGCAACATCCCTGGATCTCAGCGGCGTCCATTTCACCAACGGGATTCGCTTTCAGTTTCCGAACGGCACCCGGCTGGCCGCCGGCGATTTCGCGGTGCTCGTGAGGGACCTGGATGCCTTCCAGGGCCGGTACCCGGGCGTCCGGGTGGCAGGAGTCTACGAAGGTGCGCTCAACAACTCCGGGGAGCGACTCACCCTGGTGCATGCGGTTGGCACGCCTCTGACCTCGGTGAACTACGGAACCCGGCCGCCGTGGCCGTCACTGACCGATGGCCAGGGTTTCAGCTTGGTGCCGTCGGGGTCGGTTCCCATGGCGGCGCCCGATGACCCGTCCCAGTGGCGCGCCAGTTCCCGCATGGGAGGGTCGCCGGGTGCGGATGATGCCCCGGCCGGCTTGCTGCCGGTGCTGGTCAATGAGGTGCTCACCCACACGGACCCGCCACTCGTCGATTCCGTCGAATTGTTCAACCCCAACGACGCGCCCGCTTCGATCAGTGGGTGGTGGCTGTCCGACGACCGCGGAACCCCCAAGAAGTATCGGATTACGCCGGGCACCTCGATCCCGCCCCGTGGCTTTCTGGTGCTCACGGAATTGGATTTCAACCGGCCCGTGGACGGCCCGAACAGTTTCACCTTCAGCTCCTACGGCGACGGCGTCTGGCTCTCCAGCGCGAATGCGGAGGGCGAACTCACCGGGTACAGCGATGGTTTCGTGTTCGGTGCGGCCGCGAATGCCGTGAGCTTCGGGCGTTACACCAACAGCGTGGGAGCGGTCCGGTTTCCGGCCCAGGTGGAGCTCTCGATGTCGGCGCCCAACAGCGGTCCCCGCCTCGGGCCGCTGGTGTTGAACGAGATCCTGTACGCGAGCGGCGCCGGAGGCACACCGTTCGTCGAGATTCGAAACGTCTCCTCCGACACCGTGCCGCTGTATGATCCTCAGGCCCCGACCAACACCTGGCGTGTGGGTGGGATCGGCTTCTCCTTCCCGACCGGCTCCGCGTTGCCTCCCGGTGGACTGGCCGTTGTCTCGGCGTCCGATCCGGCCGTTTTCCGCCAGCGCCACGGCATTCCCGAGACCATTCCCGTCTTCGGTCCCTACCCAGGCGTCCTGCAGGTCGGAGGTGAAACACTGACCTTGGAACGGCCGGACAAACCCGACCTGCTTCCCGACGGCACCTGGTTCGTTCCGTTCGTCGCCGTGGATGAGGTGACGTATGACGACCGGGCTCCGTGGCCGGTTTCCGCCTCCACCGGGGGACTCTCGCTGGAGCGCCAGGCCCCGGTTGGCTTCGCCGATGATCCCGCGGCGTGGCGGGCAAGTTTCGGGGAACCTTCTCCCGGCTTCCCGAACGATGGCAACCGGGCTCCTCAAGCGGTCGCAGGCTCCGACCGGGAAGTGGAATCGGCCGTCTTCCCGCTGTCGGTGACCCTGGCCGGATGGGGTGCCGATGACGGGTTGCCCGTTGTTCCAGGACGACTGTCCTTCGTGTGGAGCCAGGTGAGCGGGCCGGGTGTGGTGGAATGGGAAAATGGGGATCGCACCAATGCGATGGCGCGCCTGCCTGGCACCGGGGCCTACACCTTTCGACTCACGGCATCCGATGGGGAACGGAGCCGCACGGATGAGGTTGTGATCGTGGCTCGCCGTCCTTCCGAAGCCGCCACCTGGGTGACGGCGGGTTCTGTGTGGCGCTACCTCGACAACGCCTCGGACCAGGGGAGCGCCTGGCGGGCGGCAGGTTTCAATGACAGCACGTGGCGGACGGGGGCTGCACAGCTGGGTTACGGGGACGGCGATGAAACGACCCAGATTCGATCCACCGCGGGCGGGGTTCGGTCGACCACGTTCTACTTCCGCCGCCCCTTTGAGGTTGCCGATCCGAAAGCCGTCAACGGTCTGACCGTCCACCTGCTGCGCGATGATGGCGCCATGGTGTACATCAATGACGTTCTGGTGTTCCGCTCCAACATGCCCGAAGGGCCGGTGACCGCTTCGACCGTCGCGTCGTCGGTGGTCGGTGGAGAGGACGAGTCCACCTTCTTTCCGCAGTTGGTGGACCCGGCGGTTCTGGTCGCAGGCACCAACATCGTGGCGGTGGAAGTCCATCAGCAGAACCCATCGAGCTCGGACGTCAGCTTTGATCTCCGTCTCGAGGGATTGATCGCCTCCGCGAACCGGCCACCGACCGCGAACGCCGGTCCTGATCTCGAAGCCGTGGCGGGCGAAGCCGTGACCATCGGCGGGGCATTCTCGGACGACGGGCTGCCCTCGTCCCCCGGTGTGGCCGTGGTGTCCTGGACCCAGAGCGAAGGTCCGTCGAACGCAACCATCGTCGGCGGCAACACCTCACGCCCGACGGTGACGTTTCCAGCGGCGGGTCGGTACGTGCTCCAATTGGCCGTCAACGATGGTCTGACCACCGTGACGGATTCGGTCACGGTTGTGGTCGGCGCCGGCGAGCAGGAGACCTACGCGGCCTGGCGTGAACGCCATTTTTCCACGGCTGAACTCGGTAATCCCAACGTGAGTGGCGATGGCGCGGATCCGGACGGCGACGGCCAGAACAACCGGAACGAGTACGACAGCGGCACCCTGCCGCGGGATGCCGCGAGCGTGCTTCAGCTGCGATGGGTCACGGCCCTCGACGGCGGTTTGAAGCTTGCCGTCGGAGTCGTGAAGGGTCGCACCTACACGGTTCAGGCGCGGGACGACGTCGCGGGAACTCCTTGGCAGTCCCTGGTCCACCTGGATGCGGCCACCTGCGATTGCGAGGTGGAAGTGCCTTGGACGCGGTCGCCGGGTTCAAGCCCGACCCAGTTCTATCGCGTGGTGACGCCGCGGGCGCCCTGAGCCGGTTGGTTCCGAACAGGTCCCCCTCCAGGCTGGAAGAAAATGGGCGAAGCGGGAGAACCGTCGATTTCTTGCAATCAGGTTGGCCCATGCTTCCTTGGACGGCCTGACGATGTCTGACGCCTCCTCTCCCACCCTGGTCTGGTTCCGGAACGATCTGCGCCTGGCCGATCATCCGGCGCTGGACGCGGCGCTGGCGTCGGGCGGGGCCATCATCCCGGTGTTTATCTGGGCGCCGGAAGAGGAAGCTCCGTGGCAGCCCGGGGCGGCGTCGAGGTGGTGGTTGCATCACTCACTCGCAAGTCTGGACGCCTCCCTGCGAGCGAAGGGTTCCCGCCTGGTGGTGCGGCAGGGGCCGTCGTTGGAGACCTTGTTGGCGGTCGCTCGGGAAACGGGCGCCCGGAAAGTGGTGTGGTGTCGACGCTATGAACCGGTGGTCATTGCCCGCGACACCCGCATCAAGGAGGTCATGAGGGAAAACGGTTTGGAGGCTGAAAGCTTCAACGGGTCCCTGTTGCATGAGCCATGGACCGTTCGGAACAAGAGCGGGAATCCGTTCCAGGTGTTCACCCCCTTTTGGAAGACCTGTTTGAGCGGGGCGGACCCCGAACTGCCGCGGACCACGCCGCATGCGGTGCCTGGGCCGAAGTCCTGGCCTTCGTCCGAACCGATGGAGGCACTCGGTTTGTTGCCGGCCATCCGTTGGGATTTGGAAATGGCCAAGTTTTGGCATCCCGGCGAGGGGGGTGCAGGCAAGCAGTTGGAACGGTTCGTCGGCGGGGCGCTCTTTGGGTACACCGACGGGCGGAACCGGCCTGATTGCCTGGGGACCTCACGGCTGTCGCCTCATCTTCATTTTGGTGAGATCAGCCCTCGGCAGATTTGGCACCGGGTGCGGTTGGCAGCGGAGGGCGCCGGAAAAAGCGAGGCGGAATGGCGGGGCGGGCAGTTCCTGGCGGAAGTGGGATGGCGCGAATTTGCGCACCATTTGTTGTTTCATTTCCCTCACACGCCGGAGAGGCCGCTGCGGGCGGACTTCGAGAAGTTTCCCTGGCGGCACGATGTGAAGGCGTTAAAGGCCTGGGAGCGTGGACGGACTGGCATTCCGCTGGTGGACGCCGGCATGCGGGAGTTGTGGGCGACGGGTTGGATGCACAACCGAGTTCGGATGGTGGTGGGATCGCTGCTGGTCAAGAACCTGCTCCTGTCCTGGCAAGAGGGCGCCCGCTGGTTTTGGGACACGCTGGTGGACGCCGATCTGGCTTCCAACACCCTGGGTTGGCAATGGATCGGGGGATGTGGCGCCGATGCGGCTCCATACTTTCGGGTGTTCAATCCGGTCAGTCAGGGAACCAAGTTCGATCCGGAGGGAGCCTACGTTCGGCGGTGGGTGCCCGAACTCTCCAAGATGCCCGCGGAACACATTCATGCGCCGTGGGAGGCACCTGTTGAGGTGCTGAGGGACGCCGGGGTGACCTTGGGGAAAAGCTATCCTGAGCCGATCCTCAGTCTGTCGGCGTCGCGCATCGCAGCGCTTGCCGCGTTCTCGTCCATTCGACCCGGCGCTGGCGGATAGTCTTGGATTCGGGCTGGCGTCCGGGCGTCGGCTCTTTCATTTTTCGAACCGATCAATTTTCTACCATGGCTGAACGCATTGGATTTGTCGGGGTGGGTCGAATGGGGGCGAACATGGCCCGACGACTCAAGGACTGTGGCTACACCGTTTCCGCGGTGTACGACGTGAACCGGAGCGCAGCGGAGGAAGTGGCGCGGGAGATTGGAGCCGCGGTCTGTCGGTCCCTGGCCGAGGTGACGGCGACGTCGGACGTGGTGTTCACGGTGGTGACCAACGACAAGGCGATGGCGGCGGTCTTCGACGGACGCAAGGACAGCCTGCTCGTGGGCGCGAAGGGCCGAGTCTTTATCAACTGCGCGACCCTCTCGCCCAAGGTGCACCGGGATCTGGAGAAACGGGCGGCGAAGGCAGGGGCGGAAAGTCTGGAGGCATGCATGGCCTCGAGCATTCCCCAGGCCCGGCAGGGGACCTTGTACTTGATGTGCGGCGGCAAGGCTTCCGTCTTCGAGCGCATGAAGCCGATGCTGACCCAGTTGACCAACGAAGGGGCGACGTTGCGATACATCGGAACGGCGGGCAAGGCGGCCGAGGTGAAGGCGCTGGTGAACATGGTGATGAACATCAACACCGCGGGTCTGGCCGAGGGGTTGGCCCTTGGACAGGCGCTCGGCCTGGACTTGTCGATGCTGCGGGAGGTGTTTTCCCAAACGGGAGCGAATTCCCGGGTGCTTCAGACGGACGGGGAGGACATGCAGAACCGGGACCATTCCTGCTTTTTTTCAGCCGCGCATGCGGCGAAGGACTCCGGCATCGCCATGGCGCTGGGGCGCCAAAAGAAGCTCACCCTGCCGCTCGCCTCAGCCTCGCTGAAACAGTTCCAGCGGATGGTCAAGGAGGGCTTGGGGGAACTGGACAAGTCCGGGGTGGCCGAACTGACCTTCAAGGGCCGGCATCGCTCCAAACGCCGGAAAGCCTAGTCCATCAGCAGGTTCCCGTGGGTCGATTGGCGATGTCATGCCGGACCTGGGGGTGGGTCCCGGCGCACGGAACCACGGTCCGGGAACACGAAATCAATTCAGTTCGAAGGAAATAGCTCTTGTTTTTTGGGTTTTGGCTCAAAACATACCCGTCCCTATATGGCTTCCGCTGTAACGCAATCGCCGACGCCTCCAACCGAGACGCCGGAGCAGGATCGGATGCTCAACGCCCTGGCGTGGCTCGAGATCCATCGCAAGCACCTTTTGGTGGGCTTTGCCGCCCTGATCGCCCTCTTCGCGGTGGTCTACCTGTGGCGCCACATGGCCGCCCAGCGGGAGTTGGACGGCAACGCCGCCCTGCTGTCGCTTCGCTCACGGCCCAATCAACCCGAGGCCTCGGCCAAGGCCGCCGATTACCTCAAGGTGGCGGAGGAACATGCGGCTTCCAGTGCCGGAGTCCGGGCCCGCCTGCTCGCCGCTGCGGCTTATTTCGCTGACAACCGCTACGCCGAGGCGCAGGCGGAATTCAGCCGGGTTCTCACCGAAGAAGGCTCCGGAGTCCTCGCCGCTCAGGCCGCGTTCGGCGTCGCCGCGTCCTTGGATGCCCTCGACAAGCAGGAGGAGGCGATTTCGAAATATCAGGAGGTCATCTCCCGTTTCTCCGACGACAGTGTCGCCCTGCAGGCGAGGCTGGGGTTGGCCCGGTTGCACGAGTCACGCAAGCAACCCGAGAACGCGCTCCGGTATTACGACGAGATCCTCCGCGAACGCGAACCCGGCTCGGTGGTGCAAGCTGCCACACAGGCCCGGGAAGAACTGATTCGCCGTCATCCGGGTTTGTCGGGAACCAACACTACTTCCTCCGTCACCGTCGGTTCGGCCGGGAAATAAGCCTGGGCGCCGTGGCGGTGGCTGGGGCCGTCCCAGAGGCCCCTCGGCGCCGCTTTGCTCATTGGAACCATGAGACTTTGCATCATCGGAACGGGTTACGTCGGTCTTGTCACAGGAACATGCTTCGCCGAAGTCGGGCATGACGTGGTCTGTGTCGACAACAACGCGGAGAAAGTCCGGCAGCTGCAGGCGGGCAAAATTCCGATCTACGAGGCGGGGCTCGAGGAAATGGTGCCGCGCAATGTGGCCGCGGGCCGATTGCGATTCACCGATTCCATTGCCGACGGTGTTGAAAGTTCGGACGTGGTCTTTATCGCGGTCCCGACTCCTCCCCAGGCGGATGGCTCGGTCGATTTGAGCTTCATCGAAGGGGTCGCCCGTGAAATTGCGGGATGCATGACCCAGTACAAGATCATCGTCGACAAGAGCACCGTGCCGGTGAAGACGGGCGAGAAGGTGGCGGAGACGATCAAGCGCTACAACAAGGCACGGGTGGATTTCGACGTGGTTTCGAACCCGGAGTTCCTGCGGGAGGGCTTTGCCGTGGAAGACTTGATGAAGCCGGACCGCGTGGTGGTCGGGGTTTTGTCCCAACGCCCGGTGGTGGCCATGCGGGAGGTTTATGCCCCGTTCGACGCTCCGTTCATCGTCACCGACATCAACTCGGCGGAGATGATCAAGCACGCGGCGAACTCATTCCTGGCGCTCAAGATCAGCTACATCAACGCGGTTGCGGCGGTCTGTGAGGCCAGTGGTGCGAATGTCGTCGAAGTGGCTGCGGGCATGGGGTTGGACAAGCGGATCGGTCGGCAATTCCTGAACGCCGGCATCGGCTTCGGCGGCTCCTGCTTTCCCAAGGACCTGAGCGCCTTCATCAAGATTGCGGAACAACTCGGAGTGGATTTTCGGCTGCTGAAGGAGGTTCAAACCATCAACGACGGTCAGATGGACCGGTTCGTTAAGAAGATCATCGAGACCCTCTGGGTCCTGAAGGATAAGCGCCTCGGAGTGCTCGGCCTCGCCTTCAAGCAGAACACCGACGACGTCCGAATGAGCCCAGCGATTGAGTTGTGCCAGCGCCTGCTCAAGGAAGGGGCCTCGCTCCGGGTGTTTGACCCGAAGGCCATGGATAAGGCCAAGTCGATCCTGCCACCGTCGGACCGGGTGGAGTACGTCACCGATATGGACGAGGTCCCCACCGGTTGCGACGCCCTGGTGATCGCGACCGAGTGGCCGGACTTCACGAAACTCAATCTGGAACGGGCCCGCGGCGAATTGGCTCACCCGATCGTGTTCGACGGGCGCAACCTGTTCGACAAGGCCGAGATGGAGCGCATGGGGTTCCTTTACAAGAGCGTCGGGCGCTAACGAGGTGGCCATGCCGACATCGGACACCTCCGGCGGCCGTGGTCCGGACCATGGCACCCGCGTGCCAGAGTGGATTGAGGTGTCCGCCGGCCTGGCCTTCCGGGGAGGCCGGCTCCTGGTGACTCAGCGCGCAGCGGGGACTCACCTGGAAGGGCTTTGGGAATTCCCCGGCGGTAAGCGGGAACCGGGCGAAACCTGGGAGGGCTGCCTGGCACGTGAGCTTCGCGAGGAATTGGATGTCACCGCCGAAGTGGGAACGCTCTTCGAAGAGGTGCGCCATCAGTACCCCACCAAGGCGGTCCACCTGCGGTTTTATCGATGCCGGTTGCAGGGCGAACCCCGGCCGGTGGAGTGCGCGGCTCTGGCGTGGGTCGAACGAAATCGTCTGAGGGACTTTGCCTTCCCGGCTGCGGACGCCACCTTGCTTCGCCGACTCGAGTCCACTCCATCCGTGTGGGAGGACTAGCTGCTCTGGCGGGGGGGTGGCGTTGATGGCGTGAGAGCTTGACGCCCGACGACCGGCAAAACCTCGAGCGTGCGCAGGTTGCCGGATGGGTTTGCGACACCGGTGGTTGAAGTCTTCGGTGGCCTGATGATATCGCCTCGCTGGCCCACCGGCGGCAAGGGATAGGGCCGGCTGATCGTCCGGTTGTTCGGCGTGCCCGGATCACGGACTGCGGGCGCAGGCGCTGTCGAGGCGGGTGGCGCGGCACTTCTGCCGACCATGGAGGACGCCGGTATTCCCATCGAGGCCGCGACGTTTTCGGTGCGTTCGCGATCACCCTGTGTTCCGAAGGCCTCGTCGATCAGTTGCCGGAACGCGATCGAGAACGAGCGCAGCGTGTTGCTGGTTCTGGGCGTCTCGGGTTCGGGCGCTGATTTCAAGGCCGGTTTCGGACCCGCATGGGCACGTGGGCGTGGGTGCGGCAGATGGCGACCACGGGCAACCGGACGGGCCGCTTCGGCCAGTTCGGCGGCGGTTGGGGGCGCCGCGGACAGGATGAGAACGTGGTGGTTTTGGTTTTCGGTCAGTCCCGCGATCGCGAGTGCGAGGGTGACGCCGGCTGGAACCCACGGATGAGTCTCGGGTTGACCGAAGGTTCGAATGCAACGGATCCGGCGGCGAAGGGTCCCGACATCATCCAAGATCCCGGCCAGGGCTGGCATGAGGCGCCGGGGGGCGCATTCCTCAAGAAGATGCAACAGCGTCAGCCCGTAGTCGCGGGCGGCACCCATGAAGCAGCTTTGAAGCACCCGCTCGTCACAGACCTCCTCGCGAACCGAAATCAGACGGCGGAGCGCCAGCCAGACGACGGGATTGAACCAGTGCAGGATCTGAACGCCGGCAAGCACCCAGTTCAGGGCGATGTCGCCGCGTTTCACATGGGCCAGTTCGTGCAGGAACAGGAATCGAATTTCGTCGGTGGTCAGCCGTTCAAGCAGGCCGATGGGCAGGAGGATTCGGGGGCGGCGCCAACCGGACATCGCGGGAGAAGTGACGTGCTCGCCTTCCACGAGCAGCACGGGGCTGCGGACCCGCATGACCGCCTTGCTCTGCTGGAGAAGATCCAGAATGTAGGAATCGACGACCGGGGTGGTGTGCTGGAGGGCGTGCTGAAGCCGACGGTGATCCCGGTACAGCAGGGTACCCAGGACCGCAGCCCCCGGCAGCCACAGAGCCAGGGCCGCAATAAACCAGGCAGGGGTGTCCGCCAGCGGGTGGGGGATTTCGGTGAGTGGCACCGGCATCGGCGCCGGGAGTCCCAGCAGTTGGAGCGTGATTTGGGAAACCGAACCCGGCGCGAGTTCCACGAGATTGAAAAGGCTGAAGGCGCTTGCCGGTGCGATGGGGATCAGCAGGCGGACGACCACCAGCATCCACAAGCCATACCGCCACCTCGGGGAAAGCTTCCGGAGAACGGTCTTCTCCAGAGCCCAGACAACGGCGGCGAGAATGGCCGCATGCGCCGAATTGCGCAGAAGCCATCCGAACAACCAGCCCGCGGATTCGGCGAGCTGCTCCATAGGCTAGTCCCGTCCGTCGAGAACGTCGCGCAGCTGCTTGAGATCCCCGGGGGACAGCTGCTGGCTTTGGACGAAATGGGCCAGCATCGGCGCCAACGAACCGTCGAACACACGCTGGAGAAACGACTGGCTATAGTAGGCAATGGCCTCTTCCTCGCTGATGCCAGGTCGGTAGATGTAGGCGCGGCCCTCCTCCTTGTAGTGGAGCGCGCGCTTTTTCACGAGACGACCAATCAGGGTGCGCGCTGTTTTGGGATGCCAGAGCTCCTGGGCATTCAATGCTTCGAGGATTTCATTCGCGGTGCACTGGCCGCGCGCCCAGACGATCTTCATGATCTGCCATTCCGTCTCAGAGATGCGGGGAACCTTCTTCATGTCGGACCGGGATTAAAGGGGTTGCTCTCGACTACGCCAGTAGTCGGAAGGAGGCAAGCGTGAACTCTTGCAAGATTCCTCGAGGGGAGGGCAGGGCGCATGGGTGCCAAGACTACCCCATGCCAAGAGACGGCTCGCCTCCGAAGGAATTCCGCGGCTAGAATGCCTTCACTCGCCCCATGAAGCGCATTCTCTCCCTCCTCGCCATCGGTGTGGCCATTTCAGGCAATGTACGCGGTGACGCTTTGGATCCGGTTCCGCTGTGGCCGCACGGCGCTCCGGGGGCTCTGGGCACCGCGGACCGCGACATTCCGACAGTGACGCCTTATCGGGCGCCGGAGGATAAGGCGACGGGTGCCTCGGTGGTGGTTTGTCCCGGCGGTGGGTATGGGGGACTGGCCCAGCATGAAGGCCGCGATTACGCCCTGTGGCTGAACGACCTCGGGATTCATGCATTTGTGTTGAAATACCGCCTCGGCAGTGCCGGTTACCGCCACCCCCGCATGCTGGAGGATGCTTCGCGCGCCGTTCGTTGGGTGCGGTCGAAGGCGGCCGATTGGAAACTTGATCCCCACCGGGTCGGTATCATGGGTTCTTCCGCGGGAGGGCACCTGGCTTCGACGCTCCTGACTCATTTCTCGGCAGGGAAAGCCGAGGATCCCGATCCCGTGGAACGGGAAAGTTCCCGTCCTGATCTCGGCATTCTGTGCTACCCGGTCATCACTTTGGGTGAATTCACCCACCGCGGGTCCAAAGCCAACCTCCTGGGATCGACGCCCGCAGAAGAACTGGTGACGTCGTTGTCGAATGAACTTCAGGTCACGCCCGAGACCCCTCCCACCTTCCTCTGGCATACCGTGGAGGACACGGCGGTGCCGGTGGAGAATTCGCTGTTGTTCGCCCAGGCATTGCGCAAGAACCGCGTGCCATTTGATCTCCATCTTTACGAACGCGGTCGTCATGGCATTGGGTTGGCCAACGGCCACGCGTGGACCAAGGATTTGGCCTTCTGGCTGGGGGAGCGTGGATTCCTGAAGAAGTAGCCTCGACGGCAAGATTTGGCCCCCCCTAGCCTCCGGGACATGATGCGGCTGCCGTTTGAGTGGATGCTGGCGCTGCGGTACCTGCGGCCGAAGCGAACCTTTGTTTCGGTGATCACCTTGATCGCCGTGATCGGGGTGACCTTGGGCGTGACGGTGCTGATCGTGGTGATTGCGGTCATGACCGGGTTTGGGGAGCAGTTGAGGGAGCGTTTGCTGGGATTCAACCCGCATCTGACCGTCCGGCGATTGGGGGCGAATCTGACCGAGTACCGGGATGTGGTGGAACGGGTCAGCCGGAACCCTGGGGTGATCGCCGCCGCTCCCATGGTGGAAGGGCCGGTGTTGCTGGAACGTCCGGCCGAAGGCGGTTCGATGGTGCTGACGCCGTTCGTGCGAGGGGTGGACCAGGTGGCAGGTCGCGATGTCACCGCGCTTTTGGACAAGATCCGACTTGGAACCAACGATCTGCGTGGGAATGGCATCCTTCTGGGTTGGGAACTCGCCAAGGAACTCGATGCCCGTCCCGGCGATCTGGTGAACATCCTGCCGCCGGGTCTGGCGCAGCGGATGCTCACCCAGGCGCGGCGGAATTCGGACGGCCGAACCGAGGAAGCTTTTTTGCCCACGGAATTCGTGGTGCGCGGGATTTTTGACGCCGGCTTCTACGAATACAACGTGGCCTACGTCGCCACCTCCCTCTCCAACGCGCAGGATCTCTACTCCCTGGATGACGCGGTGCATGGCGTGATGGTCATGCTTCGCGATCCGATGGCGGCGGCCGACGTGCGGCGGGAACTGGCGTTGGAACTCGGACCTGAGTACCGGGTCACGACGTGGATGGAGGAGAAAGGTGAAATTCTGGAAGCGGTGGCGGTGGAAAAGAAGGTCATGTTCATCGTTCTGTTCTTCGTGATGATCGTGGCGGCCTTCGGCATCACGAGCACGCTCATCACCTTCGTGGTTCAGAAGACGCGGGAGATTGGCGTGCTCAAGGCACTCGGATGCACCCGTTGGCAGGTCTCCTGGCTGTTCCTGAGCCAGAGTGTTTTTGTGGGGGTGATCGGGGTCGCGTCGGGTTTTGCCCTGGGAATGCTCGCCGTTCGCTACCGGAACGAGTTCCTGGAACTGATGCGGCGGACGACGGGGCTGGAGCTCTTTCCGGCCAGCATTTACGGGTTCGGGCAGTTACCGGCGCGGATCGACGCCATGGATGTGGGGCTGATCTGTGGAAGTGCCCTGGTGATCTGTGTTTTGGCTGGCGTCCTGCCGGCATGGAATGCCGGTCGGCTGCAACCGGTGGAGGCGTTGCGTCATGAATAATGACCCCAAGAGGCCGCTGCTGGCGGCCAAAGACCTCGCCAAGACCTACCATATCGGCCGTCGCACGGTGGAGGTCCTCCGTGGGATCTCCTTCGAGGTGAACGCCAACGATTTCATCGCTTTAAGAGGCGCCTCGGGCTCCGGCAAGAGCACCTTGCTCCATCTGCTGGGCGGGCTGGATGTGCCCGACTCCGGAAGCATCGACTTCGAGGGCGAACCGATGAGCCGTTGGGGACCGGCCAAGCTTGCGGCGTTTCGCAACCTCCGCGTCGGCTTCGTCTTCCAGGCGTATCACCTGTTGCCCGAGCTGGACGCCCTCGAAAATGTTTGCCTGCCCGCCCGGGTGGCGCGTCGACCTGCCGCCGAGGTGACTTCTCGGGCCCGGGCGCTTCTGTTGCGGGTGGGGTTGGCGGAGCGTCTGGATCACCGCCCCGCGGAGTTGTCGGGTGGAGAACAGCAGCGGGTTGCGATCGCCCGGGCCTTGATCAATCGGCCCCGTTTGCTGCTGGCGGACGAACCCACCGGGAATCTGGATTCCCACACGGGAGGCGGCATCATGGACCTCCTGTGTTCAATTCAGCGGGAGGAGGGCATGACCCTGGTGATGGTCACCCACGATCCGCGCGTGGCCGCCCGCGCTCCCAAGGTGCTGGAACTGGTCGACGGACGGGTGGCTTGAGCCTCCGACGAACGATTGCGCGAATCCGTCCGTATCGGCCTTGCGTCGGCCTCAAACGCTGCCCTAGCGTCGCCTCGCGACGATGAAGGTGTACATCGATGGTCAATTTTTCGACGACGACGCAGCCAAGATCTCGGTCTTCGATCATGGCCTTCTGTATGGCGACGGCGTGTTTGAGGGCATCCGCGCCTACAACGGTCGCGTTTTCAAATTGGCGGAGCACATCGAACGGCTGTTTTATTCGGCCAAAGCCATCCTCCTGACCATCCCGATGGCGCCCGCCGACCTTGCGGCCGCCGTCGTGGAAACCTGCCGTCTGAATGATCTTCGGGATGGCTACGTGCGGTTGCTGGTGACTCGCGGGGTGGGCACGCTGGGTTTGAACCCGAACAAGTGCAAGAAGCCCTCCATCGTCATCATTGCTGGTAAGATTCAGCTTTACCCCGCCGAATACTACGAAACGGGTCTAACGATCGTGACGGTGCCCACCACGCGCAATCTGCACAGCGCGGTCAATCCGGCGATCAAATCGCTGAATTACCTGAACAACATCCTGGCGAAGATCGAAGCGAACAACGCGGGTTGCGAAGAAGCGATCATGCTGAACGCGGAGGGCTATGTCGCGGAGTGCACTGGGGACAACCTGTTCCTGGTGAAGGGTAAGCACCTGTTGACGCCGCCGCTGTCGGCGGGGGCTTTGTACGGAATCACGCGGGGCACGGTCATGGATCTGGCGCGCGAGGCCGGCTTGATCGTTCAAGAGCCGAATTTGACCCGCTACGACGTTTTCAACGCCGATGAGTGTTTTCTGACGGGCACCGGTGCGGAAGTTGTTCCAGTGGTGAAGGTGGATGGACGGGTGATTGGGTCCGGGGTGCCTGGGCCGGTGACCCGCGCACTCGTCAAGGCATACCACACCTTGACGAATGCCACCGGCGAGCCGATATACGTTTGACCGGATGTTTAACGTTCTCGGAGACACGGCAGGCTTTATTCGTTCGTGGCGCTGGCGCGAAGGGAAAGCCGCTGGCGCCGTTCACAAGTCGGGCCATGTTGGCGGAGGTAGCACATGATCTGCAGTGTTTGCCAGAAGAACGAGGCGAAGGTTCACGTCACGCAAATTGTCGACGACAAGATGCAGAAGGTGGACCTGTGCGAGGAATGTTCCAAAGCCAAGGGTGTCACCGATCCGAAGGGATTTTCCCTCGCCGATCTGTTGCTCGGCCTGGGTGCCTCCCAGGAAGCCGAGACCCGTTCGGTCGCCAAACCGGGTGACATGACCTGTCCCGGATGCGGGCTGACGCAATCCGAGTTCAAGAAATCGGTCCGCTTCGGCTGTCCGCAATGCTACACAGCTTTCGGGGAAGGCTTACCCGGGATGCTGAAGACCATGCACAAGGGATTGCGCCACGTGGGCAAGGTGCCCACCGCCTTGAGGCCGCGGCGCGATCCCGCGGATCTTCTCAAAGCGTTGAATCGCCGGCTTGAGAAAGCGGTGGAGTCCGAGAATTTCGAGGAGGCCGCCCAACTCCGGGATGCCATCCGTGCGTTGAAGCAATCCGCGGCCCCCGCCTCTTGAACCCCATGGGAAGCATGCTCCAGACCTTCCTGAGCCGACCTTCCGACGCGGTGCGCCGGACAGGGCCCATGGACCACATTGTGTTTTCCAGCCGGGTTCGCCTGGCACGCAACATCCAGGGGTTTTCGTTTCCGGACCGTGCCAAGAAGCCGGAGCGGGTCCGTTGCCTGGACACGATCCGGGGTGCGGTTGAGTCCTTGCCGGCGATGCTGGATGGCTTTTCGAGCCCGATGGACGCGCTGAGCGCGAGCGACAAGCAACTTCTGGTCGAGCGACATCTCATCAGTCGGGAGCACGCCGCCAAGAGCGGCGGGAGCGGGTTGGTGGTGGATCGTCTGGAATCGTTGAGCGTGATGATCAACGAGGAGGATCATCTCCGGATGCAGTCCCTTCGGCCGGGGCTTCAATTGAGGGAGGCCTGGCAGGCAGTGGACGAAGTGGACACGGCACTGGAATCGAAACTGCCGTTCGCGTTTTCGCAGGACCTGGGCTACCTGACAGCTTGTCCGACCAATGTGGGCACGGGCATCCGGGTCAGTGCGATGCTGCATCTTCCCGGGTTGGTCCTGGCGGAGTTGGTCAACCCGATCATCCAATCGGTCAACAAACTGGGGTTGGCGGTTCGTGGTCTCTACGGCGAGGGAACCGAGGCCTTGGGAAACATCTTCCAGGTGTCGAACCAGATGACCCTGGGCGAATCGGAAATCGAGATCGTGGAGCGGTTGAGCAAGGTGGTGAACCAGATGATTGAGCACGAGCGGAACGCCCGCCAGAAGCTCCTGGAAGAGCGGCCAAAGGTGCTGTTCAACCACATTGGTCGCGCGTTCGGCATCCTTTCGAATGCCCATAGCATCTCCTCCAAGGAGGCGATGAATCTACTGTCGTTGGTGCGGTTGGCCCACGACTTGTCGATGTTCCCGGCCGTGCCGAGGGCCCTGCTCGACGAACTGTTTTTGATCACCCAACCCGCGCACCTCCAGCGTTCCCACACGGGCAAGCTGGGGGCGGACGAACGGGACATCCTGAGAGCGGACCTCTTGCGGGAGCAATTGCGCGAGGTGCCCAGGCCGGTGACTCCCCGGTTGACGCCCCCTGCCGCGGGTGCCAATAGAGGGGCCGGAGAGAGTTGATCAGAGAAGGGGGTGACGATTTATGAGTGATGAAGCCATGAACAACTTCACGCCGAGGGCCCAGCAGGTGCTGGCTCTGGCGAAGAAGGAGGCGGATCGTTTCAACCACAACTTCCTCGGCACGGAACATCTGTTGCTGGGGCTGATCAAACTGGGCCAGGGCGTGGCCGTGAACGTCCTCCAGAAGATGGGCTTGGACCTGGAAACCGTGCGTCTCGAGGTCGAGAAGCAGGTGGGAACCGGCCCCGACCAAAAGGTTCAGGGGAACATCCCCTATACCCCCCGGGTCAAGAAGGTGCTGTCGCTGGCCGCCAAGGAGGCCAAAGCCCTCAACCACACCTACGTCGGCACCGAACATATTCTGCTCGGTTTGCTGCGCGAGGGCGATGGCGTCGCCGCCCGAGTCCTCAAGAGTCTCGACGTGGACATCGAGCAGACCCGCCAGGAGATTCTCAAGGAACTCGATCCCAACTTCGCCAGTCAGGAGGAGGCGGGTGGTGCACAGCCCGAGGGAACCGTGTCCAGTGAGCGTCCGGAGAAGAAAGGCGAGGTCAAGACCCCCGCCTTGAAAGCTTTTGGACGAGACCTCACCGAGATCGCCCGAGCCGGCCAGATGGACCCGGTCATCGGTCGAAAGCCGGAAATCGAGCGGGTCATCCAGATTCTCTGCCGCCGTACCAAGAACAACCCGGTTCTCCTGGGCGAAGCCGGCGTCGGCAAGACCGCCATCGTCGAGGGGTTGGCCCAGGAAATTTCCCGCGGCAACGTCCCGGAGATTCTCCGGGAAAAGCGGGTGATCACCCTGGACATGGCGTTGATGGTGGCGGGCACCAAATACCGCGGCCAGTTCGAGGAACGGATCAAGGCCGTGATGGACGAGATCCGTCGCGCCAAGAATGTCATCCTCTTCATCGACGAGCTGCACACCATCGTCGGGGCGGGTTCCGCCGAAGGAACGATGGATGCCTCCAATATCATCAAACCGGCGCTGAGCCGCGGTGAGATGCAGTGCATCGGTGCGACCACCCTCAACGAGTACCGCAAGTACATTGAGAAGGATGCCGCGCTGGAGCGACGCTTCCAAAGCGTGAAGGTCGAAGCGCCAAGCGTCGACGAAGCCATCCAGATCCTGAAGGGCCTGCGTCCCAAGTATGAGGAGCATCACAAGGCTGAGATCACCGATCTGGCGATCGACTCGGCCGTCAGGCTTTCCGACCGCTACATCACCGGGCGCTATCTCCCGGACAAGGCGATTGACGTGATGGACGAGGCGGGCGCAAGGGCCCGTATTGGCGCGATGACCCGGCCTCCCGAGGTCAAGGACATCGAGGCCGAGATCGAGGACATCAAGACCCGCAAGGAGAAGGCGATCAAGGAGCAGGACTTCGAGGGCGCCGCCGCCATGCGGGACAAGGAGAAGAACGCCAAGGAGAAGCTCGAGTCGATTCTCAGCGCCTGGCGGAACAACCGCGAAGAAAAGCGGGTCAAGGTCGACGAGGAGGAAGTCGTCCAGGTCGTTTCGAAATGGACCGGGATCCCGCTCAAGCGCATGGAGCAGAGCGAAGCCCAGAAGCTGCTCGACATGGAAAATGTCGTCGGGCGGATGGTTGTGGGCCAACAGGAGGCGGTGGCGGCACTGAGCCGTGCGCTGCGCCGGTCCCGGGCGGATCTCAAGGACCCCAAGCGCCCCATCGGCACCTTCATGCTGTTGGGGCCGACTGGCGTGGGCAAGACGCTGCTCGCGAAGGCGCTGGCGGAACACATGTTCGGAGACTCCAAGGCGCTCGTGCAGTTGGACATGTCCGAGTACATGGAGAAATTCAGTGTGTCGCGCCTGGTGGGTTCTCCGCCTGGATACGTGGGTTACGAGGAAGGCGGGCAACTGACCGAGTCGGTGCGGCGCAAGCCTTATTGCGTGGTGCTCTTCGACGAACTGGAGAAGGCGCATCCCGACGTGGCCAACATGCTCCTTCAGATCCTGGAGGAAGGAAAACTCACGGACTCCCAGGGACGCGTGGTGGATTTCCGGAACACCATCATCCTGCTCACCTCCAATGTCGGGGCGGAGACCATCAAGAAGTCGAACGTGATGGGCTTTGGCGCCGCGGGTGCCGAATACGGAGCCGATTACGATCGGATGCGGGAGAAGTTGCTCGAAGAGTCGAAGCGCTTCTTCAAGCCTGAATTCCTGAATCGTCTGGACGACGTGATCGTCTTCCGGTCGCTCACCAAGCCGAATCTGATCCAGATCCTGGACCTCGAGATCGCCAAGGTGGTGGAACGCGTTCAGCGCAAGAACCTCAAGCTGGTGCTGGACGAGAAAGCCAAGGATTTCCTGGTGGAGAAGGGCTACGACCCGCAATACGGGGCCCGGCCCATGCGTCGGGCGGTCGAACGGCACCTGGAAGATCCGCTGGCGGAAGAAATCCTCCGGGGCTCACTCCACGAAACCGAACCGGTCGAGGTCACCGTCGCGGATGGCAAGCTGGTCTTCCGGCAGACGGCCACCGGTGGTGCGATGGCAGCGGAAGCCGGCACCAGTTGATTCCTGTTCAGGCTGTTGCGGTCAACCAGCCGGCCTGGCTTCGATTGAGCCAGGCGACCAAAACCGCTCATGTCCGACCTTCTCGCCTCATTTGCCGAACGCTTGCTCCCGGTCTTCCGGGAGCAATGTCTTTGGACTTCGTTCTCCGAACTGGCTCTCGAGTTGTTCGATGCCCAACGGCGATCGAATGCCACGTACCGGCGGTTCATCGAAGCATCCGGGCGTTCCTCCGCTGAGGTGCATCGATGGGAGGACATCCCCGCCGTTCCCACCGTGGCGTTCAAGGAACTGGACCTCACGGCATTGCCTGTGTCGGAGCGCACCCGGGTGTTTCATTCCAGCGGCACGACGGGCCACCGGCCCAGCCGGCATTATCACGGAGCACGGTCTCTGCCGATCTACGAGGCGTCGCTGAAAGCCGGTTTTGATCTGGGTTTTTGGCGGGGCGCAAAGGCCGACGGAGAGAATGGAGCGCCGGTTGGCGGCTGGGTTCCTCTTTCGCTGACCCCTCCCGCTGCCGTCGTTCCGCATTCCTCCCTGGTGCATATGGTCGATGGGTTGGGGTCGAGGCAGGATCGCCTGGGCACGCGCTATCTGGGGCGGCTGTCGAGCGAAGGGAGGTGGGAATTGGATCTGGAAACCACGACATCGACGCTGGTCGAGACGGCGCGCTCGGGGCGGCCGATGGTGGTGTTCGGGACGGCCTTCAATTTCGTTCACTTGGTGGAAGGTCTGGATCGGATGGGGATTGGACTCCAGTTGCCGGCCGGTTCGCGGGTGATGGAGACCGGGGGTTACAAAGGGCGTTCGCGGGAGTGGGAGAAACGGGAACTTCGGTTGGCGATTGCTCGCTGCCTGGGGCTCGAGCCTGGTCAGATCGTCGGCGAATACGGCATGAGTGAACTCAGCTCCCAGGCCTACGAGCAGCCAGTGGTATCTGGTTGGAAGGCCGCCGATGGAGTCTCGCGCGGCTTTGTTTTCCCGCCTTGGGCGAGGCCGCTGGTGATTTCTCCGGAGACCGGGACGGTGGCGGGCGAAGGGGAGGTCGGGTTGCTCAGGATTCTGGATCTGGCGAATGTGTGGTCGGTCATGGCGGTGCAGACCGAGGATCGGGCGGTTCAACGAGGCGGGGCGATTGAGCTGTTGGGGCGGGCTTCGGTGGCGGAGCCGCGGGGTT
The DNA here is from genome assembly GCA_963205105.1 of Verrucomicrobiota bacterium. GTDB lineage: Bacteria > Verrucomicrobiota > Verrucomicrobiia > Limisphaerales > CAIMTB01 > CAIMTB01. The sequence goes on along the minus strand of CAUJJW010000218.1, from coordinate 25,366 downwards.
GTTCCCTGATGGCGGCCTGAACAGGATGTCACGATGAACCTGCCGAACTACTTTCTGGCGGACTTGCCGCCGGACGCGGTACTGCGACCGGAGATGGTGGCGGAAGCCTGCCAGACCCTGAAGCGGAACCGGGAACGGTACCTGCTGCCGCGAAGCACGGACTCGGTGATTCAGGCACTGGTGGAGGTCGCGCGGCTCTGGGTGAATCCGAATTCTCCCTGGCGCGCGGCGGCCGTGGCGGTGGATCGATCGGCCCCCGGATTTTCGCCGGAAATGCTGGGAGCCGGTTTGGACGCTTACTTTCGGCAATGGACTCCGCGGGCGCTCGGATCGCTGGTGGTCCAGGATTTGGGGCACGCGCAGCGCCTGGATCGGTTTGTGTCCAACGATGCCGAGATGGTTCAGGGCACCTCGGCGTTTGTTCGTGGGCCCGACCTGCTGGCACATGTGACGGCAGGGAGCCTGCCGACGCCGGTGATGACCTCGATCCTGCATGGTTTGCTGGTGAGGTCGGCTCAGTTTGTGAAATGCGCCTCGGGCACCTCACGATTGTCTCGTCTATTCGCCCACTCACTGCGCGAGGTGGAACCTAAGCTGGCAGCGTGCCTGGAACTGGCCGAGTGGGCGGGAGGCGAAAGCACGCTGGAGGCGGCGTTGTTCGGTGAGGCGGATTGTGTGGTGGCCTCGGGTACGGACCGCACGATGGAGGCCCTGCGCCGGGTGGTTCCGCGCCGGGTCCGGTTCCTGGAACATGGGCATCGTGTGAGTGCCGGGTACGTGGCTCGGGAGGTGTTGGGACCGTACGATGAAGTGCGTGTGCTGCAAGCGGCGGCTGCGGACGTTGCGGCTTGGGATCAGCTGGGGTGCCTGTCGCCGCACGTGATTTACGTGGAGACGGGTGGGTTGCTTCCTCCGGAAACCTTCGCGGCGCGGCTGGCTGAGGAACTGGGGCAGTTGGAAGCCAAGCTGCCGCGGGGCCCGGTTTCCGCCGAGACGGCGTCGGCGATTTTTCAACGGCGTGATTTTTACCGGGTCCGGGCGGCGGCGAGCGACGGGACGCGGCTTTGGGCGAGTCCGGAATCGACGGCGTGGACGGTGGTGTATGAGGCGGACGCGCAGTTTCAATTTTCGTGTTTGAACCGCTTCATTTACGTGAAGGCGGTGGACACGTTGGAGGACTGTCTGCGGCTGGCGGAGCCGATTCGTGGGCAATGGTCGACGGTGGGTTTGGCGGCGGCGGGCTTGCGGGTGGATGAGTTGGCGCAGCAATTCGCGTCATGGGGGGTCACGCGGGTTTGTCCGCTGGGGCGGATGCAGCAGCCTCCGTTGACGTGGCGGCATGATGGGCGGCCGGTTCTTGGGGATTTGGTCACCTGGACCAACCACGAGCGGCCGCCGGAGTGAGGGTTGGCATCGAATGAACATGGAGCTTCGAAGGACATTTCAGTTTGAGGCAGCGCATCTGTTGCCGCGGCTGCCGGAGGGGCACAAGTGCCGGCGATTGCACGGGCACAGCTTCACCTGTGAGGTGGTGGTGGCGGGGGAATGTGACCCCGAACTGGGTTGGGTGATGGACTATGCGGACATCAAGGCGGCGTTTCAGCCCCTGTGGGAACGCTTGGACCACAGGTACTTGAACGAGGTTCCTGGCTTGGAGAATCCGACCAGTGAAGTGGTGGCGGCGTGGATTTGGAAGGAATTGAAGCCCCGACTGCCCCTTCTCGTCGAAGTGGTGGTCGCAGAAACCTGCACGGCGCGGTGTGTGTACCGGGGAACCTAAGATTGGGCCCGGGATTGCCGTGGGACGGGGGATCTGCTGCTGTTACGGATCGGAACTCGAAACGTCAGGAAGTTGGACACTGCCATGAGAATGCCCCTGTATTTGGCCGCGGTTGCGGCTTCCCTTCTTGCCTTCAATGCCGCCGCTGCGCCGAAGGTCGGGGAGGTTGCCCCGGATTTCACCCTGCAAGCGAGCGACGGTAAGACCTACAAACTGTCCAGTTTTCGCGGAAAACAGGCGGTGGTGATCGCTTGGTTTCCCAAGGCGTTCACGGGTGGTTGCACTGCCGAGTGCAAATCGTTGCGGGAGAACGGTGATCAGATTGGGAATTCCGGTGCGGCTCTGTTTGCTGCCAGCGTGGACGACGTGGCGACCAACAAGAAGTTCGCCGAGTCGTTGGGCCTCGATTACCCCATCCTGAGCGATCCCTCGAAGGAGACGGCCAAGGCGTACGGCGTTTTGAACCCAGCCAATAACCTCGCTCAACGTTGGACGTTCTTCATCGGGAAGGACGGCAAGGTCCAGGCCATTGACCAGGCGGTGCAGCCCTCCAGCCACGGCGCGGCGGTGGCTGCCAAGCTGAAGACCCTCAAGTAGCCGATTGCAGGCCGCCTCCGACCACGGCAGGTTTTGGCCCGACGGCTGCGGAACTCCTCCGGGCCTGTGGTGTTGGTATCGGAGTGCGCGTGAGACCGACCATGAAACCTGGATACTTCGTTCGATTGGGCATCGGCCTTGTCTGGTTGGGATGCGCCTCCAGCGGGTGGGCCGAAGTGGCGGAGATCACTCCCGACCCCGACGTGGACAACGAGGTCGCCGTGCCTGAAAACGACGGAAATCCCTACCGCGCGATCGTTGCGCGGAATGCGTTTCGGCTGAAGGAACCATTGCCGGCGCCGCCGCCTCCGACCAACGCGCCGCCTCCGCCGGAGCAACCCAAGGTCGACGTCAAGCTGGCCGGTTTGGCGGAAATCAAAGGGGTTCGCTACGCCTACCTGATGGTGCCGGACGCCGATCGCCCGGGGCAGTTCCAGTACCCGACGCTGACGGACAACCCGGACCAAGTCGGCTCGCGAGTGCGTCACCAGAGCGTGGAGGTCCGGGAGATCAACATCAAAGCCCAGACCGTCCGGTTGGTGAATGGCGGCGTGGAGGCGACGATCAATTTCAAGGACAACGGCGTGAAGAACGTCCCGTCGGCGGCTCCGGCAGGTAAACCGGGCGCGCCGGGACAGCCAGGCGTGCCACCACGTCCCGCCGTGAATGTGGGTTCGGCCGCGGGTGCGGGAGCTGCGTCAGCGCCACAGAGCGAGGCCATCGTTTTTTCACGGAACCCCAACCGCGCCAGCGGTGGCATGAATGCCGGCGTCAATCCGCCGGCAGCGATGAACGCCGTGGGCGGAATGGCCCAGCCCCTGTTCAGCGGCGGCGGAGGCTCGGATGTGGTGGTTCCGGCGCGGCCGGTCCGAACCACCGGCGGAAACGTCAACTCCCCACAGGGCGGTAATGCGGCCCAACCAGGCCTAACCCTGGAACAGGAGTACCAATCGTTGATCCGCCAACGCCAGGTCGCCGATCAGATGGGCATTCAGCTCCCGCCCATTCCTGGCGTGCCGATGCCGACCGACCCGACTCCCTGATTGGGCTCGAGGAGATTCACGAGCTTCGCCGCATCGAGCAGACCTTGCGGAGCGACCGAGGCACCGAGTTCAACGCTCCGGTAAGCCGCCTCCACCAGCGCCATGGTGTGGAGGTTGTCCTCGCCTCCGATCTCGGGTTCCGCCGATCGCTCCAACGCCACGAGCAGTTGCGCCATGGTGCCGATGAAAGCGTCCGGGAACCAAGATTCCGACCAGCGCGGTTCGTGGAATCCTGAATCACCCTTGGCGGCCCAACGCAGCGTGCTGGGTGTGGTGTAGGGATCCTTGCACCAGCCGACGTCCCCCAGAGCCAGGCCTTCCGTGCCTTCGATACGCCATTGGATCCGGATATCTCCGGGACATCCCTCCTTGGCCGGACCGGTCCAGGTGTCGTCGATCCCGACGCATCGCAGCCCGCTGTCGTATTCGAGGATGTACGAAGCGATGCCGTCCTTGTGGGGGAAGGAGGTGCGCGGGTCGGTCCGAACGCTGCAGAAGATGCGGTCGGGATTGCCGAACCAATAACGGAAGCAGTCCAGATGATGGATCGACATGATGCGGAGCGTGACCCAGCCCAGATCGCGTTGCCACGGCATCCAATGGGGGATCCCGCGCATGTCGATGGTGGCGAACACCGGTTCGCCCAATCGGCCGCTCTCCAGCAGGTGGCGGCCGGCGCGGACGCTGGGGTCGTAGCGCATGTTTTGATTCACCGCGAGGGCGATGCCGGCGGCCCGACAGAGAGCGACCGCTTCCACGGCCTCGGCAAGGTTCACGCCGAGTGGTTTCTGCGCGAGGATGCCGCGGAGGGTCCGGCGTTCACAGGCCGCGCGGATGAGCGGCAATTGGGCTGCGGGCGGCACAGCCAGGTCGAGGACTTCCAGGCTGGCATCCTCGAGCAATCGCTCCGGGGTGTCGTAGACCTTGGGAACAGCGTGACGAAGGGCGGCCTCCTCCGCGCGCGCGATGGTTCGTGAGGCGATGGCCACCGGGTTGAACCCGGCTTTACGGTAGGCGACGAGGTGGCAATCGCTGACGATGAAACCGGCGCCAAGAATCCCGATGCGCCAGTCCTTGCGGTGTGGCAACTCGGGGTGGATGCGGAGGTCCATGCGGGTGATTCAAACGGGAAAACGCCGCGAGGTCAGCACCTCGATGGAAGGTGGTCGTCATGGGGTGCCTCGGAAGTGGCATAACCTGTGGCTCGGCGCGTCCAGTTTCGGCTTGGGCGCGGTGGTGGCGGACCGTTGAATGAGCCGGTGCGTGAGCCGCCGGTCCTGCGACAAGTCGATCCCACCCATGTGCTGCATGGGGGGAGGCGGCTGATTCAGTTCACGGGAAGCGATTACCTCCGCCTGTCCTGGCATCCTGAGGTGAGGGACGCGGCTGCGGCGGGCCTGCTCGAGTATGGCACGGGCGCCTGCGCTTCCCGGATGACCACCGGGAATCTGCCGATCTACGGGGAATTGGAAGCGGAGCTGGCACATTTCTTTGGCGTGCGTTCGGCGACCCTGACTTCCGCGGGTTACACTGCTCCGCTGGTGGTGGCCCAGGCGCTGGCGGCCGATCACGGCGTGGTGCTGCTCGATTCGCGAGCCCATGGTTGTCTGCGCGACGCGGCGTTATTGACCGGGTTGACGGTGTCGATGTTCCAGCACGGGGAAGCGTCCGATCTGGAGGCACGCGTGAAATCCTGGAAGGGCGACGCACCGGTGTTGGTGTTCTGTGACGGACTGGGCGCCGTGGATGGAAGGGTCGGGCCGCTGGCCGATTATGTGGCGGCGGTGGGCGATCGGGGGACGCTGATCGTGGACGATGCGCATGGGGTGGGCGTGCTGGGGGAGCGAGGACGGGGATCGGTCGAATGGGCGGGTTTGCCGATGAGCCGGGTGGTGGTGACGCTGACCTTGAGCAAGGCGTTCGGCTGTTATGGTGGGGTGATTTTGGGGGACCGCTCCCTGCGGCGGCGGATTCTCGAACGAAGCCGGTTGTTCACGGGCAATACGCCCCCGGCCCCGTCCTCCGCGGCGGCCGCTCGCGGAGCGGTGGGCGTGATGGCCAGTCACGGAGGGAATCTGCGCGAGCGACTTCGGGCGAATGTGGCGACGATTCCCGAACGTCTCCGTGGTTGGAGTTCGGGCGGGGTGGCCGGACCGGGACCGATTTTCTCGGTGGCTCCCCCAACGAGCGCGGCAGCGGAGAGACTGCGCCGACGTCTGTTGGCGGCCGGGATCTTTCCTCCGCTGATCCGGTATCCGAATGGACCGGCGGCGCAGTTCTTTCGATTCGCGGTATCAACCGCCCACACCTCGGCGCAGTTGCAGACACTGGCCGATGTGCTGGAAACGTTTTCAACGAAGGAAGGAACAGGGCAGGCATGAGCGTGGAAACGGAGCGACAGATGGACGTGGAGCGAAGAGGCGGTCGAAGGCACGGGATGGCTGGTGGCGGTTGGCTGGGTTCCTGGATGGGGGGCGTCGGTCTGCTGGCGTTGCTATGGGCGGTGAGCGGCTGTGATCCGGGAGGCGGTGGAGGGAGTTCGGGAGAGGCTCGATACCCGCTGCTGAAACCTTCGGGCGAGACTGGCGTGGCCCCGGTCTCGGTGGTTGCTCCTGGGCACTCAAACCTTGTCGGAGCCATGCGACGTTTCTCACCGATCCAGTCGCCGATCCTGTCGGGGATTGAGACGGAACTCTCGCCGGGCACGCTCTGGCACAGTACGGCGGATCAGGTGTTTCTGTTCAGCGACCTGGCCAAGATCGGCTTGGGCGCACCTGCATTCCTGGCGTATTCGTCGCCGACCGGTATTGCCACGGTGCGGCCAGGAGGGGTGATGACCGGGGATCAGATGCGGGAGAACTGGGTGTTGGCCGCATTCCCCGGGGCGGTCGGTTGGACGAATTGGGACAGTCCGTGGGCGGTGTTTTTCCAGAATCGCCCGCGTCACGTGGCGTTGGAGACGAACACGGTGACGATCGCGTTCGATGGTCCGGCGGGCTATTGGACGATGATGCCGCTGTACGGGACGTATCTGCCGCCGCAGCAGGGACGCGAGGTGCTGAAGGCGCAGGGCCTGAAGGAAAAGGGGCTGCTGACCTGGGAATGGCCGTTGGTGGTGGCGCGGGATCCGCTGACGCGGCTGCGCTACTGGGCGGGGGCGACCCGTCGGTTTCCGATTCGGGCGGGAGGAGATGTGCTGATTCGCGGAAAGCAGGGAACGGTCACGCTCAGAGAGACCTTCGAGTGGTTCGACATGCCGGATGCGTGGTCGACCCGGGCGGTGGAAGTGGCCCCCATCAGTCCGGGGTTGGGGCTGGTGCTTACCCGGGGACAATCCTTTCCCGTGGAGTTCTCGAAGGCGCCTTTTGATTTCGAGATGCCGACAGTGTACGGGCCCTGGTTCGGCGTACCGGGGGTGAGTTCCTACACCATGGCCTTCCGAGTGCTTCGGTACGTGAACGAGGCGGAGCGGGTGGTTCCGACGGGAGGGAGGGGTGGCTCGGCAACGACGTCGGCGGCGATGGAGCGACTGCGACAAGCGGGGCGGGAGCTGTTTGCCTCGGTGGAGGGGTATCGGCCGCAGGGCGGAGCGGATTGGGTCTCGAAGGAGGCGTTGAGGGGGTATCTCTGGCAGGCGCGAGCCCTGGAATTCTTCGACGATTCGATCCGGTCGAATGCCCTGGTGTGTCTGCGGCGGGCGATGTGGGAACGCGTGCTGGCGCCGGAACGCTTTGTGGAGCGGTTGGCGAAGAACCCGGATGGTGGGGTGATGCGATTCCCGGAAGGGAATGGGCTGGCGGACAAGGAGTGGGCTTCGGCCCTGTTGCAAGCCGTGTGGGCGGTGGCTCATGCGACGGGCGATCGCGACGGGGTGCGGCAGCGCTGGCCGCTTCTGCAACGTGCAGGGCAACGACTGGGCCACACCAGTTGGGTTGGTTTTGGTAGGGGCGAAACGTCGACGTTGGGTGATGGGGCGGCCCCGGCTTTGGCTTGGGCGCGCCTGGCGTGGTTGGCGGGGGATGTGGAGTCGTACCGGGATGGGTGCGGGGCGGTGGCTCGTGAACTGGCCCTACTCTACGGCCGGTTGCGCGGTGGAACATGGTTTCGGGAACACCAGCCCTGGCGACCTGGGCCGCTCATGCCTGAAACGGTGGCACCGCAACGGTTGGTGGGAGGCACGGGCGGCTGGGCCGTGTCAGGTCCGGGGTACGCGTCGGTGGAAGGCGAGAACTGGCCGGGTGACCGGTGGGTGCGGTTCGTGGATTGGGACGTCGCGCGATTCTGCCGCGATCATGTGCTGGCGGAAGTCCGGCGCGAAGTCGCGGAGATGGAAAAGGTCGTGGGAGCGGCTGGGCGAAGCACTTCCGGTTGGGTGGGGCTCCATGAGATGGGTTTCGCAGCGACGGGTTCGGAGTCGCGTCTCTCCCTGGAGGATCCCGCTTTGCCCGAAGGTGACCTGTCGGCGGTACTGGCGCGTTGTCTGGCGATGCTGAAAGCGGAAGGGCTGGTTCGAAGCGAACGCCTGATCCCGGCCGTGGATCTCGAAGGTCCGGAAGTCCCGGGGCAGGGAGAGCCGTGGTCGAGTCATCTGATTCAGACCCTCGACCTGGGGCCGGGCAATCCAGTGCAGTGGCCGAGGCTGCGCTGGGTGAATTGGATGACGCCGACGGGTGTGGTCTGGGACGTGGGCGAGGTTCGCGCCGGCAACGCCGATTTCCCAAGGGCCTTTGCCCCTGTGCAGGCGCCCCATGGTCAGCGGTGGGACGTGGATGCGGCTGAGAACGGGGTGCGTTAGTGCTGAAGACAATGCCGCAGATCGCGTTTGCGGCGGGGAAAAGGGGGTGAGTAGCCTTCGCCCACACGCATGAAACTCGAGACGCTCTGCCTTCACGGCGGTACCCAGCCGGATCCCACCACGTTGTCCCGTGCGGTGCCGATTTATCGCACATCCTCGTTTGTTTTCCGGAACACGGAGCATGCGGCGAATCTTTTCGCCCTGAAGGAACTGGGGAACATCTACACGCGGCTGATGAATCCGACGACCGACGTGCTGGAGAAGCGCGTGGCTCTGTTGGAAGGCGCCCATGAAATGGGGGGGCTCGGAGTGGCTTCGGGAACCTCGGCGGTTTTCTACTCGATCATCAATGTCGCCCAGGCCGGCGACAACATTGTCTCCGCGCGGAACCTCTACGGAGGCACCTACACCCAGTTCAACGACATCCTCCCAGCGTTGGGGATTCAGGTGAAATTCGTGGATTCGCAGGACCCGGAGAACTTCGCGCGCGCGATCGATGACAAGACGCGGGCGGTGTTCTGTGAATCTGTGTCGAATCCGGCCCTGGAGATCACCGACCTGGAAGCCGTGGCCCAAGTGGCGCACGCGCGTGGGTTGCCGTTGATCGTGGACTCGACGTTTTCGACTCCCTACCTGACGCAGCCGATCAAGTACGGCGCCGACATCGTGGTGCATTCCCTGACGAAATGGTTCGGCGGCCACGGAACGGGCATTGGCGGGGTGGTGGTGGATTCGGGGCGGTTCCATTGGGCGGGAGGCAAACACCCGCTCTACACCACGCCGGACAACAGCTATCACGGACTGCGCTGGGGCCTCGACCTGCCGGATCCGCTTCGGCCGCTGGCGTTCATCCTGCGCATGCGCACGGTACCGCTGCGCAACCTCGGTGCCTGCATCGCCCCGGACAACTCGTGGATGTTCCTCCAGGGCATCGAGACCCTCCCTCTGCGGATGGAACGGCACTGCGAGAACTCGCTGGCGGTCGCAAAACACCTCAAGGCGCATCCTGGCGTCACCTGGGTTCGCTATCCGGGACTTCCGGACAGCCCGGAGTATGCCAAGAACCAGAAGTACCTTCGCGGCAAGGGCGGCTCGATGGTGGTGTTCGGCATTCGGGGCGGACGCGATGCCGGACGGAAATTCATCGACAGCCTTCGTCTGCTTTCGCATTTGGCGAATGTGGGCGATGCCAAGTCGCTGGCCATTCATAGCGCATCGACGACACACTCCCAGATGTCGGAGCAGCAGCAGGCCGCGGGCGGCATCACCCCCGACCTGGTGCGGTTGAGCATCGGCATCGAGCACATCGACGACATTCTCGCCGATCTGGATCAGGCCCTGGCCCGCGCGTTGGCGTAAGGTAGAACGGAAGGAATCCCGTGATGGCGAGCGAGACGAAGTTTTTCGAACTGGCGACGGAGAAGGTGCCGTTCTACCTGCAAAGCGGCGAACCGCTGACCCCGGCGGTCCTCGCTTATGAAACCTATGGGCGCCTCAACGCCAACAAGGACAACGCCGTTCTGCTGTTCCACGCCCTGAGCGGGAGCCACCACGCGGCCGGCTACAATCCGGCGATTCCCGGCGTCGATGGACGCTGGACCGAGGAGGTGCATCAAGGGTGGTGGGACGACTTCATCGGGCCGGGGAAGGGTCTGGATACGGATTCCTTCTTCGTGATCTGCGTCAATTATCTGGGCGGCTGCTATGGCTCGACCGGGCCGGCCTCGATCGAACCGCGGACCGGCCGTCCGTACGGTCCGCGGTTTCCGCAACTGACGATGGCCGACATCGTCGATTCGCAACTCGCCCTGCTGGATCATCTGGGGATCGGGGTTCTGCACGCCGCGGTCGGGGCGTCCCTGGGCGGGTTGCTCGCGCTGAGCCTTGCGACGCGGTGGCCCGAACGGGTGCGGACGGTGATTCCGTTCGCGACCGGTGCTCGGACGACGCCGTTGCAGCGTTTGCACAATCTTGAACAGATCTGTGCGATCGAGGCGGACCTGGCGTTTCGAGGTGGGGACTACTACGACGGCCCGGCTCCGGACCGGGGATTGGCATTGGCCCGGATGATTGGGCACAAGACCTTTGTCTCCCTGGAGGCGATGGAAGAGCGGGCTCGCACGGAGATCGTGCGGCGGGATGATTCGCTGGCCTGGTACCAACTGCGGAGCTCCCTGGAAAGCTACATGCTGCATCAGGGGAAAAAGTTTGTGCGACGGTTCGACGCGAACACCTACCTCCGGATCCTGGATGCTTGGAACCGGTTTGATCTGGTTCGCGAGGCGGTGGCGACGGACATGGTGGCGCTGTTTCAACGGTGTCGAAAACAGACCTACCTGATCTTCACCATCGATTCCGATGTTTGCTATCATCCGGAGGAACAGGCGTACCTGGCGGAAGTGCTGAAGAAGGCGGGTGTGAATGCGACACGCATCACCGTTCACAGCGACAAAGGCCATGATTCCTTCCTGCTGGAGGCGCATTTGTACCGGCCGTTCCTAAGGGCGGCGTTGCAGAGTTAAATCTCGAGCGATGCCGAGGGCGGTCAGGGACTCTTCGCCGAAGCCAGAATTGTCCCCAAATCGGCGGCTGGAATTCGGGGCTCCTCAAAGCATTGTGGCCGCGTGTAACCTCATCGTAACCCGACGGTCACACCTTGAGAGCCGGTTTTGGTTCTCTGGCGGAGTGGTTTGCGGACGGGGAGCAAAAGACATTTTGTGAAACGGAAAGCGCTCTGTGCCCTGATGGGTGCGTTGATGGTGGTTCCTCCGGCCCCGGCAGCCGGGGAGGCGATGCTCAAGCTGCTCCAAGTGCTGAGGGATCGTGGGTCGCTGACCGAGGCCGAGTACCAGATGCTGGTGGAAGCTGCGGCGGCGGATACCCGGAACAGCCCCAACGGTTCAGCGGGAACTGCCATGCCCCCCGCGCCCGGAACGCCTGGCCTGGTGGACGCAGGAGGAACCAAGCAGGGCGGGAAGCCGGCGGACCCGCAGATGCCTGCGAAACCCGACCTTTCGGCCACGGCAACGAAGGGAACTTCGGTAGGGCCATCAAAACCCAAGTGGTTTGACACCATCAGCTTCCGAGGTTACGCGCAGATCCGCTACACCGAGGTGATCGATTCGGAGGGCGAACCGCTGAATGTTCCCAACGACGCCTCGGCGAGCGATGCCTCGTCATTCCTGCTTCGACGGGGACGACTGATCCTCAGCGGGGATGTGACCCAGCGCCTCTTTGTCTATCTGCAGAGCGACTTCAATGCCTCGCTGAGTTCCGGCGAGTACACGCTGGGCATGCGCGATTACTACGGCGATCTCGCGTTGGATGCGGACAAGGAATTCCGGGTGCGCATCGGTCAGTCCAAGGTCCCTTTTGGTTGGGTTAACCTTCAGTCCTCGCAGAACCGGGCGCCGATGGAACGTCCGGACGCCTTGAACAGCGCGGTGGAAGGAGAACGCGACATCGGCGCATTCGGATATTGGGCTCCGGCGGAGGTCCGCAACCGGTTCCGGGACCTGGTGCGCTTGGGGCTGAAGGGTTCGGGGGACTACGGGGTTGCCGGTGTGGGGTTTTATTCGGGGCAGGGGCTGAATCGTTTGGATCTCAACGGGGAACCGCACGCGGTGGCCCGGCTATCGTACCCCTGGAAACTCGCAGGCGGGCAGTATCTGGAGACCGGGTTGGCGGCCTACCACGGGGATTTCGTCAGCGGGGTCAGCTCCATCAACCTGGGCTCCGGGGCGTTCACCCCCACCCGTCCGTCAAATGGCGTCACCGACGAGCGGATTGCGGCCACGCTGGTCTGGTACCCGCAGCCTTTCGGCGTGGAGGCGGAGTGGATGGTGGGACGCGGTCCTGAACTGGTCCCGGACAGCAGGTCGATCGAGAGCGAGTTCCTGCATGGTGGTTACGTGCAGTTGGCCTATCGCATCGAACAGTGGCACGGCGATTGGTATCCCTTCGTCCGATGGCAGTACTTCGACGGGGGACGCAAGTTCGCCTCGAACGCACCTCACTCGATTGTGAACGAGTGGGACGTGGGCGTGGAATGGCAGCCGTGGCCGGAGTTCGAAGTCTCGATTTCCTACACCCACACCCTGGAACGAACCAACACGCGTTCCGCTCCCTACGGTGCGACCGAGGATGCGGATCGTTTGGCCTTCCAGGCGCAGTTCAACTTTTGAACGAACGCGCCGACGCCAGACTGCTTTGCAGTTGGCGTGCGACATCGAAGAACGCCTGAGCCGGCGCCGACTTCGGCGCAGTCGCCACGATCGGCGCACCGGCATCTCCTCCGGCGCGGATCTCGGTGAAGAGCGGGATCTCGCCGAGAAAAGGAACCCCGATGCGTCGCGCTTCACCGGAGCCGCCCCCGTGGCCGAAGATTTCGACACGTGAACCGTCGGGGGCGGTGAAATAGCTCATGTTTTCGACGATCCCGAGGAGTGGGACGTTGAGCTTCTGGAACATGGCGATGCCCTTGCGAACCACACCGAGCGAAGCTTCCTGGGGCGTGGTTACCACGACGCCGCCGTCGAGGGGCACGGTCTGGCAGAGGGTCAATTGGGCATCGCCGGTGCCAGGGGGGAGGTCGACCAGCAGGACATCCAGATCATCCCAGTGGGTCTGCATCAGGAACTGCTGGATGGTCTTCACAATCATCGGCCCGCGCCAGATCACCGGTTGGTCGTCGTCGATCAGGAACCCGATGCTCATCAAGCGCACGCCATGACGTTCCGGCGGAATCAGTTTTTGATCCTCCGTGACGTCGGGTCGGTCCTTGCAACCCATCATCAGCGGGATGGAAGGCCCGTAGATGTCGCAGTCCAGCAGGCCGGTGCGCAGCCCGAGTTGATGGAAGGCGCAGGCGAGGTTGACGGAGACGGTGGATTTCCCGACCCCGCCTTTGCCGCTGGCGACGGCGACCACGCGGCGGACGCCCGGGACCTGGTTTTGTTGAGACCAGGGATTGGCGGCACCCTGGGCCTGGGGTTGTCCTGGAGCGGACGGCCCGGCTGAGGCGCCTGCGGGCAACCGCACCTCGACGACGACCTTCTGAACTCCTGGCAATCCGCGGAGTAACGACTCGGAATCGGTTTGGATCTGTCGGGCGACCTCGGCATTGCCGGAGGTCAGTTGCATGACCACGCGAAGGGTGCCCTGGTCGGCTTGGGCTTCCTTGACGAGCCCGAAGGAGACGATGTCGCGGCTGAAGCCGGGGTATTTGACGCCCTTGAGGGTGGAGAGGATCTGGTCGTGCGACAGCATGTGGATGGATTATGAAGGGATTCCGACGGGTGGGAAGCAGGTAGGCGGCCGAAGCGTGACCAAGATCAACGCCATGCCGGAATCGGATGTCTCCAACCCGGTAGCGGACCGCAGCCTGGGCAGCCTAGGCGCAGTGACCCCGGCACACCCACCGACCGACCGCATCAATGAGCGGCTTTGCCTGAGATCGCAGCCGCGTGTTCGGAGAAGGACTTGCCGCGTCCGGTGGGACTGATGACCGAGTCGATGATTCCCCGTTGGAACTCATCCCACATGGGCGACATGCCACGCAGCTTCTCCACGATCTTGGCGAAGGCATCGATGACGTAATCGATCTCCTCGGCGGTGTTGTCCTTGCCGAGGGTGAGGATCAGGTTGCCCTGGGCGAGGGCATGGTCCAGGCCGATGGCGGCGAGTACATGGGAGATTTTGAGCGATTTGCTGACACAGCTGGAACCGCTCGCGACCGCGACGCCATTCAGGTCCAGCAGCAGGAGCTGGCCTTCGCCTTCGATGAATTCCGTGCTGATGTTGATGTTGTTGGCGATCCGCTTCGGGCCGGGTTCGGGGCCATTCAGCTTGATGAACGGGATGCGTGACTTGAGGCCGTTCCAGAGCCGGTGTTGCAGCGCGGCGACGTGTTCGACGCGGGCGGGCAATTCGCGCAGCGCGACCTCGGCGGCGACTCCTGCGCCGACGATGGCGGGGACATTTTCCGTGCCGGCGCGCCGTCCACCCTCCTGCACGCCACCGTGGAGGATGCTCACGATGCGGGCCCGTCGATTGCGGTAGAGCACGCCGACCCCTTTCGGGCCGTAGAAACGGTGCGGCGACAGCGAGAGCAGGCTGGCCCCGAGTTGTTGGACGTCGATGGGAACCCAGCCGGCGCTCGAGTTGGCATCGACGAACAGTGGGATGCCCTTCTCGCCGGCGATGCGTCCGACCTCGGCCACCGGTTGCAGCGTGCCAATGTCGTGATTGGCGAGTTGCACGCAAATGAGGGTGGTCTTGTCCGTGATCGCTTCCCGGAGCTTCTCCACGATCAACCGTCCATCGACGTCCACGGGAACCTTCGTGTGCGTGAAGCCTTCCTTCTCGAGAAACTCGATCGAGCTCAGGATTGCGGGATGCTCGACCTCGCTCCAGACGATGTGATTCCCGCGGCGGCGGTTCGCGTAGGCCACACCTTTGACCGCGAGATTCACCGATTCCGTGCCGCAGGACGTGAAAAAGATGTCGTCTGCGGACTCCGCATTGATCAGAGCGGCCATCTGGGTCCTCGCCTTCGCGACGGCGTCCCGCACTCGGAGGCCATGCTGATGCAGCGACGACACATTGCCGTAGGCTTCAAGGAAGAACGGCTTCATCGCTTCGAACGCCTCGGGCAGGAGCGGCGTTGCGGACAGATGATCGAGGTAAACTTGGCGCATGATGGGATCAGGAGGAGGAACGGGAACAACGACCGAAGGAGGTGGGTATGCCGACCACGAGTCGGACCGGGTGGTGCACACTCCGGCCGACTCAACATTCACGACCGTCGCCTGTTCAGACGGCGACTGTTTCGCGGAGGGATTCGGGCGCTGCAGAATCGGGATGCTTCTTCACATAATCCTCGAGGGCGGCCTTGAGAGCCTCCTCGGCCAGCACCGAGCAATGAATCTTCACCGGGGGAAGTCCGCCCAGGGCGTCGACAACCTCCTGGTTCGAGAAATGAAGGGCTTCCTGCAGGGTGCGGCCCTTGATCAGCTCGGTGGCCATGCTCGAACTGGCGATGGCGGAACCACAGCCGAAGGTCTTGAAGCGCGCGTCGGTGATGCGGCCGTTTTCGACCTTGAGGCTCATCTTCATGATGTCGCCGCATGCAGCAGCGCCAACTTCGCCGACGCCATCAGCGTCCGGCAAATCCCCCATATTTCGGGGATTCATGAAATGGTCCATCACGGTCTTGTTGTACAGCGTGTAGGTATCGCTCATGTTCAGGATTCCAAGGCTAAGGATTCTTTGGTGGAAAGGGTGGAGTCGTTGCAGTGACAGGATCCATTGGCGGATCCATTCAGAGAGGGGCGATCGGCGTTGGCCAGGGGCAGTTC
This sequence comes from Verrucomicrobiota bacterium, assembly GCA_963205105.1. Taxonomy (GTDB): domain Bacteria; phylum Verrucomicrobiota; class Verrucomicrobiia; order Limisphaerales; family CAIMTB01; genus CAIMTB01. The sequence continues at coordinate 9,793 of CAUJJW010000218.1, read as the reverse complement.
GACGCTGGGGGCCGTGCGATGGGCCGTGTGCGCTGCGGGGGCCAGAGCCAGTCCGTTCACAGCTTCCTGCTTCGCAGCCAACTCAAACAAGGTGGTCCGGCTGAACACCTCCTTGAGACGGTCCTGGGCTTGTTCAAACAGCGAGCAGAGCGCGCAGCTCTCCCGACGTTCACAGTCGGGAACTTCACTCAGGCATCGCTGGAGGGCGATCTTCCCGTCGATCGCTTCGATGATTTCCAGGACCGTGATCTGATCCGCGGGTCGGGCCAGGGCGAACCCGCCCCCTGCTCCACGTTGGGAACGCAGGATGCCTGCTTTCGCCAAATCTTGGAAGATCTTGGCCAGGAAGCTTTTAGGGATCGCAACGTCGCGGCTGACGGCGTCGATCATGACGGTTTGCCCCGCCGGCTGCCGAACCAAGTGCAGCAGTCCCAGGACCCCGTATTCGCCTGCTCGCGAGATATGCATGAGTTGAATCAGACTAAAAGCGTCCGATTGCTCCTGTTAGTAGCAAGGAACCTCCCGCTGTCAACTCGGGGGTTCAAGTACCTGGCCGCGCGTTCGGTTCAGCGGGCGGCGATTTTCGAGTCTCCGAGCCCGCGGCGCGGGGGAGGGAGCTCAGCCCGGGTTCGGACCCGGGGGCAGGACTTCGACGGAATCCGATGCGGCGGCGGACAGTGCAGCGGCTTTCCGGGCCGCCAGATCCGCGGCCATCAGGCTGAGGAACTGGTTGAGGCATTTGGGCAGCGCACAGTTCGAGCACGTGGCGTCTGTCTGACGGCAGTAATCGCGCACGATTTGGAGCAGGCCTTGCTGGACCGCGGCGGTCTTTCGCAGGGGGAGTTCATCGCTGCCGAAGAATCGGGCGCGGGCGAGTTTCAGGGTGGTGTTGTCCTCGCCGGGTGACCACTGAAGGAACATCGCCTCGATCCGGCGCAGGGTGGGCACATCCTCGACCGCCTCCGCGCGTGCCCAGAGCCAGGGCAGGATGATGTTGACCGCGATCTCATTGAGTCGCCCGGCTCCCAGGATGGGGACCGGGGAAGGGAGGGGACGTGCGGTGAGTGTGTAATGTCGGCGCCAGAAGCCGTCGGTTTCCTGCCGCAGAGCGACCATGAGGGTGCCTTCGGGATCCTGGCTGGCAGGTCCGCCATCGATGACGTCCTGGAACCAGGCTTTGATACGCGGTTCCCAATCGTCATCGGCGATCCAGGCAGCCGCGAGGGCGAGTCGACGCTGGGGGTGATTGACGGGGCGAACGCCGTTGAGTCGCCAGAGGAAGGGTGGCAGGGCGAAGGGGCTGAGGGCGGCACGTTCGCGCCACCAGAGGTCCCAGAGCAGGCGGGCGCGGGTGCCACGTTTGGGTTCCGGTGGGAGGAGGCCGGCGAGGCCGAGCAGGCGGGCTTCCCACGCATCGCGGCGGTTGCGGGTATCGGCGGGCAGAGGATCGAGAACGGGCAGGATTTCCGCGAGGCGCTGCATGGGCCAGGCGTTGTGCTTGTATCCGAGCGCTCGGAACATGCCCTCCCGCAGGGATTGTCCCCAGCCGGCGGCACGTCCACGGACTCCGAACACGTGGGCTTTGGTGCGAAGCCGGACCAGCGAGGCCTGTTGCAGGAGGTCGCCGATCCATTCCGGCGGGAACGACTGCATGGCGGCGGAGCAGTGGCCGGCGACCCAGGGCGACTGAAGTTCGCCATCGCCGTCGACCCATTCCTGGAGTTCCTCGATGGGGGCATCCAGGAGTTCGCGGAGGGCGAGAGTGGGGAGGGGCGGATCGGCTTCGGGCGGGTTCCAGGTGACGTGGAGAATCACATTGGAGTACGCGGGATTCTGGAAATGACCATGGGACCGCCAGCCGGACGAATGGACATCGATCTCGATGTCGCCGGACTTGGGGTCGGCATCGCCGATTTGCACGACAGCACGGAGGAAGTCGGGTCCCGCTTCGCGGTTCCAGAAGCCTGGGTGGAGGATGCGCACGGGCTGTTTGCCGGCGGTGACGAGTTGTTCGCGGCGGAGGCGTTGATGCGCCCAGATCTCCTGAAGCCAGCGTTCCGGGGGGGCACCTTGCCGAAGGGACTCGTTGAGCTGCAGCTGGGTTTCGCTGGTTTTACGCCACCCAAGATAAAGCCACTCGGGCAAAGACATCTGCTGAACGGACACTGAACGACGGGGTAAAAGCAAGCGTGGGGAATGGGACAGTGGGGGTGGCAAGGTCGTGGTGCGGGGCTGTGGGTGGCTGGAAGACGGAATGAGTTCGTCTTCTTAAGTATCTCGACAACAGATGGTTCTGCTGTTTTGCAACGTCGGGTTCTTGCGCGGGATCAGATTCGCGCTACCAGTCCGCCGCGTTTTGCGGTGACTCGGCTTGCTCCAACCTCATCATGACACGCTCGGACAGCTCGAACCAACTGACGGAGTGGGGTTTCAACAAAATCGATCAGGACATGGATTTCCTTCTGGGGTGTGCCCGGGAGGTATTCCTGGAGTTGGGTGAAGCGGATTTTGAAGCTTTGCTCCGTCCCGGGGCGTGGCCCGCCGATCGCCCGCTCCCTCCCCGAGGGGCTCAGGCCATTTCGATTGCCTTCCAGCTTCTGAATCTGGTGGAGGAAAACGTGGCCAACCAGGTGTTGCGCTCCCGGGAAGCGGCCGGAGAAGGCCGGGTGGGCAACGGCCTGTGGTCCGACACGCTGCAACAACTGCGACAGGCGGGGCATGGCTCCGAGACGGTCCGGGCCGCGCTGGCGTCCACACCCGTGGAACCGGTGTTCACCGCGCACCCGACCGAGGCCAAACGCTGGTCCGTGTTGGCTCTCCACCGGCGTCTGTACCTGCTGCTGGTCGAGTTGGAGAATCGCATGTACACGGCCGCGGAGCGGACCCGTCTGCGGGACGACATCAAGGCGGTGCTCGAGGTCCTGTGGCGAACCGGGGAAATCCTGGTGGAGAAACCTGACGTCGCCGCCGAGCGCCGAAACATTCTCTACTATCTGGAGAACACCATTCCTCACGTCGTGAGGCTTCTGGATTTTCGCTTCCGCACCGCCTGGGACGCGGCGGGATTCGAAGCGTTGGCGGAGTCGCCGGAAGTTCCGACCGCGCCGCTGCGCTTTGGGACCTGGATCGGCGGTGATCGCGATGGGCACCCGCTGGTCTCGGCCGAAGTGACGCAGCAGACGCTGGAAGAACTCCGGTCGCATGCCTTCACCGTCTTGGATCGGCAGCTGGCGGAACTCGAAGGAGCTCTTGTGCTCACGGCTCATGTCCAATCGACACCCTCGTCCCTGTTGAAGCTGCTGGATGCCGACGGCCCGGGTGCTGGGAAGAACTCGGCAGCCGGTGAGGAACCCTGGGCGGATGCGGTCCGTGGATTTCGTCGGCGACTGGCGAAAAGTGAAGGGGAGCAGGATCGACGGGCTTATCGGTTCCCGGGTGAAATGCGACGGGATCTGGAGTCGTTGTTTGGCAGTCTGAAGGAAATTCAAGCCAACCGTTTGGCCGTCCGCCATGTGTTGCCGGTCATCCGGACCCTGGACGTGCTGGGATTTCATCTGGCGGCGGTCGACATCCGTCAGAACAGCGCGTTCCATGATCGGGCGATCGGCCAGTTGCTGGCGTTTGCGGGGATCCCGGACGGCGCCCGGTACGCGAACTGGGACGAGGAACGTCGGCGGAGTTTTTTGGAGGCCGAACTGAGGCACCCGAGGCCGTTTGCGGAGTCCTCGGCGGCGTTGGGGGCGGAGGCTGGGGCGGTGCTGGCGGTGTATCGGGTGGTGGCCCGGCACATTCGGGAGCATGGGCGGGCGGGGATCGGGTCGCTGATCGTCAGCATGACCCGGAACGTGAGTGATCTGTTGGGTGTGTACCTGCTGGGACGTGAGGCGGGCCTGGTTCGGGGGACGGAGGCGGGTTTGGTGTCGTTGGTTCCGGTGGTTCCCCTGTTTGAGACGTGGTCGGACCTGGAGCATGGGGCCGCGATTCTGGATGCGTTTTTGGGACATCCCATCACGCGACGAAGCCTGCCGTTCCAGGACCCATCGTGGAACGAGAAGATTGCCGGGATGCTGCTTCCGGAGGGATTGGCGAGCGGTGTTGCCGCCGGAACGGTGGCCGGGGAGCCGGGGCGTCAGCAGGTGATGATCGGCTACAGCGACAGCAACAAGGACGCGGGCATTCTGGCGAGCCAGTGGGCGTTGTTTTCCGCGCAGCGGGCTTTGGTGGAGGTGGGGCGCCGGCATGGGGTGCGAGTGCAATTCTTTCATGGGCGCGGTGGCACGGTAAGCCGGGGTGCGGGTCCCACCCACCGCTTCCTGGATGCGTTGCCGGCAGGCACGCTGGAAGGCGGCTTGCGGATCACGGAGCAGGGTGAAGTGGTGGCCCAGAAGTACAGCAACCGGCTGACAGCGGCCCTCAACCTCGAATGGCTCGCCGCCGGCGCCTTGCGGAACCGGTTGCTGCCCGGATCGATTCGGGGCGGGGAAGGTCTTGAGGAACTGCTTCCCGAACTCACCCGAACCAGCGCCACCGCGTACCGGCAGTTGCTGCACACGCCGGGCTTTCTGGACTTCTATCGCAAGGTGACCCCGATCGACGTGATCGAGTGCAGCAAGATCGGATCGCGTCCGAGTCGTCGAACCGCGGAACCCTCGCTCGAAGCGTTGAGGGCCATTCCGTGGGTGTTTAGCTGGACGCAGGCGCGCTTCTATCTCCCGGGTTGGTATGGGGTGGGTTCGGCACTGGAGACCCTTCGAAAGGTACGACCGGCGGATTTCGAACGGCTGAAGTCGGGATGGTCTCGGTGGACGTTTTTGCGCTATGTGGTGTTTAACCTGGAATCCAGCTTGGAGAGCGCGAGCGAAGAATGGATGATGGCTTACGGTTCGTTGGTGGAACGGAGTGACCTGCGCGAGAGGTTCTTGGGCATGATTCTCGCCGAATTCCAACGGACCCGAAGCATGATCAACGAATTGGCTGGAGGACCAATGCCAGTGCGGCGTCCTCGCTTTTACAAGACCCTCCATTCGCGGGACGGCGGGCTGGCGCTGTTGCACCGGGATCAGATTCGGTTGTTGCAGGAATGGAGGCGGGATCCGGATGAACGGCTGCTTCACCGGCTGCTGTTGAATGTGAATGCCATCGCCAGCGGGTTGCGCACCACGGGCTAAAACCGCGGAACCACGCGGGTCCACTACCCCCAACCCATCCACGGATGCACGACGGAGCTCATCACGGACCCCCACCTCACCGGCGTCTTTTCGCGCTGCTCAGGCCGGAAGCGGCGGACATCGGCTTGGTGGTGCTGTTTTCAGTCATCACCGGATTTCTGTATCTGGCGAGTCCGCTGGCGGTGGACGCGCTGGTCAACAACATCAGTTTTGGCGGCCAGCAACCTGTCTACCTGCAATCGCTACTCATCCTGGCCGGCGTTCTGCTGGTGTTCCTTCTCGCCCTGGCGGTGGTCAGCACGGTGCAGTATTTCGTGGTGGAACTGATCCAGCAGCGGATCTTTGTCCGGCTGGCAGCGGATTTCTCGTGTCGCCTGCCCCGACTCCAATATGGGGCTTTGGAGCGCACCCAGCGTCCGGAGCTGGTCAATAAATTCCTGGATGTCGTCACGGTGCAAAAGAGTTCCGCCTACCTGATGCTGGATGGCGTGAATGTGGTGCTGGCGACCGCGATTGGCCTGCTGGTGCTGGCGTTTTACCATCCGTTCCTGCTGGCGTTCGATCTGGTCCTGATTGTGGGACTGTTGGTGGTGTTGATTCCGATGGGCCGGCGAGGGGTGGACACGAGCATTCAGGAATCCTACGCCAAACACGCGGTGGCGGGTTGGCTGGAGCAGGTCGTGATGTTCCCGCTGCTGTTCAAGCACGCGTCGGCGGCGGCGTTCTCACGGGATCGCACGGATCATCTGGTGGACTCGTACATTTCGGCCCGTCGTGCCCATTTTCGCATCCTGATCCGGCAAATCCTGGGTCTGCTGGGGCTTGAGGCGATCGCCAGCGCCATGCTGCTGGCGCTGGGTGGTTTGCTGGTTTTGCAGGGGCAGTTGACGCTCGGCCAGTTGGTCGCGAGCGAACTGATCGTAAGTGCCATCGTTGCCTCGATCGTGCGCCTGGGGAAACACCTGGAGAACTGGTACGATTCCCTGGCCGCCATCGACAAGCTGGGCAGCGTGGTGGACCTGCCGGTGGAACGTGAGGGTGGGCAGAACCCGACCCGGGTCCAGGAGCCGAGCACGCTGGAAGTGGAGGAGGTCTCATTCTCGTACCCGGGTGCGCGTCCCCTGTTCGAGAACGTCAACCTCAACGTGCGTCCGGGGGAACATGTGGCCATCACCGGACCGATTGGCAGCGGGGCGGGAACTTTCCTGGACCTGGTCTATGGCCTGCGAGCGCCGTCGGAGGGACTGATCCGTGTGCGTGGCGTGGATGTCAGGTCCTGGGATCTGGTCCAGCTGAGGCAGGAAGTGGCCTTGGTGCGCGAACCGGAGTTCATCGATGGCACGCTTGCCGAGAACATGCGGATGGGCGGAGCGCACCTGGAGGATTCCGAAATTCAGCAGGTGCTGGACCAAGTGGGGTTGGGCAAGGCGTTGTCGCGACTTCCGGAGGGACTAGAGCTTCGTTTGCGCCCGGGCGGGCGGCCGCTGTCGGACTCGCAGCGGATTCTGGTGGCCTTGGCGCGTGTGCTGGCGTCGCGACCTCGTCTGCTGATGATCGACAAAGTCCTGGATGGACTCGATGCCCACGAATCGGAGCCGATTCTCTCGCTGCTGTTTGCTCCGGGACAGCCGTGGACGCTGGTGGTGGCGACCCGGGACGAGCAGATCCTGGAACGTTGCGACCGCGTGTACCGACTTCAGCCGAAGTCGGCGGGGGACCCCGCAGCGACACAGGCTGGCAGCCCTCCTGCGGGCGGCGTGTCCGGCGATGGAACATCCACCTGAGCTTGGCGACCATGGCGCATTCTACTCTCCATGAACCCCCGTCCGACAACGCGATGCCGTTGCTGGACCATGTGGCGCCGCTGGCGTGCCGTCGTCGGACGGTGTTACCGGTGCGCGTTCGAACGCTGAGCCTGGTGGTTCTGACAGGCTTCTTTTTGCTCCTGCTGGGGTTGGTGTTCCTTCCCTGGCAGCAGTTCATCAGCGGCACGGGACGGGTGGTGGCGTATGATCCGCTGGAACGTTCCGTGACGTTGGAAGCACCGCTGTCCGGCCGGGTGGAAAAGGCCTTTGTGATGGAGGGGCACACGGTGCGGAAGGGTGATCTGTTGTTTCAGATGGCGGACAACGATCCGGAGTTGCTGACGAACCTCGAATCGCAGCGGTCGGCGGCGATCCTGCGGCGGGACGCAGCGGAACGGCGGATCGGGTTGCTGTCGCAGCAGATCCGGGAACAGGAGCAGGCCTTGCCTCTGGCGATGGCGGCGGCGAGCAATCGGCTGGAAGTCGCTCAGTTCGCCCAGCAGACCGCCGAACTCCAGTTTCAACGTGTGAAGGCCCTGTTTCAGGATGAGCGGGGTTTGTCGTCCCAGCGTGAGTTTGAAATCGCGACTTTGGAACGGGATCGGACCCGGGCCGATGTGCTGCAAGCCCGGGCCCTCTTGGAACGGACCAGGCCCGATCTTCAGAGCTCGATCCAGGGAACCTTGGCGCAGCGGGAATCCGCCCACGCGGATCTCGCGAGCGCGGACCAGGCGGTGACGGCGCTGACGATCCAGATCAACCAGGCGGGCATGCAGAAGATTCTCGCGCCGAGGGATGGGGTGGTGATGCGGGTGCAGGCGACGGAGGGGACCTTCCTGAGGGCGGGGACGCCGGTGTGCACGCTGATTCCAGAGACCGCCAGTCGAATGGTGGAGCTCTTGGTGGATGGCAACGACATGCCGTTGATTCAGGCACGGGTCACTGACGCACAAGGCAAGATCGTGGAGCCCGGGAGCCCGGTCCGGCTCCAGTTCGAAGGCTGGCCGGCGATCCAGTTCATCGGATGGCCGAGCGTGGCGCTGGGCACGTTCGGCGGAGAGGTGGTGGTGATCGACCCTTCTGACAATGGTCAGGGCAAGTTTCGGGTTCTGGTGGCTCCGGCGCCGGATCAGGTGCTTCGCAGCGACGGAAAGTTGGAGACGTTGGAATGGCCGGGGGTGCGATGGCTGAGGCAGGGGGTGCGCGCCAATGGGTGGGTTCTTCTGGAACGTGTGCCGCTCTGGTACGAACTGTGGCGTCAGATGAACGGTTTCCCTCCCGCCATTGATCCCGCGAAAGTTCAAACGGGCCATGCCAAGTGATTCATTGCAGCAGGGTCGGAGTCGGGAGAGACCCGTTTCCTGGACTTCCAGGTTGGGCCGCTGGGCCATGGGCGCCATGGCGGCTTGTCTCGCGCTGCCTCTGGCAGGCGCTGCCGAGCCGGAGCAACCCACGGCGTCACCGTCCGGCCAGGAGCCGAAGCAGCTGACCTTGCCGCCGCTGGCACTGGAGGAGGTGTTGAGTTCGGTGGCCACTCAATACCCGCCCTATCTGGCGGCGTTGATCGAGCGGGACATTGCACAAGGCCGACTGCGAAGTGCGGGCGCAGCCTTCGACCTGGGCACGTTCGCCCGGGTTTTCGGTACGCCGCGGGGTTACTACGAATCGGCGACCGTCGAAACCGGGGTGGAGCAGTTTCTGGGGCTCTGGGGTGCGACGATTTTCGGAGCTTACCGGCTGACGGACGGCGACACCCTGCCGGATTACTACGGGCAACGGACCGAGAACGGAGGCGAGGCGCGGTTGGGATTGAAGCTGCCGTTGCTTCAGGATGGGTCGATCGACCAGCGTCGGGCGGCGATCCTGCGGGCGCGGTTGGACAAGGAACTGGCGAATCCCTCGATTCGGCGGCAGCAGCTGGATTTTCTTAGGGCGGGGGCGGTGGCTTACCACACCTGGGTTGCGGCTGGCCAACGGCTGCGGGTGGCCGAAGAGATTCTGAGGGTGGCGCAGGACCGCCAGGACGCGATCCGTCGGCAGATTGAACGCGGACTTTCGGCGCCCATTGTGCTGCAGGAGAACCAGCAGTTGGTGGTGAGTCGCGAGCTGGGGGTGGTCCGGGCCCGTCGGCGGTTTGAGGCCGCTTCGCTGGCGTTGTCGCTGTTTGCCCGCAATGCGCAGGATCGGCCGGTGGTTCCGGGACGCGAACGTCTCCCGGACGGGTGGGCATCGTCGGTGGTCCCGGAGCCGGAGCCGGACATCGAGACCATTCAAGCGGCGTTGGGGCGGCGGCCGGAGATCCGTCAACTCGAACTCACCCGGGAACGTTCTCAAGTGGACTTGCGGCTGGCCCGCAACGCGCTGTTGCCGCGACTGGATGCGGGAGCGGAGGCCATCCAGGGTTTGGGCGATGATCGCTACAAGGATCGCGGGGAGTTGGAGCTAAAGCTGGGCGTGGAGTTCCGGATGCCGCTGCAGCGCAGCCAGGCTCGTGGAAGCATCCAGGAGACCCAGGCTCGTCTGGAACAGCTGGATCGACAGTTGGGATTTGCCAGGGACCGGGTGATCGCGGAGATCCAGAACACCCATCAAGCGGTCGTGGCAGCCCAGGAGCAGGTGGAACGCGCCGGTTTGAACGTGCGGTTGGCGCGGGCACTCCAGGAGGTTGAACAAGAGCGCTTCAAACTGGGAGCCGCCGACCTGCTCGCGCTCCAGATCCGGGAACAGAACGCCTTCCAGGCCAGGAACGAGGAACTCGACGCCCTGGAGCAGTATTTTGTGTCGAGAGCGGACTTGGTGACGGCCCTGGCAATGGAAATG
>CAUJJW010000217.1 GCA_963205105.1 Verrucomicrobiota bacterium | reverse complement strand
CCTGGTTGGAAGTCCGCGGACCGGCGGGTTCCACCGTGAAACTGATCACCGGCGAACTGCTCGACGCGGCAGGTCGGGTGAACCAGGCCAGTTCGGGCAGTCCGGTCTGGTTCGCGTACACGCTGAAGGGCGGCGGCACCGAAACGTGGAACCCGCGGTTCTCCTACAGCGGTTTCCGGTACGTCCAGGTGGAAGGCGCCGTGCCTGACGACACACCCGAGGCCGCCGGGGATTTGCCGCGCATTCTGCGCCTGGGAGGACAGTTCCTGGGGCCGGACACTCCCGTGACCGGCGCCTTCGCCTGCTCCAACCCGGACGTCAACCGGGTGCATGCGCTCATCCTCGCCGCCATCCACAGCAACTTCAAAAGTGTCCTCACCGACTGTCCCCACCGCGAAAAGCTCGGCTGGCTGGAATGCTCCCATCTGCTCGCCGGCTGCTTCATGTACAATGACGACTGCTCGCGCTTCTACGCCAAGATCGCCCAGGACATGGCCGATGCCCAACTTGCCAACGGCCTCGTCCCCTCCATCGCCCCGGAGTACGTCGTGTTCTCCGGCGGGTTCCGTGACTCCCCGGAATGGGGCAGCGCCCGGATCCTTTCCCCGTGGCGGGCCTACCGCATGTACGGCGATCGCCGAATCCTCCAGGAGCACTACCAAGGCATGAAACGTTACGCCGCGTACCTGGCCGGGATGGCTAAGGACCACATCGTCTCGCATGGGTTGGGTGACTGGTACGACATCGGCCCTCGCGGCCCCGGCGAATCGCAGCTGACCTCACGCGGACTGACCGCCACCGGAGTTTACTTCCAGGACATCGACACCTTGAGGCAGATCGCCGAGATCCTGGGAGAGGACGCGGACGCGCAACATTTCACCCAACAGGCGAAGGACATTTCCAAAGCCTTCCAGACGGCGTTCTTGGACCCCTTCAAAAACCAATACGACCGCAACAGTCAGACGGCCAATGCCATGCCACTCGCCCTCGGACTGGTGGAACCGGGGCGTCGGCCCGCCGTTTTGGAGAACCTGGTGCGCAACATCCGCGAGGGAGGCAATCGAGTCACGGCGGGCGACGTCGGTTTTTACTACGTGGTGCAGGCGTTGTTGGACGGCGGAAGGAGCGACGTCCTGTACGACGTGCTCTGTCAGACCAACGGCCCCGGTTACCTCTACCAACTGGCGAAAAACGCCACGAGCCTCACCGAGGCCTGGGACACGAATCCGGGGTCGTCGCAGAACCACTGTATGCTCGGGCACCTCGAAGAGTGGTTCTACTCGGGGCTCCTGGGCATCCGCGCCGAAACTCCGGGTTTCCAACGGATCCTGCTTCGCCCGGAACCCGTGGGAAACCTGACCTGGGCTGAAGGCCACTTCGACTCCGCATACGGTCGCATCGCCAGCGCGTGGAAACGGGAGGGCGAAACGTTCAACTGGACCGTCACCGTTCCCGCCAACACGACCGCCACCGTGTTCGTTCCCTCGAAACATCCGGAACAGGTGACCGAGTCGGGTCGCGCCGCAAACGCCGCACCCGGCCTTCAATTCCTTCGATCCGAATCCACCACCGCCGTGTTTGGCGCTGGTCCCGGGACCTACCGGTTTCAATCCGTGTTCTGATTCACCGACCGCAGTCGCTTCTTGTTCGATTGGCGGGATTTTGACGCGAGGATGCGTTCCTTGGCGCCACGGCTGCGTGGACGTTTCTGACGCCGTACCTTCTCGATGCGGGCGCGCTCCGCGGCTGCCACGGCTCGACGGCCTTCCTCGATCTTGTCCAGGAGCATCTGGCGCGCCAGGAAGCGATTCATGCCCTGTTGCCGGGTGGTCTGACATTTCACGGCGACGCCGGTGGGTCGGTGCACCAGCTGCACGCAGGTGGAAACCTTGTTCACGTTTTGCCCGCCATGTCCGCCGGACCGGACAAAGGACTCATCCAAATCGGCTTCCAGGATGCCCAGCAACGCCATGCGCTCCGCCAGGCGGGTTTCGCGTTCGAGAGTGACGGGGAATGAACTCATGCGATGGCTGGGATGCGGCGTGGGCTTCGGGCTTCGTGGAGGCCTGAGGGCAGGATGGAAGCGCGCCGTGTCTCCCGGGTCAAACGCGGGCGCATTTCCATATTGTCGGAGGACACGACCCTCTTTTCGACAGGATGAACACGATGAACAGGATAAATACCGTGACGCTTGGGCTCCTAAGCATCCTGTGCATCCTGTCCAAACCCCTCCCAATGCTTGGTTCACCCATTCACAACTCGGAGATGCGCCTGCCATGAGCCGGGATAGTGCTTGGAGATTCCTGACGGAAATCGGTAAGTTCCAGCCACCCTATGCAGGAGCGCGCCTTATCCCGACGCCACCCAGGCTCCCGGAACCAAGGTTTCACCCTCATCGAACTGCTGGTGGTCATTGCGATCATCGCGATCCTGGCCTCGATGCTTCTCCCCGCCCTGGCCAGCGCCAAAGCCAAGGCGAAGCAGTCGCTTTGTCTCAACAACATGCGGCAGGTGGGTCTGGCCCTCGTGCTGTATGAAGGCGACTTCCAACGCATGCCGCCCCGGTGGTCGCAGGTTGCGGACTTCATGAATCCCAGGGCCTCGGGTTGGAGACCCAATTGCCTGTACCTGATCGCACCGTATCTGCAGGGGGTCGGCTCGAACGTGCCAAGTTCGAAGATCTATTCCTGCCCTTCCGCCAAGAAACCCGGCGATGGCAGCGACGCGACACCGCTGAGTTCCACCAGCTACCTCCCCAATGCGGTGGTCATGGAAAAGCCGCTTACCGCGATCCCTGAACCCAGCGCCGTCGCCATCAATCAGGAAACCATCCGGCTGGTGAGCTTCACGGCGCTGCGCCCGGCCTGGGGACCGGACTTCGGCGCGTGCCCCGGGCAATACACGTATTGGCACGTGAACCTCCGGCCCGGTGTCGACTGGTATTCGGACATTCATTCCCGGGGTGGGAACCTCACCTTTGCCGACGGGCACGCCGAGTTCCGAAAGGCCTCCCTGTTGCGGGCAAAACATTTCGGCCTGCTCACAGGAACATCCGGCAAAGCCGAGGACGATCATCGCACCAGCGACACCGCCTGTTACAAAGGCGTTGGCGATCCCTGATCCGGCCCCGGCCCCGGCCCACGACCCGCCTCCGGATGAACCGCCTGCTTCGACACCTGGTCGTGACCAGTTTGTTGCATGACGGAAAGGACCGCGGGCGAAAGGATCTACCAGGATTACCTGTCGGGCACAGAACAGCCCGGCGAAGCCCGTCGCCGGGTTCCACCCGGACCTCCGCCAACGCCAGGCCATGCACCTCGCCAGGAACCGCGGCTCTCCATGAAACTGCCCATGCCAGCCACCGCGAGGGTGGAACCGGGCTCCCTCACCCCAGCCCTCTCCCGGTGGGAGAGGGAGTTGCGTCCATCACTCGGAGACAAGCCCCAACCCCATCCGTGCGAGCCGTCTCAACTCGTTCCAGCGAACGCCTGGCTCAACCCTCCGAAACCCGCGGAGCATCTCCTCCTTCTCCCTCCGGGAGAAGGCCGGGATGAGGGCCGCTCGCTCGACTTCTCGCGCCACGGTTCATGGACCCACGCATCATTCGCGGCCCCTTGACGCTCCCCATGCTTACCATCGCCCGTTTCCTGACGTTGCTGATGCTCCTGGCGCTGTTCGGCCCTGGCGCCATTCCCGGCACCCGCGCCGCGACCCCGCAGCCTCCAACCGACCCCATTCTCCGACACCTCGGGAATCAGGAGCGGTTGGAACCTGAACTTCCGAAGATCGGGATGACCAACGCGTTCGTCACCTCGGCAAGTTGCCAGACCTGTCACCCCTCGGAGTACGCGTCCTGGCGCAAGACCTACCACCGCACCATGACGCAACAGGCGCTTCCCGAGAATGTGGTCGGTCGGTTCGACGGAAGTACCGTTCTTTCCGGAGGCCTGCCCTACCGGGTGTTTCGGGAGGGCGACGCGTTCTGGGCCGACATGCCGGACCCCGACGTGATGATGTACATCGTGCAAGGAGGGCGGAAGCTGGCGTGGGACGAGGTGCCGCGGAAGCGCCTCCCCGTGGTCATGACCACCGGATCGCACCACTACCAGACCTACTGGGTAGCCAGCCCCAGGTACGATCGCCTCCTCCAGACATTGCCCCTCGTCTACCTCATTGCCGACGACCAGTGGATCCCGCGCGAGAACGCCTTTCTCCGAGGACCGCATGACACCGAACGCTTCATCACCCAGTGGAACCACCACTGCATCCGCTGCCATGCCACCGGTGGCAACCCGGGGCTGGAACCAACGACCGGCCAACTGCGCAGCGAGGTGGCCGAACTCGGCATCTCCTGCGAAGCCTGCCACGGACCGGGCGTCGATCACGTCCGGGTTCACACCGCCAGTGGCGCCCTCCACCGCGCTGAAAAGCCGTCCGCGGCGGCCGACCCCACCATCGTGAATCCCGCCCGACTCGATTCACGCCGTTCCAGCCACGTCTGCGGCCTCTGCCACGGCGTCCACGTGATGCGCGAAGATGTCGCCATGGAGTTTGCTCATCATGGACCTCAGTTCCGCCCCGGCGACGATCTCGCTGAGAAGTTTCACCTGATTCAACATCCTCGTGCCGAACCCACCCCCCTGCGCCTGGAAGAACTGCGCAAGAACCCTGGGTTTTTCGCCGAGCGCTGGTGGGATGACGGATCGCTGCTCGCGGGCGGCCGGGAATTCACCGGGCTGGAGGCCTCGGCCTGCTACACCCGCGGCACGATGTCCTGCTTGTCCTGCCATCGCATGCATGGCAGCGATCCCAACGATCAACTGCGCAAGGGCATGGACGGCCCGGCAGCCTGCACCCAGTGCCACGGGGGAGCCAAATACACCACCGACCTGCAACAGCACACCCATCATCCGTTGGACTCGGAGGGCAGCCATTGTCTGAACTGCCATATGCCGCACACCACCTACGCGCTGCTGTCCGCCATCCGGTCGCACCAGATCCAGTCGCCCCAGGTCCGCTCCAGCGCCCGGCACGGTGTTCCCAACGCCTGCAACCTCTGCCACCTCGACCAGACCCTCGCCTGGACCCAGCAACACCTGGTCCAATGGTACGGACAAACCCCCGTGCCGCTGACGGCGGAACAAACCAACACCTCCGCGGCGCTGCTCTGGCTGCTCAAGGGGCACGCCGCCCAACGGGTCGTCACCGCCTGGCACCTGGGCTGGAAACCCGCCCATCAGGCTTCCGGCGCCGACTGGCTCGCGCCATTCCAAGCCCAACTCCTGGCCGATGACTACGGCGTCGTCCGCTACGTGGCCGATCACCAACTCCGGAAACTCCCCGGGTTCGAGAATCACCGCGGCAACTTCCTGTCGCCGACCAACCGTTGGGCCGCCGACGTCGCCGCGGTGCGCGATCGCTGGAAGGCGCTCACCCCGAAGCCCAGCCGCCGAGGCGCCGCCGTGCTGATCGCCGAGAACGGCCAGGTCGAGTGGGAAACCGCTGCTCGTCTGTGGAAGGAACGGGATCAACGCCCCGTCACCGTTTCCGAGTAGTCGAAGACTGGGCATGTCTCCGAGTTGTCGGAGGACACGGCCCTCTTTTGGACGGGATGAACACGATGAACTGGATGAAACGCCGTTCCGCTGGGGTTTCTGAGCATCCTGTTCATCCTGTGAATCCTGTCCAAAACCCTCCGATGATTGGATCTCCCATCCACAACTCGGAGGTACGCCCTCGAAGACCCTCCGCGCAAAATCGCGCTTCCGCAGCTCCCGCCGTCCGCCCACACTCGGCCCATGTTCCCTGGCATTCGATGGATTGCCGCCGTTGTCCTGACCGCCTCGCTGGCTGCCCGAGCGGCGGATGATCCGCCCGCCGACGTCGTCCGTTTCGCAGGACTCAAGCCGGACGAAGCGGTCAAGGCCATGAGCCTGCCAGCCGGTTTTGCCGCGCACGTCTTCGCCGCCGAACCCGACGTTCGCCAACCCATCGCCTTCTGCCTGGATGATCGCGGACGCGTCTGGGTGGCCGAAGGCCTGAGCTACCCCAAACGTCGGGGAAACCCGCCCGTCGAAGAACGCCCGGCCGACGCGGATCTCGCCTCACCCTCCGATGCCCAACTCAAGGACATCGGCGGCGGCATGGACCGTATCCTGGTGCTGGAAGACACCGACGGCGACCACCGCTTCGACAAGCGCACGGTGTTCCTGGAGAACGTGAACCTGATCAGCGGTCTGGAAGTGGGTTTCGGGGGCGTATGGATTGGTGCCGCCCCTTACCTGCTCTTTGTTCCGGTCACCGACTGGAACGACCCCAAGCCTGCCGGACGCCCGCGGATTCTGTTGGATGGCTGGGACTACGCCGCCGACACCCATGAGACGCTGAACACCTTCAACTGGGGACCGGATGGCTGGCTGTACGGGTGCCACGGGGTTTTTTGCCCTTCCCACGTGGGCAAACCCGGCACGCCGAAAGACCGCCGGCAGCGGATGGACTGCGGCATCTGGCGTTACCATCCCACCCGCCACACGTTCGAAGTGTTTGCCGAAGGAACGAGCAACCCGTGGGGCATGGATTTCGACGAACACGGTCAGGCCTTTCTCGAAGCCTGCGTCATTCCGCACTTCTGGCACATGATCCAGGGCGCCCGCTATGAGCGACAGGGCGGACAACACTTCGCCATCACGCTGGAGGAAAAAGACCGTTGCCAGAAACACCTGGCCAGGGAGGCGCCCCGCCACATCAACCCGTTCATCTACGATCATATCCGAACCCACGGCGATCACGTCCACTGGGCGGGCGCCAAGGGACCCCACGCCGCGAACGCCCGCAGCGACTCCGTCGGTGGCGGCCATGCGCATGCGGGTTTGATGGTTTACCTCGGCGGCTCCTGGCCCGAGACCTACCGCAACCAGATCTTCATCGGGAACATTCACGGACAACGGTTCAACGTGGACATCCCGGTGCGGCAGGGCTCCGGCTATTCCGGCAAGCACGCCCCCGATTTTCTGAACTTTAACGACACCTGGAGCCAGTCGTTGAACCAACTCTACGACCAGGACGGCTCGGTGCTGGTCATCGATTGGTACGACAAGAATCAGTGCCACCACAACCGCGACGACGGCCACGACCGCAGCAACGGGCGCATCTACAAGATCGTTTACAACCAGCAACCCGTGACCCGGGTCGACTTCGCGTCACTTTCCGACGAAGCCCTCGTTCAAAACCTCGCCTCCCCGCAGGAGTTCCGCGTGCGCCACAGTCGGCGGGTCCTTCAGGAACGGGCGGCGACGGGGCGTCTGGGCTCCGGGGTTCATGCGGCGTTGCGCCAACAACTCGCCAAGGAATCCGCCACCCGCATCCGGCTCCGCGCTCTCTGGGCCTTGCACGTGACCGGTGGAACCGACGAACCCACCCTGCTCGCCCTGCTCAACGACCGGGACGAATACCTGCGCGCCTGGTCCATCCAACTGCTCTGTGAAGGCCGCAATCCGTCCGCCGCCGCACGCACCGGGTTCGAACGTCTGGCCCGTGAAGATGCCTCCGCCTTGGTCCGGCTTTACCTGGCCGCCGGGCTCCAACGCACTCCAGTCGACCAGCGACGCGCCATCCTGGAACCCTTGATCGCCCGCGCTGGCGACGCCGCCGACCACAACCTCCCGCTCATGTACTGGTTCGCTCTCGAACCCGTCGTGGGCGCGGATGCCTCCACCGGTCTCGCGCTCCTGGAACGCGCCCAGATCCCGATCCTGCGACAGTTCATCACCCGCCGGCTTGCCAGCGAAGACCTCCTGGCCCGCCGCTGACCGCCATGGAGGGCAGCGGGCCCTCTCACCGTTGCTCCGACACCCATGTCACGCCGTGTCCAATGCTGGGTCCAGAACGCTTCCGGACTGGAACGGCTCGTCGAGTTCTTCAACGTCACACCGGATCCCTGGGCCCGATTGCACCTGCCTTGCGCGCCGCCCGCGTTCGGTGCCGGCAGCACCCGGTCGTTCGCCGACTACTTTCAAGGGTCCAGCCGGGTGAAGGCGATGTCCCTCGAAGAGGTCTGTGACTGGTTGCGGGGTTGCGAATGCCTCACCGACCAGGCCCTCTTCTTTCAGGAAGATTTCTGGCAGCACCCGCTGACCTTCGAACAGATCCGGAAAGGCGACTGCGAAGACCACGCCCTTTGGGCCTGGCGTAAACTCGCCGAACTTGGAATCCCCGCCCGTCTGACCGCCGGCCGCTGGCGCGGCGTCGCCCACGCCTGGGTGTTGCTCGAATACCCGCAAGGCGAATGGCTCCTGGAGACCACCGCCAAGACCGAGCCCATGCTCCGCCAGGTCGACGCCACCACCCGCGCCGAGTACTGCCCTGCACTGGGCGTCGACCATCGGTTCCTCACCTACGTCCATGCCGGCTACCCGAAGTTCCAGTCCGGCGGATAACCAGACCTTGCTTGGATGAGAACTGTTTTCTCGTTCCAGGGAGTTCTCACCCGGTCCGGCGTGCCCTAAGGTTCCCCCGGCGTGCTCCAAGCCCCACCCACAACCTCCACCCCAACCGCGCAGGCCGCCACCGTGCGCCCGCCGGTCGTCGAGGCGGTCGTGTTGGCGGGCGGATTGAGCCGTCGCATGGGCCGGGACAAGGCGCGTT
This sequence comes from Verrucomicrobiota bacterium, assembly GCA_963205105.1. Taxonomy (GTDB): domain Bacteria; phylum Verrucomicrobiota; class Verrucomicrobiia; order Limisphaerales; family CAIMTB01; genus CAIMTB01. The sequence continues at coordinate 3,294 of CAUJJW010000217.1, read as the reverse complement.
TGCGTGTCGGGGGACGTTCCCTGCTTCAGCGGTCCGGGGACGCCGCCCGGGCTCTGGGCTTGTCCGTGCGGGTGATCCGTCGCGATCACGTGCCGCGGTGCGGCCCCCTCGGAGGTGTCTGCACCGCGCTCCAGCAGTCCTCCTCGGAGGTCCTGCTGTTCCTCTCCTGCGACATGCCTTGTGTGCGCGCCGAACTTCTGAAGCGCCTGCTCTCCCGCCTGACCGCCCGCCGGGACGCCGTCTTTGCGGAGTCGGAAGGCTGGCTTGGATTTCCCTTTGCGATCCGGTCGCGCGCTCGGGAAGCGGTTTGGCGCCTTCACCAGGAGGGACGCTTTTCCCTTCAATCCGTCGCGGACCAACTCCAGGCCGCCCGTTTGCACGTCGGCGTGGCAAGCCGCGACCAACTGCTCAACGTCAACACGCCCGAGGCTTGGAACCACTACGCCGCGTCACTTCGCGACCGTCCCGGTCCCCGTCGAAAGGCGCCTGAACCCATTCCATGATCCGGATCGCCTGCTTTCTTGGCGTCGTCACCTGCGCGGCCGGCGCCGCCCTGCCACCGGCCGAACAGTGGCTGCCCACCCACACGGTCGCCTTCGTCAGTGTCCCCGACACCCGCGCCGCCCGAACGTCCTGGGCGGCACAGTCGCCGGGCCGCCTGTGGTCCGACCCGGCCATGGCCCCGTTTCGCGCGCATGTGGAAACGGAGGCTCGTCGCCTCTTCTGGGAGCCGCTCGCCCGACTCACCGGATTCCAAGCCTCGGCGCTCACCGACCTTGCGGAAGGCCAGGTGACGATCGCGTGGGTCGACGAGTCCGGCCCACGCAGCCAGGCATTGGAACTGCGGCAGGTGCTCGTCGTGGAAGCCGCCGGACGCGACGCCGAGCTTCAGGCATGGCTTGCGCGTCGCGACCCCAAAGTCCCTGGCTCGACCTCGGCCATTCAGGGAATCGACTTCCTCCAACTTTCCCTGGCGCCCGAAGCGGTGGACGAAGCGCTTCGAAGCATTCTGCCGGACATCGACGAAGCCCCGGCACGCGGTGAACCGCGCTCCGCCACGCTCCCGTTGTGGGTGGGCCGCCGCGACTCCGTGCTGCTGGCATCCACGTCCAGCAATGCCCTCGCGCAGGTGCTTCTGCGTCTGGCGGAACCGCCCCGCCCCGAGGCACCGATGCCTGCCAGCCCGGCCGGCGTGATGCTTCACGGCAACCTCGTCGTTCCGCCGTTCCTGAAATCGCTCTCGCTCACCCCGCTCGCCCTGGGAGGATTCGCGAGCCCCGACGACGGTCCCTCGCTGGCGCGCATTGCCGCGGCCGTCGGTCTGAACCAGATCCGTCAGGCTTCCTTCTCGATCCGGTCCGGGCCCGAGGGTTGGTACAGCGATTTCCGGCTCGCGGTTCCGCCCTCCGCACGCACCGGGCTGTTCTCGCTCCTGGCCCTGGCCCCTCTGGAATCCGGGCCGCCGGCCTTCATTCCCGCGGACGCCGAGAGTTTCGTTCGCGCCCGGTTCTCCGGCCCCGGTGCCTGGAGCGCTTTGGAGAAAATCGTGCGGGACATCGACCCGGCATTCCTGGGGGTCCTCCAACTGTTCACCGGCTATGCGGGAAAGACCGAGGATGCGGATTTCGATTTTCAGAAGGGGGTGATCGAACTGCTTGGCGACGATTGGATGGCTGCGAGCGTGCCCCATGGTGTTCCCCGGACCTTCGGGAACCTGATGCTGGTGGGATCACCGAAGCCTCAGGAACTGCTGCAGGGTTTTCGTCGGGTCGCATCGCCGACCTATTTGGCCACCTTTTTCCCGCCGGACAGCCCGGCACCGCAGCGATGGGAGCAACTGGTGCAAGGACAGCCGGTCACCACCGTCGCGATGCCGCCCATGCCCTGGCTGGAAGGTGCCACCGGCGCAGTGCACTTCGCCCAGCGGCATGGGTACGTCGCGATGGCCACCGACCTGGGGGCTTTGGCGGGATTCCTGGGGACCAATCCCCCGCCCGCGCTGGCGCAACAGCCCCAACTTCGTGAAGGCGCCCTCCGTGCCGGGGGAACCAGCGGCGGGTATTTCTCGTATGCCGACGAAAAGCCCACCGCGGCCCGGTTCTTCGCGGCCTTCGCACGGTCCTCTCATGCGTTGTCGGAGCATGTGCCCTGGATCGCCTTTTCCCCGACAGCCACCCGTTTGGTCGCAGGCATGGAGGCCTGGATTGAGCCCGGCACCGTTCCTCCATTTTCCAAGGTGGAATCGCATTTTGGCAGCCGCGTGACCACCGCGCGGATGACCCCGGCCGGCCTGGAATGGACCACCTTTCGACCCCTGCCGCGGCCCGTCGTCCCCTGAGCGTCGATTTTCTTGTCCAGTTCCAGCTTGAATCACGGTGTTCCCTCCGTCGAAATCCCTCCACGTTTCCGTTTATGCACCTGGCGGATATTCTCAGCGCAGCCCAGATCATCCCCGAAATGCGGGCGACCGACCGCTGGGAGGCGATCGACGAACTCGTTCAGCAACTTGTCATTGCGGGGCGTATCGCGCCTGAGCACCGCCAGGACATCGCCAGCGTCGTCAAAAAGCGCGAGCAGTCGATGAGCACAGGCATCGGCTTCGGCGTCGGCATCCCTCACGCCGTCTCGGATCTCGTGTCCGAAGTCGTTGGCGTCCTGGGCCGCTCCAGCCAGGGCATGCAGTTCGAGTCCCTGGACAATCAACCGGTCAAGCTGGTGATCCTCTTCCTCGTTCCCCAGGGCCAATTCCAGAAGCACCTCCACACGCTGTCCAATATCGCGAAAAATCTGCACAACGCCGATTTTCGCAACGCCCTCGCGACCGCACCCGACGCCGCCAGCATTTACCAGGTCATCGCGTCGATCCGCACAGGCAAGTAGTCCACCGTCCTCCCCCGGGCCTAGCGCATGCCCGCGCACCGGCCCTCTCCCTTCCGCCGATGCTCATCGCCCAACTTCAGAAAGCCCTTCATCAGGCTGTCGCCCCGATTCTTCCCGACGCAGATCTCAGCCGCGTTCTGCTGCGCCCCTGCTCCAATCCCCAGCACGGCGATTACGAAACGACCGCCCTGATGGGCCTGGCCAAGGAACGGAAACTGAACCCGCGCCAGCTGGCCACCGACGTTCTCGCCCGCCTCAACGTCCAGGATCTCTGCGAGTCGGTCACCATCTCCGGCGGCGGGTTTCTCAACTTCCGCCTCCGCAACGACGCCCTCGGCTCAGCCGTCGCCGCCGCCGCCCGCGGTGAACATCTCTTTTTCACGCCCGCCGCCCAACCCCGCACGGTCGTCATCG
>CAUJJW010000216.1 GCA_963205105.1 Verrucomicrobiota bacterium | reverse complement strand
GACAAAACCCAGGGCGACGACGAAGCCATCTGCATCATCGACTTCGAGAACGGCGCCAAGGGTGTGGTCGAGGACAGCTGGGCACGACGCGGCGGCATGGAAGACCGGATTGAAGTGTTCGGCGAAGGCGGCCTGACCGTGGCGGACCTTCACATGGGCAACGCTCTCCCGACCTACAGCGAGTACGGCTACGGCTATGCGGTCGAAAAGGCGCCCACCACCAAGGGCTGGACCTGGCCGGTGTTCGAGGAGCTTTGGAACTATGGCTTCCCGCAGGAGATGCATCACTTCGCCCGCTGCGTTCGCGGCAAGGAAGCCCCGCAAGCCACGGGCGAGGATGGTCGCGTCGTGCAGGAGGTCCTCTTTGCCGCCTACCAATCCGCCGGCATCGGGGCGAAGGTAAAACTCCCCTTCGACGCCCGCGGCATCCCCCGCCCCATCGACCTCTGGCTTTCGCAACGCTGAGGCGAGCCTGAAGGAAACCACCCTGGTCGAGTCTCCCGGGCGGAGGCGTCCTGGAGTGCGACGGCAGAGCCAACGCAGCGCAGCGGAGTTGGCGCCGATACCGCTTAAGGCGCGTGGATGCGCCGCAGAAGAGCTTCCCAGCAAGAACGTGATCACTGGCGGCAAAGCGGCGTCAGGGCCGCCGCAGTCCAGGACACGGCCTTGACGCATCAGCGCCCAGCGAGTCACGGTGTGTCACATGAAGACGGTCACGATCCGCGAGTTGCATGCCAGGACGGGTGAATGGGTTCGCGAGGCCTCACGCTGCGGCCAGATCGTGGTGACGGATAACGGGCGCCCGATTGCCAGGATTGTGCCGGAAACGGAGGGAACCGAACCCCCCTATTTCGCCGACCGGAAGCCGTCGAAGGCGTTCCGCGCGCTGGACGATAGCGGGAAGACCGGCCGCGGACCCGACGTCACCCAAATGATATCTGAGGGACGCGAGGATCGTGTCTGATGCTCTATTTCGACACGAGCTACCTGGTGCGGCTCTACACCAGCGACCCAGGCTGGGAGAAGGTGCGGGCTCTCGCCCGAACCGGCAGACTTGCCTGTTGCCTGCATGGCCAGGCTGAGACCATAGCGGCGTTCCATCGCAAGCTGAGGGAAGGCGTCATCGCGGGGAAAGAACTCCGAACGTTGCTCGCGGAATTCCATCGGGACTCGGAAGCAGGGGCGTTCCGTTGGCTCCCCTTGTCGCCGTCGGTCATCCAACGGCTATCGTCAACCTTCGCCAACCTGCCTGCGACCGTTGCCGTGCGGGCCGCGGATGCCATCCATCTCGCGTGCGCCGCGGAATCGGGATGTGGGAGGGTGTTCTCAAACGATTCGCGTCTCCTGACGGCGGCATCGCATTTTGGTGTCATCGGCGAGAACATCCTTTAGCACAAGCTTCCCCGGCCAGGGTCGGCCGGGGTTCAAACAGCCGAGGACAACAGTGGCACGTGCTGGCTTGCCCAGGGCGGAGGCGTCCTGGAGTGCGCCGGCAGAGCCAACGCAGCGCAGCGGAGTTGGCGCCGATACCGCTGATGGAGCGTGGAGGCGTCGCGGAAGAGCTTCCCGGCAAAAGGCGCGGTCACGGGGTGAAGAGCGGCGTCAGAGCAGCCGCACTCCAGGACACGCTCACCGCGGTTGGCAGCGGGCGGACCTCCTGAGTTGGGCTTTGAATCTCCTCGCAACCGATCTACCCCAGCGCCGCCAGTTCCGCAGCCACCAGTTCCCGCGCGCGGGTCTTGGCGTCGGCGACAGGAACGGTCCCGGCATCGACTTTGGCCAGCAGGGCCTTCTGGGCGAGGTAATCCTTATTCACCACCCCGGCCTTGCTCTGCAGCATGCGCCACGCTTTCCGACGTTCGACTCCGAACAGCACCATCTGCCGGCTGACTGAGAAGAACTTCAACTTCCCGTCGATCTCCGTCGTGATGTAGGTGCCAAAGTTCGGAACGAAGCTTCGGTGGTTGGCCTCAAACACCCGACGATGAATGACGTCGTCCTGGGTGATGAACAGCAGCTGAAGCTCAAACGGCATCAGCTTGGCGGCATCCGCCTCGGTGATGGATTTCACGTGCTTCCGGAAGCGGCCTTCCGTCACCGCCCAATGCGCCACGGTGAAGTCATATTCCTCGCCGGAGCTCGCGAATTTCGTCCGCCACCAATCGCGGTCGAGCGTCGGGTTGCCCTTGATGTCCATCGCCTCCGCCGTGGTCTCACCCCGACGCGGGTTGAACACAAACTCCGGCATGCCACGGCCGTCCCGTACCAGTTTGGCCTGGTCGGCGGACATGTTGTCCCCCACGCCATGCTCCGGCTGACAGGTGGTGTAGCACTGGAAGAACGCGGTACCGCGATACTCCAGGCCGTCGAACATGGCCTTGTAGAGCTTGGCCGCGTTGGCCATCGACACCTGCGCCACAAAGGGCGAGCCGTGTCCCGCCGTGAAGGCTTCCGCCACGTTCTTCTTCTCGATCAGTTTCCCCTGCGAAGCCACCCCGAACTGATTCATGTCGTAGCCGCCCAGCATCGTGGAGGAATCCGAGTTCTGGCCGCCGGTGTTGGAATACACCTGCGTGTCCAGCATCAGGATCTTTACGTTGGGCCGGTTCTGGAGAATGACCTTCGACACGTTCTGGAAGCCGATGTCACCCAGGGCGCCGTCACCCCCGACGACCCAAACCTTGGGAAGTTCGCGAATCTCCTGCTCGGTCATCACCGCGTCGTCGAGGTGGGTCAGGGTGAAGACGTCCGCCTCGGAAACCGTCCCCTCCCGCTCCAGCAGCGCGTCCGCCAATCGTTCCGGCACCACGGAACGCCGGGCGTGGCTGAGAATCACCGATTCCGCCATCAGCCAGGAAATGGTGGCGCCGTCCTGAAACAGCGAGTTCATCCACGGATAGGGATGCGGATTGGACGGCGGCGTGGAGCCATACACGGTGTTACATCCCGTGCTCGCACCCATCATCATCACCGACATGCCGTTGGCCCGCCGACCGTCGGTGGCCTGCAAGTCGCGGTGATCAAACGCATCCTGCTTCAGTACCGCCGCCAGACCGTTCGCCACCTGTTGGGCATCAATCGGGCCATGCTTCGCTTCGTACGCCGCGATGCGCCCCGTGGTGTCGTCGTCGTTCTCACCGCCCAAACCCATGACGGTATGGGCGAACAGGCGCCGATAGCGCTCGAACAAGGCCGCGTCCCGCGTCTGCAACGCCTCCAAACGGGCCAACCCCTCGGCTTCAAGCCGAGCCGCCTTGCCCCGCAGCCGGTCCGCCTTCCGATGGTAGACCGGGCGCATCAACGCTTCGGTGACCGAGGCCGCGGCTCGCAGGATGCTCTTTTCCCCGCACCCGGCACAGGCGCCATCGCCGGAGACAAGCGCCTCGTAGTTGCGCCGCACCATCAGATGGTTTCTCAGCGCCGCTTCGCGCGATTGCTCCGGATTCGTGTCGTTGTAGAGCCCCAGATACTTCTGCGGCGTGTCCGGCAACATTCGGGAGAAGATCTGTGCCGTGGTCAGTTCGGCGTTCAGTTCTTCCGTCTCCCGCGTCATCCGCAGCGCGTCATGATCACCACACACTTGAACGCACTCGCCGCAGCCCTTGCAAAGGTCACTGACGAAGATCGAGAAGATCCCGCCGCCACCGGGAGTCTTCTGCTCGGGTGACCGGAAGATCGCCGGAACATTCGAGTAGGCGAGCGGCAGTTGGTCGATAATGCCGGTGAACTGCTTGCGGGCCTCGGATGAAACCACGCCCAACTTCTCCACCTCGTCGCGAACGATGTCCTTGAACGGCACTTTCTCCCGCTTCTTCACCGCTTCGTTCATGCGTCCGCGCGCGCGTTCCTCCAGGCCCTTCAGTTCATCGACAAGTTTCCGGCGCTCGGCCGGGTCGCGCACGTAGTGGATCGCCGCCGTGCGCAGCACCGTCCCGATTTCCTGGGCAGTGTTGGGCAGCGCCGTGTCGGGACAGGCGGTGATGCACTCCATGCATTGGGTGCAGTTTTCGGCGATGTAGACCGGGGTTTCCCGGCGAGCGACATACTTGGACTGCGTCGCTCCGGAACCCGCCCCCATCACACCCACCGATGCGAATGCGCCGGCAGGCTGGTGATAGCCCAACCCGGCCCGGAACTCCTTGTCGAAGGTGGCCAGGGTCTGGAACGGAGCCCGGGTCTGGCCCGCCGGCCGAGGAATGCCACCCGTCGCCTTCCCGCACCCGGCCGTCGGCAGCAACGGCTCGTCCACCAAGGGCAACACAGGCGCGTTCCGCATGGAGGAACGGTCCGGCTCTTCGAGTTCGCCGTAACGGATCTCCTGCACGCGGCGGAAACCCTCAGTCATCACCGTCATGTTGGAAGCCACGACCGCTTCGCCGAAGCGCCCGAACTTCTTCTCGTACTGCTTGCGCACGACCTGATGGAACTGCTCCTCGGTGATGCCGTAGTGCTTGAGAAAGGGACTGACCCGGAAGAACGCGCCCAGGAATGAATTACCCTGCATCCGGAGCTGCAGGTCCGGCCGGTTGGTCGCCGCACGGGCGATGTCGAAGCCCGGCAGAATGAAAACCCGGATCTTGTTGTCGCGAACGAATTTGCGGTGCTGCGCCGGAATGCGTTGCCAGGCCAGCTCGGGCGTGTCGCTCGACTCCCACACCAGCGACCCGCCCGGCTTCAGGCCCTCCAGCGGATTGGTATGGGTGAAGGCCTTGGGATCACAGCACAGAACCACATCCACGTGGTTCAGTTCGCAATTCACCCGGATGCGCTCCGGAGCCACCACCAGGAAGTAGTTGGTGGGAGCCCCCTTCTTCTCCGACCCATACTTCGGGTTGGCCATGACGTTGATCTTTTCGATCAACACCCCTTCCGCGTCGTACGCCGCATCGCGTTCCGAGATGAACCCGCCGAAGTCGCCGATGATCGACCCCAGATTCTTGCCGGTGGTGATCATGCCCCACCCGCCGATCGAGTGGAAACGGACCGCGATGGCTCCTTCCGGCAGCAGCGACGGCGTGTCCTTGCTGATCACCCGGTAGGGATGATCCACGCCCAGTACGAAATAGGTCTCGCCGTCGGCTGACGTGCGACCGTCCTTGCGCGGGGTCTGGCCCACCGCGAATTCGTAGGCGCCCAGCACGTGTTCAGGCCGGAAATCCCGCGACCCGATGCCGTAAGCCCCGCGGAACAACCGCGGCGTTTCCTCAGGCTTCAAGGCAGGGAGGGTGCCGCCGAAACGCACCACTTCATTCGCCTTGCCGAAGGCGGATCGAATATCGCGAGCCAAAGGATTGTCGCCGGCCAGACCTTCATCGGTCCGCTCCAGCACAATGATATGCTTCTTGCCGCGAAGGGCATTGATGACGGCCGCCTCCGGGAACGGCCGGATCACGTTCACGTGCAGGCAACCCACCTTGGCATTGCGTTGTTCGCGCAGGTAATCACACGCCGCCTCAATGTTCTCCGACGCGCAGCCCAGCGACACAAACACGGTCTCCGCGTCGTCCATCAAATATCCGGAGACCAGCCCATAGTGGCGTCCCGTGAGTTGCCCAAACCTCGCATACGCCTCTTCGAGAAAACCCAGGATCGGTTCATTGAAATTGTTCCGGCGCGCCACCACGCCGTTCATGTGGTGTTCCTGGTTCTGAACCGGCCCCAGCAGAATGGGATTCCTCGGATCCATCATCTGCGGCAACCGCCGGCGGGTCGGCCCAAACAACTCCCGCTGCGCCGGGGTCGGACACTCGATCACGTCGTCCGGTGCGCCCAGAAACTCCCGCAACAACTCCGCTTCCGGGGCGAAATACATCCGCTCGGAATGCGTGGTCAGCATGCCGTCCTGGATGTTCATGCCGGGATTCAGGCTCAGCTCGTTGACGTACCGCAGGATCACCGCCTGGTCCGCCGCCTGCTGCGCATCGCGCGCCATCAGCATCGTCCATCCCGTGTCCAGAGCCGCGTAAAAGTCGTCGTGGCCGCAATGCACGTTCAGCGCGTGCTTCGTCAGCGCGCGGGCCCCCACCTCCAACACCATCGTCGAGAACTTTCCCGGGGCATGATAATACTGCTCCATCGCGTAAACGATGCCCTGGCCCGAGGTGAAGTTCACCGTCCGCCGGCCGGTCACCGAGAACGCCGTCGCGCCGCCCTGCGCCGCGTGCTCACCTTCCGCCTCCGCTGCCACCTTGGACTGCCCCCAGACGTTCAACTCACCCTGGGCATAGGACTGCTGGTAAAGCTCCCCGCCTTCGGTCGAGGGCGTGATCGGGTAAAAGACCCCCCCCTCGGTGATCCTGGCCTCCACCCATTGCGCCACCAGTTGGTTGCCATTGCAGGTCACCCGCATGCCGGGAAATTTCGGGCGCACCGGTCCGACACCCTTCGTGGAGGACTCTTCCGCAGCAGCAGCGTTCTTGGTCAGGTCAGGGCGTTGGCTCATTCAAGTGTCCTCGTATTTCGAAGGCTAATGTGGGTTTTCGGACGCGGTTATCCGGCTGGGTGATTCGCGGACCCTATCACCCGTCAGAACAGGAACAACCCCCAAACCAGCTCCTTCACCGACGGTTCGCCACCGCCCCCACCTGCCCCGCGGGAAACGCCGCCTGCCAGGCGAACCAGTAGGCCGGAATCAACGGAAGCTCCGTACCGTCACCCATCACCATCCGCACACCACGGTCCTGATGTTTTTCAAGCCAAAGCTCGCTTGCCTCGATGACCCGCGCCTCCGTGGCGGCGGGCTTCCCGCCCCCCGGAATCTCCAGTTCATGCGAGGTGCGGAGACCGTTTTGGAACAGCAACTTCCCCTGGATCGCATGGCGCCCATCGGCCAGTCCCTCCAAGTCCTTCACCGGCCAACACACCGCCTTCCCCTCCAATTCCATGCCCAGCACCCGCTCCATGGTGGGCAGCCGAGAGTCCATCCGGCTCACCGGAGCCGCCGGTGCTAACGGCGCATCCAACCCTTCCGCGGCGCCCCCCTCCGCCATCCGAAACATCCGCCCCGTCCGTTCGTCCCCCACCAACACCCGACCCTCCGGATGCCGACGTCTCCAGTCCCCCCAAGTCACCAGCTCCGCCGGAATCTTCGACAGATGTTCACCGGCACGAGAGCCGTGAATCGCCATCCCCCGGAGCTGGTACCACAGGCTCCCCGAACCACGGTCATAGAGCACCAGGTTGCATTCGTACAAAGCCCCCGCGTTGCCAAAAACCAAGTCCTCCCCGCCCAACCGCGCCAGAAACACCACCACCGACCCCGATAGAGGACAGTAGGTCACACAAACGGGTTCGGCTCCGATCCGGTCGTTGACGATTTCCCGTCGCGCCAGGGCCCACAGCGGATAGGCCCGCGCCTCGCCTCCACGCTTCACCCCCACCACCAGGTCACTGTCGGAAAGCGCTGCCGTGTTCGGGGCTTCACTCGCAAACACGGGATGATCCATGGTTTGAATCTCGTCCCTCCGGCGTCCGGGATGCAGCGCCACGCCTTCAAAGACCACCTCGCCGCCGCCGGCCATCGCCTCCCCAGCCCATCCGCGGCTTTCCTCACCACGCCTCGGATCCCAGCCATCAACTCCCGCTTGCCGACGAATCACCGCCATCACTCCCAGCAAGGCCACCACGATCATCCACCCATGCCGCAGCAGTATTCGGGAATCCACGGTTTACGGAATCCTTGGAGGTTGAGCCGTCGGGGTTGCCGTCGGAACGATGAACACCCGCGCCGGCGGTGAGATGCCGGGAATACGCCCCCCCGACCGTACCCACATCAAAACCGCCACCGCTCCAAGCACCGCCAATGGAAGCGGCCGACACACCTGGCGCACGACCGGCTGAATCAACTGCACCAACTGAACCGCCAGGGATGTCCGATTCACCCGAACCACCGTGTTCCCTGAGAGTTCCGCCTCGACACGACCCCAGACCGCATTCCAGTCGAGCCCGGGCACCGGGAGAAACCGCACCGTGTAGAAATCCGACTGGCAGGTCTTGCGCGCACAATAGCCCAGCCGGAGCCGCCGCTGCTTGTCCGTCAGGCCTTCCCCGTGGTCCGTCGCCAACGCCGATGCCATCAGATCCACACCCGAAACCTGCATGCCGCACACCACACACTCGGCGCTCACACAACGCTCCATGGTCTCGGTGAGGGCTGGGCCTCCCCTACCGTCAACACCCAACGGCGCGGCAAGGGTCGTTGCGAACTGACCCAGGAATCGGGTACCGATCTTCTTCTCGATCACTTCCGGACTATCGGTTGGCGCTGACATGGTCGGCAGGGCGGTACCAGATCCAATCCTTCGTCGGTTCGTAGGGATATTGCGGTTCTCCGGTCAGCGCCCGGCTGAAATTGTGGATCTTCACGTGCCCATCCACAAAAAGAATCGGGGAAACGAACTGCTGCGGCGCCGGCAAGGGATCGTAGAAGGCGGTCTGGCCGCGGGCCCGATGCCACTGAACCCACACCGCTGCCTGACTCGGACACCCCCAAGGCCGGGCTGGCGGCTCGTACAGGGCGATGTACTTCGATGGCTCCGGCGCCCAACTCTCCTCCTTGCCCGCCATGCCATCCGCCGCATCCATCTGCTGGACCTTCGTCGCTTGATCCGTCAGTCGGGTGAACTCACCCGCGTTGTAGTTGTAGCTGCACCCCAATTCCTCCCACTTCGTGTCCGGCATGTTCGGGCAGTCCGCACAGCTCTGCCAGGGAACCCCCTTGTCACGAGGACACTGAAAGGTGACTTGCGCCGGCACATAGGGGTACAGCGGCCGAATCTCCGGGGGCGGGTAGGTGAGTTGGGCATGCTCCGACAGTTTCTGCATCCCTCCGCCAATCGTGTACCGGGTGTCGTACCGGCGTATCAGGGTCTGATCCACCGTGTTTCGCTTCTCCACATACGCCGCAGGAAATCGCGACTGGTGATCGTCCATGTACACCCGCATTCCAATCCCCATCTGTCGGAAGTTGTTGATGCAGGTGGTCTCGTGCGCCCGTTCCTTCGCCCCACTCAGCGCCGGCAGGAGCATGCTCGCCAGAATGCCAATGATCGCGATGACCACCAGCAACTCTATCAGGGTGAACCCACTCGGAGGTCGTGTTTTCATGTTCGCGGCTGCTTTGGAAGAATCCCGGGCAACACACCGCCACCCACCACCAGGCACGGAGAGCTCGGGGAATGGCCCATTGGATTACACTGGTGAGCTAGAAGAGTCAAGGAACCGTTGCCGACTCATCGATCCTCCAGTCGCATGCGGTAGTAACGTCGGTCATTTCCCACGTCGCGGAAGTGCTTCACCCCACCATCCCCCTCCACCACACCCGCCTCCATCCAGTCTCCCCCCGTCACGAGGCCGGAGCTTTCCACAATGTAGCGCCGGCCCGGCCGGGTCCGAAGCATCGCCTCAAACCGATCCCCCAACCACCGCGGCGATTCCAGCCGACGTTCGTCATGCGCGTTGATCCGGGCCAGGCGTCCTTCGCCGTCCGTCCCCAGGGTGATCCGGTCGTCCGCCCCGACGAAAATCATACGCATCCGAAAATCCGACAACTGATGCGTCGCCTCGAAGGAAAATCTTGGATCCAACGAACCATCGGGTTCGATCCGAATGAAACCGGGAAAACTTTGCAGGACGGTTTCATAGGCGGCCACCAGCAAGACCATGCGATCGTCGGATTGCAGTCCCATCGAGAGCACTTGAAGCCTCCTGGGCCAAGGGTCTCCCAACTCAAATCGGAAGGAAGGGTCCCTCGATCCGTCCGGAAGGAATCGCGTCAGCGCGGGCACCTCGAAACCTGTGAGAACCTGTGGGGCGATCACGATGCGCCCAGCGGAATCCAGCACAAGTCCACGCACATCTCGCCAGCCTGTCGTGGTCATTTGAAATGTAGGATCCTCGGTGCCATCCGGCATCAGACGTAGCACCTCGACTCCAGGCACATCCAAACTTCCGACCCAGACCACGAGGATTCGACCGTCGGGAAGGAGGGTGATGCTGCGGACGAACTTCTTGGGATGCACCAGCCTCTGAAACGTCGAATCCAAAGAACCATCCGGCATCAGGCGTGCCAACCGCACCTCCTCGGAGGTGGGGCCTTCCCCCAGCGGCGCCCCCACGAGCAACCTCCCGTCAGGGAGGCTGGTGACCGGTCCTCGGCTGAACGTGCCCCAGAAGGGACGGGTGGGCGTCGTGAAGCTCGCATCCACCGATCCATCCGACAGAACCGAGATCAGTGCATACTTGGTGCCTTCTGCCGACCATACTTCAAAAGGAAACTCCACCAGGGCGATGAACCGACCATCACCCCGGGGCACCCACTCATGCACCGCGACCATGGACTGCTGGCGCGCATCGCCCCGCAGCATGACGAACTCCGTATCCACCCGACCGTCTTGCTGGATACGCGCCACATTCCGGGTGGCGTGACCGTCGTAGGCGGTGAACGCGCCAAAGGCATAAAGCCCGGTCTCCGCTGGGACGATTCCGTTCAGCCAAATGAAAAGACCCGGGCTCCCTAGCGGCAATCCCACTCGGGCGGCACGAAACGTGCCGTCCAGCGAACCCGGATGTGTCGGCCCCAAGTCCACCTGAACGTGCACCGGCGGGCTCTGCACGGAACCGGCGTCATTGGTCACCCGAAGCTGGTAGGTGCCGCTCATCCCGAGCCGGATGGGATCGAAGTTCAACACGGGTTGATTCGCTCCCGGAACAGGGAGCCCATTGCGATACCAGCCCGCCCGCACCGGTGTCGCGCTCGCCACGGAGAATCCCGTCCGTATCGATTGACCTTCCTTCGCTGGAAGCTCCGTGACGCCGGCCCCCAACTCGGGCGGCGCAGCAGCGCGGTTTCCGCCCCGCAGTCGAACCAAGCCGGGCACCGGCTCGCCGTCAGCGCGGACGAAAGTTCCGTGAACCAGCATCCCTCCATCGGGTTGCAACAGAATCCCCTTCACTCCGACCGAGTCGGCCAACCAAATGGGCCGTTCCCAGACGCTGCCATCGTTCAGCTCCAGCCTCGCCACAAAGCTGGTGTCCACCGACCCATCCGGCTTCAGTCGCGCCAAGCCCTCATGGCGTTGTCCCCCCAGCATGGTGAACGACCCACCCAGGAGCAGCGAGCCGTCGCCCTGCACCGCCAGAGCGCTCACCCGTCCATCGCAGGCATGCACCGCCTCCCCAAGGATCGTCCACGACGAACCGGATCGAAGTCGCCGCACCCGGATCTCATGAACCTGAAAGGAGCTGGGACTCATTTCGACCACCACCACCTCCGCATTCGGCAGAGGAATCCAAACCGCACCCGACTCGGCCTCCAGAATCCCGATGGGACGCCCATCCGGTTCCAACTCGGCATACACAATGCCCCCGGCAAGAACTCGGCCATCGGCACGCAACGCAGTGGTGGAGATCGACCCACTCTTGGAGAGCTTATCGTAGTTCATCGTCACGTTGGTCACCGACACCCAGGTTCCGTTCACGTTCGTCATCGTCACGCTGATGAACATCGACCCACCGAAGATCGGTCGGAGATTCTCCGAAAAATCGCGCTCCATGAGGCCATCGGTTCCCAACCGAACCACCGATGCCGCACGCTGCCCGTTCCAGTTGATAAACGCCCCACTCACAATCAATCGCCCATCCGGTTGGGCGCTCAAGGATTGCAGCACACCGGGTCGACCCGATAGCTGCACGAGGTCAACGGGTGCGAACGTTTCATCCAGGACGCCGTTGGCCTGGAGCCTCGCCAGTGCGGGCGAATGCCGGCCGGCAAATTTTGTGAACGTTCCGCCCACATAAATCCGACCATCGGGTACCACCGCCACCGCCGAAATTTCATCATCACCTTCCGCTGCCGTGGAAAAGTCGGTGTCGACCCGACCGTCCGCCAGCAACCGTATCACCTGATTGCCCTTCGCAACCACCCAGCGTCCTTCCGAATCACCCACGACGCTTCCCACCGTCTCCTCCGCGCCGAGAGCGAACCCGGCTCGAAACGAAGGATCCACCGACCCAGGCCCCGTGGCCGCCACCAACGCAGGCCCACCTCCCAGGCCCACCGCGAGGAGAATGCACGCCACGCATCGCGCCCACGCATCTGGTATGCGTTTACCGAATGCCGCGGCCCCAGCATCCCACGCGAGGGCCATCCGAGGGTTGTGGTGTCCGGTTACCGCATCCACGCCATGCCCTGCCCGGGGTCGATCTTGGGTCAGCATGGGGGCGAATATATTCCTTTTGTAATCCACCGCAAGGCCTGGAATTCGACGCGCTCGATCCCGTGCTTCACGGCGCATCGGATTTCCCGCATGGTCCACCCCATTCCCATGCCCTGGACCGCGGACCAAGTGCTCGCCCTCGCCCCCGATGCGAGTTCTGCCAAGTCTGGCCGCGACCTCGCCGCCCCGCGCCACTGGCTCTCGCTCGGAACCGATGGGGCTTGCGCCTGGGGCACGCTTCAAGGCAGCGGCAAATCCCCGTACCAAACCTCGATCGATCTTTCCGAACCGGCCTTCAAGTGCTCGTGCCCCAGTCGCAAATTTCCCTGCAAACATGGCCTTGGGCTCTTCCTCATCCTCACCCAACAGCCCGGCGCCTTCACCGAAACCACGCCTCCCCCATGGACCTCCGAGTGGCTGGCGAAACGCCTCGCCAAGGACGCCCAGAAATCATCCTCACCGCCGCGTCCACTTTCGAACGACGAACCCGACAACGTTGCCACCCAAGCCGCCGCGGCCCGTCGCGCCGCCTCGCGCGACGCCCGGGTCAGCGCCGGCCTGGACGAACTCGATTTGTGGCTGCGCGACCTGGTCCGGACCGGGTTCGCCACGTTGCCCGGTAAACCGGCCAGTTTCTGGGAACAACCCGCGGCCCGCCTCGTGGACGCCCAGGTGCCTGGCCTCGCACGCCGGGTCCGGGACTTGGATGGCATCACCACGACCGGCGAAGGTTGGCCTTCCCGTCTGCTCCGCCAGATTTCCCTCCTGCATCTCGCCCGCGAAGGCTGGTCGCGCATGGCATCACTCCCAGCCGCCACCCAGGCCGATCTGCGCGCCACCTTGGGCTTTCCCACGCACCAGGATGAAGTCCTCGCCCAACCGGGCCTTCGCGACCGCTGGCTCGTGGTCGGCCAACGGATCGAAACCGAGGATCGTATCCGCACCCAGCGGACCTGGTTGTTTGGCAGACAATCCCAACGACCCGCGCTCTGCCTGAGTTACAGCGCCGGCCCCCATCAACCCCTCGAAATCCGTCTCGTTCCCGGCACCACCCTCGACGCCGAATTTGCCTTCTATCCCGGCGCCTGGCCGCTGCGTGCATTGGAGAAGCATCGATTCGGTTCCCCTGAAGTCGCGCCCCTCTCGCTTCCGCACGCATCCATCGCCGACGCCCTTCGATTCGCCGCCGAGGCATGGACCGCCAATCCGTGGCTGGACTGCGTTCCGTTTGCGCTCGCCTCGGTTGTGCCTGTCCCGCTGGGCGATGGTTGGCGGATCCGCGATGCCTCCCAACACGTGCTGCCTCTCGATCTGTCGGACGACAAGGCCTGGATGCTCTGGGCCATCTCCGGCGGGCATCCGGTTTCGCTTGCCGGCGAATGGAATGGCGAGGCCCTCACTCCCATCGGCGTCTGGGCGGACGAAAGGTTCTTGCCCGTATGAGGCTGGATGAACTCACCCAACTCGCCTTGCGGGGAGTCGAACGATCGGACGCCCAAACCCCCGGAGCCGGCGGACCACCCTCGCGATCCTCACCGGACAACGCCCCTGCACTCGACCTCCTTCTGACGCAAGTCCCCCGGATTTCTCCCGAGCATCACCTGCTCTCCCAAGCCGCTCTCGCCGGACTCCACGAGCAGATCGGCCGCCTTCCCGCCCGCGACCCAAGTCCTCCTCCTGCTCCCGCCCCCGCCGAGCACCTGGCGCGGGTCACTCTTTCCGCCCACGCCATGCTGCAAAGCCTGCTCGGCGGTGACGCACCCCAGCTGCTCCCGGAATGGCTGCAACTCGCCGCCGCCACCGGTCGCATCGTTCACCCCGACGTGTTGCCCGCTCTCCTGACCCTGGGCGCTCAGAAACCCGAACTGCGCCAAAGCATCACCCCGGTCCTTGGCCAACGCGGCGTTTGGCTGGCTCAGCGCCACCCACACGGTTCCTGGGTGCTGGGCCCGGCCACTCCCGATGTTTCGAATTGGGAAACCGGCACGCCCGAAAGCCGTCTCCACTTCCTTCAGTACACCCGACAAACCCAACCCGATCGCGCCCGGGAACTCCTTGCCTCAACCTGGAATCAGGAATCCCCCGACGATCGCGCCCGGTGGATCGCCACCTTCGAGACCGGCCTTTCCTCGAATGACGAGCCGTTCCTGGAATCCGCTCTCGACGACCGTCGCAAGGAGGTCCGCCGCACGGCCGTCCGAATGCTCGCGCGATTGCCTGAGTCCCGATGGGCGGGCCGCATGCGTGAACGGGTGAATCCCCTGCTCACCTGGGTTCCCGGAACGCCGGGCGGCCTGCTCGGCTTGCGCCAGGCCCTGCCTGCCCGACTCGAAGTCATTCTTCCCGCGGCCTGCGACAAGCCGATGCAACGCGACGGCATCGAGGCCAAACCGCTTCCGGGCTTCGGCGAAAAAGCCGGCTGGCTCATCCAAATGCTGGAAATCCTGCCCTTGGACCACTGGACCCAACGTTGGCAGGCATCTCCCGCCGACATCGTCACCGCGTCTCAGGGCAACGAATGGGCCAAAGAACTGCTCGAAGGCTGGACGCGTGGTGCCATCCTCCAAGGTCACCCGGAATGGGCCGATGCGTTGTTCGCTTCGGCCGTTGCCGAGCAACGTGCTCCCTTTCTCCCGCCCCTTCTGGCGTCGCTTCCCCCGGCGCAGCGGGAGGCCCGAGTCGGTTCCCTGCTCAGCCAGCCTGACACCCCTTTCCTGCGACCGTTTCTCACCCCGCTCCTGGCCCGATGCGACCACGCCTGGAGCGCGCCCTTCACCCGCACGATCCTCGGGTTTCTGAAGCTTGAGACCCAACGCCCAGGGGCCGATTGGACCTTCCGCGATCTGTTGCCATCCCTCGCCACGCGACTCCCCGAAAGCGCACTGCCTGAGGTATTTTCCGGCTGGCCGACAGAAAGCCCGGCCTGGGACTTCTGGTCCAAGGGGGTCGACGGTTTTCTGGCCGCAGTTCAATGTCGTATCGACATTCACCAGGCGTTCCGCCACGAACCCGCCAAGGCGCCACCCTACCCATGAACCTGCTCAAGCAAGCCATCGCGGGGATTGAACCGGGCTCCCTCACCCCGACCCTCTCCCGGGGGGAGAGGGTGTCGCA
>CAUJJW010000215.1 GCA_963205105.1 Verrucomicrobiota bacterium | reverse complement strand
GGCGGTGTCTGGAGCACTCCCTGAACCAGGCTGAACACGGTCGTGGTCGCGCCGATGCCGAGCGAGAGCGTGAGAACGGCCAAGGCAGTGAAGCCCGGTTTCTTCACGAGTTGGCGAAAGGCGAACTTGAGGTCGTTCATCATGCGATCGAAGGCTGGGCGACGTTGAGGCCTCGGCGTCGGCCCAACGAAGCCCAATAGCACGTTGAATGCCACACCCTGGCCGGCGCATCGACGTCGCGCCCAGACGGCGGTTCGTCGTGTGGGGTGGCGGGATGCGATCGCCGGAGCGTCCGGATACGGGAACAAGGCATCCCGATTGCGGGATCCATTTCGAAGTCTCCTCTCGATCGGCCTCAGTCACGCCATTCTCCAGGCGTGACTGCACTTGACCCCGGAAAACCAGCCATTCGCCCCAGGGATAAGCCAAGTCGCCCCAACCCATTGGTCGAAGGCGTTCTTTTCACCTTTCTTATGCACCCGATTAACCCCGCTTTGACCACATTAAGCTTGTCCATCGGCGTGCCCAAGCGCTGCCCAACCTCGGATGCCCACCCGCGATCCGTTGGATACACCGCGAAAGCCGCGTCGTTGCGCATGCCCCGATGAAGGGAAGCGAGGGACCTACATGAGCCATCAGAATCCCCACTTCATGAGCTTGCCTTCCAACCCACAGCCCCCAGGAACTCGCCCCAAACGCATCCTGCAAGTAGTGATCACATGGTTTGCCCTGGCAGCGGCCCCGCTCGGCGAGGCGGCCACCATCCATTGGTATGTCCCGAACCCCGACTACTCGATTGCCCGCAATTGGAATGAACGGGCGCTGGAAGGGATTCGGATGGACACTCCTCATCCTCCCGGTCAGGCGAGGAACCTGTTCACATTCTCGGTCTGCATGTACGACGCCTGGGCGGCATATGACACGAACGCCGTCGGCTTCGTCTACCGGGCCAAGCACACCTCCCCCGACGTGGCGGCGGCCCGGAGGGAAGCCATGAGCTATGCCATGTACCGGATCATGCAAGAGCGGCATGCCTACTCCCGCACGGCGACAAACCAAGCGCCCGCGAACGAGGCCTTCATGGCGGCGTTGGGATACGACATCAGCAACACCTCGCGCGATGCATCAACGCCAGCGGGCGTCGGCAACCGGATCTTCGACGCTGTCTCCGCCTGGTTCTTGGAGGATGGATCCCGCCAAAGCGCAGGCACGGCGTTCCCGGCGGCGAATCCCCCGGTGGCGTACCCGGACTATCCCGTGGGGCATCCCCGCCGCTACGTCTTCCTCAACCCACCGATGAACCCGTTCCTCCACGGCATCGACGATGGCACCAATCACACCATCGTGGATGTGAACATTTGGCAGAGAATGATTGTCGCGAACTCCATCGACCAGAACGGTTTCCCGCAAAACCCCCTGCAAGGGTATCTGGGTGCGCAATGGTTGTGGGTCCGCCCCTTCTCCCTCGGACGACTCGACCCGGACAAGCCATGGATCGATCCAGGACCGCCACCGTTTCTCGGCACCTCCACCGACACGGAGTTCAAACAGAACCTGGTCGAAGTCATCCGGGCGAGCAGCCAACTCACGGTGGATGATGGGGTGAAGATCGATATTTCACCGGCGACGGTCGGCAACAACACACTCGGCGCCAATGATGGCCACGGGTACACGGTCAATCCCGTCACCGGACAACCCTACGCCTCGAATGTCGTGTTTCGGGGCGATTTCACCCGCACCCTCACGGAATTCTGGGCCGATGGCCCTTCGTCCGAAACTCCGCCGGGACACTGGAACACCATCGCCAACCATGTTTCGGACGACATGCCTCTCAAGCGTGTGGCTGGAACCGGGCCGGAAGTCGATCGCCTGGAATGGGACGTTAAACTGTACTTCGCGCTCAACGCGGCGCTTCACGACGCCGGGTGCGCGGCCTGGAGCGTCAAGCGATACTACAATGCGTGGCGTCCTCTCAGCGCCATTCGGTACTGCGGTGGCCGAGGCCAATCCAGCGACACCCATCTCCCGTCGTACCATCCGGACGGCCTTCCCCTGGTCCCCGACCTCATCGAACTGGTCACCGAAAACACCCTCGCCTCCGGCCGCCACGTAGGCTTGACCCTTGGTAAGATCGCCGTGCTCTCGTGGCCCGGTCAGCCCGAAGTCCCGAGCGAACAAACCAGCGGCGTCCGTTGGGTGCACGCCGAAGACTGGATGACCTACCAGAAGAAAACCTTCGTCACCCCGGGTTTCCCCGGATACATCTCGGGCCACAGCACCTTCAGCCGTTCTGCCGCAGAAATCATGACCGCATTTACCGGCTCGAAGTGGTTTCCGCACGGTCTGGGCACCTATGAACTCGACAAACTCGTGAACGAAGCCGGCCCATCCGCGCCCGTGACTCTGCAATGGGCCTCCTATTATGACGCCGCGGATCAGGTGGGCCTGTCCCGCATCTGGGGTGGTATTCACCCTCCCGCCGATGACTTTATGGGCCGTCGAGTCGGCGCGGAAGTCGGGCAGAGAGCCTGGGCCCTGTCGCAACGATTCTTCGATGGCTCGGTCGCCAACGCCCCGATCCAACTGGCAGGTCGCCGGCTTGAAGACGGTCAATTCGAAGTCCGCTTCGACGCGGTTCGCGGCCTGTACTACAAGATCCATGCCTCCCCAGGCGTGGAAGCACTATCCAACGATGGTGGCGGAACATCGCAAGTTGCCTTCGACTCGCCAGTCATCACCACCAACACCGTGGTGGATGCACGACGGTTCTTTCGCGTCTCAGCATCGCTGACACCCTGATGCAACGGACTCATTTGCGCCTCGGATGCCGGGTGCTTCGGCTACCTGGTGTCCGAGGCTTTACGCTCATCGAACTGCTGGTGGTCATCGCGATCATCGCGATCCTTGCCAGCATGCTGCTGCCAGCGCTGGGTCGGGCGAAGCGCCAAGCCCAGCGGACGGCCTGCTCCAACCATCTCAAGCAGATCGGCCTCGCGCTCCGACTCTGGGCGGATGGGAACGACGGCAAATTTCCATGGAGAATCGAACAGTCCCGTGGGGGTGGAATGCCGAACGGGACGGACAACGCCACCGTCAGCCTCCAGTTCTCCATCATTTCCAATGAACTGGCGACGACCCGCATTCTGCTCTGCCCCAGCGACGTGCGTCGCGTGGCGGCAACCAACTTCGCCCGAATCTCACTGACCAATGCCAGCTACGCCCTTTGTCTCGAAGGAGACGAGAAACGACCTCGCGTGTTCCTGGCCACCGACCGAAGCATGAACGGCTTCGACTTCACCGGACTGCCGGACAACATCCATTGTTTCGTCCTGAATTCCGCGAACACCGGCGCACGTTCTGCCAACTGGCGGCAAGGCGCCTGTCATGGAGCAAACGCCGGAGTGGTCGTGCTGAGCGATGGCTCGGTGCATACTTTGAACAATAGCGGCCTGGTGAAAACGCTGGTCGGCTACGACATCGCGACAGAGACGGAGGACGGCACCTTGCAGTTCTTCTACCCGTAGCCGGGCAATCGAAGGTTTCGGGACGCGAAAGCACCAGGGGTGCACCATTTGCGAGTTGTGGATGGAATCTCTTGCTCCAAGGCTCCGGCATGCAGGGTATCCGACAATGGCTCGGGGCAATCCTTCTCATCCTCTTCGCTTCCGCCCTGGGCCATGCCCAGACACCTACCGGCGCCGATTCGAAATCGCTGCCGCGTGACTTGTCGGAGTTCGAAGGGGTCTACCGCTACCGCGACGGTGGTCGTCTGGTCCTGATGGCGGACGGCGAACGCTTGGTCGCCGTCATCGGTGAGGGCAAGTACCCGCTGCGCGTGGCCGCCCAGGACACGTTCACCAATGCCAGCAACGATCCCATCCCCTTTCTGCGTGACGCTGCAGGGCGCATCACGGGCTTCAAGGAGCGAGGTGACACGTTCCCGCGGGTCTCCACGGCTATCGACCCGGACGTACGCAGGCTTCTGCTGCCGCGACCGCTGGGACCGGACGGTCGACCGCAGCCCTTTCGCTGCCAGCAACCGCCCGCCCTGACCGACGGGATCCGCGTCGGCGCGATGGGGCCGGGGACACTGGCCTGTGCGGTGGCGGAACGAATCGTCAACGGGGTGCTCGACGGCACCTATCCGGATGTTCACGCCGTCGCCGTCCACCACAAGGGCGCTCTGGTGTTGGAGGAGTACTTCTACGGTTATGACCGCGACCGGCCGCACCCGATGCGTTCACTCACGAAAAGCGTCATCGCGTTGCTCGCTGGCGCCGCAGTGGATCGCGGGTTGCTGCGTGCCGACGAGCCGGTTATCGCCCGACTTGGCTACCCCGCCATCGCCCATCCGGATCCCCGCAAGCATCGCATCACGCTGACCGACTTGCTGAGCCACCAGTCCGGCTTGGCCTGTGACGACCACGATGCCGCGTCGCCCGGTAATGAAGTCAAACTCTACGACAGTGGTGACTGGGCCAAGTCCTTCGTGGACCTGCCGGTGCTCGCGGACCCAGGGACGATCGGACGCTACTGCTCGTTCGGGATTCCCACGGCTGGACGAGTCACGGAGTTGGCTGCGGGGAAGCGCCTCGGCGAATTCGCCCAGGAAGTGCTCTTGGATCCGCTGGGGATCTCGCCCGACCAGTGGCGCTGGAAGTTCGTGCTCGATCGCAGCCAACGCGATGAGTTCGGCCAGATTTATCTCCGTCCGCGGGACATGCTCAAGCTGGGTCTGCTGATCCAGCAGCGCGGGGCCTGGCATGGCCGCCAGGTGATTTCGAAGTCATGGATCGAGGCCACAGTCGCCAAGCAATCGCGCGTGGACGACAGCGACTATGGCCTCGGGATCTGGCATCGCTGGTACGGGGTCCAAACCGAAACAGGCACGCATCGGGTGGAAACGGTGATGTTGTCCGGGAATGGCGGGCAGAAAGTGTACATCGTTCCGTCGCTCGAACTCGTCGTGGTCTTCACGGGCGGTGCCTATAACGTCGAGTCGCCGGTGAACGCCATCATGGCTCGCGTCCTGTTGCCCGCCCTCCTGAGCCAATGATTCAGATGAGGTCGATTTCGCGTTGGGTGAATCGCAAATCATGAAACGACTCATTGCTCTCCTCGGAGTCCTCACACTTGTCTTCCCGATTCGCGGCGCACAACCCGCCGACGTCGGCCAACGTATTGCCGCGGCTGCCCGTCAGCAGATCGGGGTGACGAAAACGTACGACCCCGGTTATGTGTCGCTCTCGTATCCCGGCGGTGACGTTCCCCGCTCCACGGGGGTGTGCAGCGACGTTGTCGTCCGAGCGCTTCGTCAGGTGGGCCTGGACCTGCAAAAAGAGGTCCACGAAGACATGCGGCGGAATTTCCCCGAATACCCTCCCAAGTGGGGACTCAAGGCGCCGGACAAGAACATCGATCACCGGCGGGTGCCCAACCTGATGCGCTACTTCGAGCGCCACCACATCGTCATGCACGAGAAGCTGCGACTGCCGGACTCTTATCGGCCCGGTGACATTGTCGCCTGGAACCTGGGCGGAGGAATCCTGCACATCGGCATTGTCTCGGACAAACAAACAGGACGTATCCCCCGCATCATCCACAACATCGGTCGCGGCGCGGAAGAAGAGGACATCCTCCTGAAGTACCGAATCATCGGCCACTATCGGCTCAAGGAGGGCGGTTCCTTGGGCCACTGACGGAAGACGATGCAGACGTGGGTCTTGTCGAGCAGCGAGAACTCCAGCGCGCCCCAGGGTCTTTGGGTCACCCGCGGCAGGTTCGGGTGAAGCAGGTCCGGTCGACGCGACGAGATCTCCTGATACAGCGCCTCAATGCAGGACGTCTCGATCGCCAGTTCCGGACGATCCTTGGCCGCGTACTCCGGACTCTCGACGACGTAGGCTTTGACCCCTTCCCGTTCCACCACGGCCAGGGATCCATCCTGGTACATGACCTTGCATCCAAGGCCGCTCACAAAAAGGTCCAGGCCTTCCGCCATGGTGTTGAAGAACACCTTGGGCACGAGTCGAATCATGGTGGTCATGGAGTTCGGCAGCACAGGTCGCAATGCATGATTTCAGGATGGCTGGCAGTGGGAGATTAATCCGCAGGAACTTCCGATGGCGATGCCCGAAACCTGCCATTCGCGCTCAGGACAGGGCTGCGTGCGGATCGCGAGACGCCAAACGATGGACCGGCCAGCTCACCGCGAGCCCCGGAGGGGCCTGGAGTTTGGCCGTCGCGTAGCGACGAATGAAGGTAGCCGGGCCTTTTAAGGCCCGGATGCACGGTTCCTGCCGCGGCAGCGTCGCGGAGCGACGCTTGAATCCGCGCCTCCTCGTGGGTCTGGCTGCGCTCCATGCACCGGGTTCAACCGTCGCTCCGCGACGGAACCTCCTCTCCCCCATCCATCCAGGCGTTGAAACGCCTGGCTACCTTGAAACGTCGCTCCGCGACGCCAGCCCATCCCAACTGGCATATCGGCGAGTCAGGGATGCTCCCCGTCCCCCCTGACCCGACAGGTTTCATTCGACACCGTTGCGGCCCTCACGCACGTTTCGGCCCCAATGCCCGGCAACGCTTCTCCCTGAGAGACGGGCATGCCCCATGATGAAGATTTCCCTGCGATCGTGTGCCTCGGCACGTGGCGGTTCAGACGTTTCCAGCAACCCCGGTTCCCCAGCCCACGCCGAGTTGCTGCCCAGGCAAAGCTCCCCTTCGGCCCCCACGCTCCAACTGCGGCTTCGAACCACCAGCAAGCCCTGCCCTGACGCGCCCCAGACGTCGCCATCCACGCTTCGACTGGGCCTGCTGATCGCCTGGCTCAGCGCCGTCCTCGGGTGGAGTGCGCGCGCCGCGACTTTGTTTGTCTGGTCGGAGAGCCCCAACCCGACACCACCCTTTTCGACCTGGGAAACCGCCGCGCGCGTGCTCCAGGACGCGGCGGACGCCGCGGAAACCGGGGACACGGTTCTCGTGACGAACGGCGTGTACAACACGGGCGGGCGGCTCATCCAGGGACTGGTGCTGAACCGGCTGGCCATTCCGGCGGGCGTGGTGGTGCAAAGCGTGGCCGGCCCCGAAGTGACCATTATCGAAGGGTCACCACGAACAGGCCCGCCTGGTACGACCAGCTCGTCCAATGGCAACGGGGATGGCGCGGTCCGGTGCGCCTACCTCGGGCGGGATGCGGTCCTCGCCGGGTTTACGTTGCGTGACGGCCACACGCGGACCAACGGGCTGTACGACTGGGACCAAAGCGGTGGCGGGGCCTGGTGCGACTCGCAGGCGAAGCTCGTGAAATGCGTGCTCACCAACAACGCGGCCCATCACATGGGCGGGGGCTCGTTCCGTGCGGAACTGGCGCAGTGCCAGGTCGTCAACAACAAGGCCCGCTATGGAGGCGGGGTTTGCCTGGCCACAGTCAGCGAGTCCCAGGTGACGCGCAACTCCGGCGAGAACGGAGGAGGCGCGTACCTTTCCCGGCTGTCGCTCACCACGGTCTCCCAAAACAGCGCCAATATCGGCGGAGGCGCCATGGGTGGCTCGATGACCGAATGTCAGGTGACCGGGAACGTCGCGGGACAATGGGGAGGCGGCGTGTCACAGACCACGTTGCAGAAGTGCCGGGTGGAGAACAATTCGGCCGAACGCGGAGGCGGGACCTTTGTGGCGAACCTGTTCGGATGCGTGGTCACCGGGAACACCGCGGACCTCGGTGGTGGAACCGCGGGCGGAAGTCTCCACCACTGCACGGTCACGGGGAATTCCGCAGGAACCGGCGGCGGCGCTTACCTCAGTTCCATCAACCACTCGATCGTGTATTTCAACGACGCCATCTTCGGTCCCAACCATGACGGCTGCACCATTCTCCAATCCTGCACCACCCCGCTTCCCGAGTCGGGTTCAGGCAACCTCACCGGCGATCCGCAACTGGCCTCGCTTTCCCATGTCTCCGCAGATTCCCCCTGTCTGGCAGCCGACACCGCCACCCCTGCGTTGCCGACCGACCTGGACGGCGACCCCTGGCAACCACTGTCCAGCATGGGTGCCGACCAGTTCATCGCCGGCCAGACCACCGGTGACCTCGACGTTCAGTTCCGACCTCCCGGAACCACCATCGCCGTGGGTCATGCCGGACTGTGGCGGGCGGACATTGCGGGACGGACGACCAGCAGCGAGTGGGACTTTGGCGATGGCACCGTGGTGCGCAACCAGCCGCTGGTGCGACATGCGTGGAGTGCTCCCGGGGAGTACGTGGTTACCTTGACCGCGTTCAACGACACGTTTCCCGAAGGCGTCCGCACGAGTGTCACCCTCCGGATCGTGGAACAGCCGGTTCATTATGTTTCACTGGCCACCCAGCGCCCCACTCCGCCATTTTCATCCTGGCAAACCGCCGCGCCGACCATTCAGGCGGCCATCGACGCCGCCACAGTTCCCGGCAGCCTGATTCTGGTGACCAACGGCATTTACAACCGCGGGGGGGCCTCCCAACCGGGGGATGTGCTCGTCAACCGCGTCGCAATCACCAAGCCGGTCCTCGTTCAAAGTGTGCACGGACCGGAGGTCACCCTGATCGTCGGCGCCGGTCCCGTGGGCGATACCGCGGTCCGCTGCGCTTTTGTCGGTCGTGAGGCCATTCTCAGCGGCTTCACCCTGACCAACGGCCACACCCGCACCCTCGGCGCGCCCCCGCGCGAGCAGCGAGGCGCAGGACTGTCGGGTTTGGCCGTCGGCCGCGTCACCAACTGCGTGGTCACCGGCAACCTCGCGCGCCAGTTCGGGGGCGGTGTGTATCGCGGCAGCCTGGTGAACTGCACCATCCTCCGCAATCGGGCCCTGGATGGCGGCGGCGGGGCTTACGAGAGCGTTCTGGAAGATTGCGTCCTGGAGGCCAATTCCGCCTCGAACTCCGGAGGAGGCGCCACCCGCAGCACCCTCACCCGCTGCGCATTGATCGCCAACTCGGCATCCCTCGGCGCCGGTGCCTACTTTGGCACCCTCGATTTCTGCCGGCTCGAACGCAACGTCACCGATGGCGATGGCTACGGAGGTGGCGCCAACGGAAGCCAGCTGCGCGATTGTGTGCTCACCAACAACGTCGCCTATTCGGGCGGCGGCGCTTACGCGGCATCGCTCGTCCGCTGCCGACTCGAAGGCAACGAGGCCCGCCGCGACGGCGGTGGAGCCACCGACAGCACGCTCGCCGACTGCCAACTCCTCGGAAATCTGGCCACCCATGGCGGTGGCTCGTCCTTCAGCACGCTCGAAGATTGCACGCTGACCGGGAACGAAGCCTCCGTGGCCGGCGGCGGCGCGGACGGCGGTGAACTGCAACACTGCACCCTCGCCAACAACACCGCTTACTTCGGCGGCGCCTCCGAACGCGCCACCCTCCGCAACTGCGTCGTCCGCGGGAATACCGCGGTGTTCGGTGGGGGTGGTTACCGGGACCTGTTCTTCAACTGCCTGCTCACCGGCAACCGTGCGACTCAACACGGCGGCGGCGCGTTCCAGGGCATGCTCTATCAGTGCACCGTCACCGGAAACGCCGCCGACGCCGGGGGCGGCACCTACGAGGGCACCAATCGGAATTCCATCGTGTATTTCAACACCGCCCTCGCCGGCTCCGATTTCCAGGGGTCGACCCTGCTCACGTCCTGCACCGGCCCCACCCCCGCCCTACTCCCCGGCAACACCACCAATGCCCCCTCCTTCCTCCATCCGGATGCCGGAGACTTCCGACTCCGGTCCGATTCACCCTGCATCGACACCGGCGAGGACTTCTCCCAGCTGCTCTCCGACGATCTCGACGGACGCCCCCGTCCCATCGACGGCGACCTGGACGGCAAGGCGGGGTTTGACATGGGCGCGTTCGAGTACGACCCCGCCACCACCGACTCCAACGGCGACGGTGTGCCGGACCTTTGGTACCGCCAATACGGGTTGGACGCAGCCGATCCGGAAGTCGGGAAACTCGACCCCGACGAGGACCGTCAGACGACCTTTCAGGAATGGATCGCTGAGACGAACCCAACCGATGCCGCCTCGGCGCTGCGGCTGTCGGTGTCGAACGCTCCTCCCATCACCCTCACTCTGTTCGGCTCGGCCGGTCGCCGCTACACCCTGCTGAGCCGACCCGACCTCGATCCCACGCGTCCCGATGCGCCGCCCTGGACGCCGGTGCCCGGGATGGTGGCCATTGCCGGCACCGGCGAACCCCTGGCCCTCCAGGACACCGACACCGCCGAATCCCAGTCCCGTTATTATCGTGTGGAAGTCCAGTGGCCGGGAGCCACCAACACCCCCACCGGCATGGCGATGACCAGTCTTCGACCACGCGAACTCCGCAACCGGCGAGCCCTCGCCTCCAGCACCCTGCGGGAAGGAGCCGATGCCGAGCTCGACTCGCTTCTCGAAGCCATGTCCAACCCTGACGCCATCCGGGTCAGGTCCCAGTCCCGCCCGCAACTCACTGCATCCAATGCCGACGCGTCGCCCCTCACAACCGACCCCGGACCGGCCACCGTCTCGTCATCGCAGCTCGCTCTTCACGCGGCGCTGACTTCGGGACCTAACCCTGAGGGAACCAAAATCCACGTGTTCCGTGTGC
>CAUJJW010000214.1 GCA_963205105.1 Verrucomicrobiota bacterium | reverse complement strand
GAGGGAGCCGCATATCCCGCACGGCGACATGCCTGTACTCCGTCCTTCCGAGCCGTCGCGACTCGTTCCGGCGAACGCCTGGCTCAACCCTTCGAAACCCGCGGGAAATATTCTCCCTCTCCCTCCGGGAGAGGGCCGGGGTGAGGGCCGCTCGCTGCATTCCTCGCTCCCCGGTTCATGGTCCCAATGCGTGTCCATTTTTGGACAACGTTCCTTCCCATGAGCGCCGGTATGGTTCGCGCATGTTCCTTTCTCGGAGTGCTGCTCCTCGTGGGGTGTTCGCCGCCCGAACAGCGGCAGGCGCTGGCGCGGCGTGAAATGGTGCTGGCGCAGTTGACCGAGGCGGCGGTGCGTTCGGTTCCGAAAGCCGTTGTGCTGGTGATCGGCAATCCATTCGCTCAGCAGGCGGGGGCGGATCCGGAACTCCTGGCGGTGGAGGAAGCGTCCGTGCGCGGGGTGGAACGAGGCATGGGCCCTTCGGGAGCGCGGTTGTTGGGAGTAGTCCAACCGGCGCTGCGTGAGGAGGCGCGGCGAGATCCGACGTTGGTTCCGATTCCGCCGGGGGCCACCACGCCGTTGAGTTTCCTCACCGAGAAGGGCGCCTGGGACCGCATCCGGGCGGCGAAGCCCGAGGCCAACCTTTGGATCAGTCTGGTGGGGGTTCCCGCCGACCTGGCGGAGACCAGGTTCTGGCAGGATGCGGACGGGCCGCGGTTGGCGTTGTTCCTTCCGGACCTGAGACTGCTGGGAGGCCGGGAGGGCGTGCGAACGGCGCTGGAAAGCGGTCGTTTGGTGGCGCTGGTGTTGGGTCGGCCCGGGGCGCCCCCGGAATCCGAGCCCATGCTGGCGAACCACCGCGAGGAGTTTGAACGCCGGTACATTCTCGTGACCCGCGACACCTGGACGTCGGTGGTGGAAGCGTGGCCGCAGCTGTTTCCCTGAATCGGGCAGAGCGGGGACGCCTGTGTGGTAGCGGTAGGCGTCTCGCCTGCCGTAGAGGGGGGCGTCCCGCCCCCCGGGAAGAATTTGTCCGTTGTTCGAACCAACCTCCACGCCGCATCCGCCGGGCACGATGCCCGGCTCCACGGCAGGCGAGACGCCCGCCGCCACGGAGCTACGGTTCATGCAGAGCCTCCAGTTCCAATGACAAATGGGAGGATGCTTAGTCTCCGCCTGGTTTCGTGGCTGTGAGACGCAACCAGATCAGCGACGTTCCGCATTTCTTTGGCGTTTCGGCGTAAAACCTGTCGATTTCAAGCGAATCGTCGGCTAAGGCGCGACGCGCGGGCTGTGCGCCTGAAGCCATGTGACGTCGAGGTTGTTCGGCGAAGGCACGTTGAGGGGTATCAGGGATCCCGGACGCGGTCGTGGCGTGGTGCGCGGGTCGCTCCACTTCCGGATGTTCACGTGCCCGTCGGCGAAAGCCACTGCTGCACCTCCGCGGTGCCAGTAGGCCGGATAGTCGACGATGGTGTTGAAACCGGGGTCTGCTGGTTGGTGCAGACCGGGATACCCCCTCATGTCGATCAGCAGCGCCCCGTCGTTCATGCTGTCCTCCCGTTCGTCGGCGAACGTCAGCGTGTCCGCCGGTCCGGGATCGGTAAGCTGATCGACGGACGTGACATAGCGCCAGGGAATGCTACCCACCCAGCCCGGGCCGCCGACCCAGCCATTCAGCGATCGGCTTCTTGTGCGGGGGACGGGAGCGAACTGGGTCGAGCCAGGGAGCTGGGCCCGCACTCTCGCCGGATCGGACGGACAGCGGTAGGTCAACGGATCCGAACCGGCGTACGGCCGGAGGGGACTACTTCCCGGGAATCGGGCCGGGTCGAAATTGTTCGGATTGCTGGTGAAATCCAGCCACGTGTTGGCGGACCAATCCGGGCCCGACGGTTGAGGGAACGCACCTTCGCTGGTGGAAACGATGCGGCCTTCGTGATCCGCCGCGTACAGGGTCCAACCGAGCTGGAGTTGGCGCATGCCCGCGACGCAGAGAGAAGCTCGCGATACCCGGCGTGCGTCGCCGCGCAGGGGGACTTGGAGGCAGGCGAGGATGGCGATCGCCAGACCGAGGGTGAGTGCTTCGACGCGCGTGAAGCCCGGGGACCTGCGGGGTTGTTGTTGATGGTCATGACCGATCATGATTCCCGGACTCCTGTTTGTGGATGAATGAGTGGTTGCCAACGAAACAGGTTCATGTCAATGACGCGCTCAAGCACGGCACGGGTCGGCGCAACCTCACACACGGTCCGCACGCGGCGCTGAACCACGAGATTCGTATGGGTTTTTCCGATTGCCGCCGATCTCAGCCAGGGGTAGGGGCAGGTATCCACTCCCTATGAAATCTCGTTCGCCGTCGTCGGCACTGATCGATTCCTGGCAACGCATTGGTAAATGCGCACGAGACGCATTGGTTTTGCTTTGCGGCACGGCAAGCCTCCTGGCCTCGGATCTTCCGGTGGAATTGGTGACACGCTCCGGCCGAGCTTCGGTGACTGCGGCCGGCGACTCCTTGCTTCCGGTCATCAGCGGCGACGGTCGCTGGGTGGCCTTCCAAAGCGGTGCGGACAACCTGGTGACCAACGACATGAACCGGAGTGTGGTGGACGTGTTCGTGCGCGAGGTCGTGACTGGAGCGACGCGCTTGGTCAGCGTGAACACGAACGGGACGAGTGCCAACGGTGCGAGCGAGTTGGCCGGCATCTCCCGTGATGGACGCCGGGTGTTGTTCGTCAGCGACGCAACGGACCTCGTGGCTGGGGACGAAAACGAGGCCGCCGACGTCTTCGTACGGGATTGGGAATCCGGCGCGACGTTCCTGGTAAGTGCCAACACGAACGGGGTGAGTGGTTCGATGGATTCCTCGGGCGCCCGGATGACGCCGGATGGTCGTTTCGTGGTCTTCGAGAGCGAAGCCAACGATCTGGCGGCTCGGGACAACAACCAGGTTTCCGACGTCTTTCTGCGCGATCTTGCAAACGGAACGACACAACGGATCAGCGCGCCATCGCCGACGACCCTGATTGCGGGGCGCGCGGTGGGAGCGTCCTATGACGGGCAGGTTTCCGACGATGGTGCGACGGTGGTGTTTCGGAGCGCCGCCCTCAACCTGACTCCTCCGGTTCCGGCCGGAGGCCAAAGTCTGACCAACGAGCTCTATTTTTTGCGTTCGCCGGCTACGACGAACCGGATGGTGGACGTCTTCGGAACGGTGGTTGCGTCTCCAAGGCCAAGGTTGACGGTGCCCGCATACGCCATGAGTGCGGACGGGCGATACGTTGCGCTGCTGCTCGCCTCGAGTTCGACGAACGTGGTGCCCACGGGTGTCTATCGTGTGGATCTCGACACCGGCGAATACCGGTTGTTGACCGGCGACTTGCGAGCCGCACTCGACACAGCATCGGTTGAATTCTTTTCACCCACGATTTCCGCGGACGGTCGGACGGTACTTTTTGAGGTTCAGGACCTCCTGCCGAACAGCTCGATTTGGTCGGGTCCGGTCGTTTACGCCTGGGACGAGGCGAGCGGGGATCAAATCCGCGTCTCGAGTGGTGGGTGGGTGAGGAACGCGATGGGTGACGTGACGGAGTCGCCGATCGGGGCGTTGCTGGGCGCGAGTCGGGACGGGCAATTCGTGGCTTTCCTGGGAGGTAGCACCA
Source organism: Verrucomicrobiota bacterium (assembly GCA_963205105.1). GTDB lineage: Bacteria > Verrucomicrobiota > Verrucomicrobiia > Limisphaerales > CAIMTB01 > CAIMTB01. Next base: position 3,037 of record CAUJJW010000214.1, on the reverse strand, counting down.
ACGACGCTGCGAATTCCACGACCTCGCAGGTCGTGGTTCGAAATCGGGCCACCGGAGAGGTGCGGCGAGTGTCGAGAACGAACCACGGTGCGCCGCTGGACGCGTCCGACTATCCGTCGGTGTCGTTCTCCGATGACGGGAAGCGCATGGTCTTTCAGAGCGCCAGCGACGGTTTCGTAGCGGACGATCTCAACCGGAGTTGGGACGTGTTTCTCTACGACTGGGATTCGGACGCGCTGAGCCTGATCTCGGCGGCGTCGCCGGCTCGCATGTCGACGACCGCCTTCGGCGACGTGATCCTGGGTCCGAGGGGAGTGAGTGGAGACGGGCGGTACATTGCATTTCTTTCGTTGGCGGACGGGTTGGCGGATGGGCACCGGTCATTCGTTCGGGACGTGTATCGCGCGGATCGGACGACGGGAACGATCGAGTGGGTCAGCGTGGGGGCGGACGGAACCGGCCCCGCGTTCTCGTCGTCGAGTGCGGTGATCAGTCGCGACGGACGTTTCGTGGCGTTCTCGAGTTCGGCGGAGAATCTGGTGCCCGGCGACACGAATCGGTTGGAAGACGTGTTCCTACGGGACCTGATGGAGGGCACGACCGTGTTGGTGAATCGCCATCCCGACGGTGGCTTCGTATCCGGGGCGGCTTCGTCGCCGGCGATATCTCCCGATGGCCGGTGGGTGGCCTTCGTGTCCGCGAGTGCCGGGCTTGTGACGAACCATGCCGGCAACCAGCCTCAGGTGTACCTATTCGACCGTATGAGCCACCAGGTGACGCTGGCGTCGGTGACGGTCAATGGCGCGATGCCGACGGACCGGCCTTCGGGCCAGCCGGTGTTCGATCCCGAGAGCCGATGGCTGCTGTTCGAGTCCGGAAGCGCGGGGTTGGTGTCGCCGCCACTGGGTTCGGGGCGAAGCGTATACGCGCGGCGACTAATGGACGGGGCCTTGAAGCGGATCGCGACGACGGGGTTGGTTTCCCTCGGTTCAAACGTCCCGGGACCGACACCGGTGGCGACGTTCACCGCGGACGGTCGTTACGCGGCGACGTTGCTTGCCGCGACTGTGGCGGCGGAGTGGGACCTGTACTTGCACGAGTTCGAGTCGGAGACCACGACTCGCCTCTTCGGTCCGGTCACCGGAGCCGCACTCGCCGACGGTGCCGCGCGGGTAGCGTATCGGACGAGCGGGACCTCGGCGGACGGCGCGTTTCAGGTGCGCGTCTTGGATCGGGCCACGGGGCTGGATCGGGTTGTGAGTGCGGCTTCCGACGGGACGCCCGGGGACGGGCCGTGCGACCCGCCCTTGATCACACCGGACGGTCGATGGGTAATCTTCGCCAGCGCGGCCTCCAATCTCATCGACGGAGACGACAACGGTCTGACGGGGATTTTTGTGAAGGATATCGACGCGAACACGATGGTGCATTTGGGCGGCCATTCGTTGACGGTGTCGCCGGTGCTCTCGGCGGACGGGCGGACGCTCGTTTTTCGCAGCTATTCGGACGATTGGGTGGCCGGGGACTACAACCAGACGAGCGATCTCTTCGTTGTCACGCTTCCGGGTCCGGAATCGGGCTATCGCATCACCGGCATCACTCGGCTTTCGACAGGGGCGTTGCGTTTGGTGTGGGTGGCGACGGCGGGCAGGACCTATCGGGTGCAGGCGTCTCCGAATCCCGCCGGTCCCTGGCAGGATTCGGGGCTGACGGTGGTGCTTGAGGGAAGCCAGGGCTCGGCGGAGGTCACCGGGATTTCAGAGGGGTTTCGATTCTTCCGGCTTGAGGAGCGCTGAAGCCGGGGACGTGCGAGCCCGGCGTCATTGGGCGTCGAGCCGGGTGGTGGTTGCTCAAGGGCCACAGCCTGCCTTGCGCCTGCTGGACGAGACGCGGCCACATCCGCCCAGGCCGGGCTGGCAGTGGGCGCCCGGGGCGGGGCATGTTTCCGGGGTGAGCTGGAGTGTGACAACCCCGTGGTCCGGCGGGTGGCCCGCATGAGTGCGTTGGTGATCTTTTTGGGCAGCGGCCTCGGAGGGTTGGCGCGCTGGTGGTTGGCGGGCTGGGTTGGGTCCCAGGCGGGGCACACGTTTCCGTGGGGAACGCTGGTGGTGAATGTGACGGGGTCCTTTTTGATCGGTTTGTTCGCCAGCCTGACCGGGCCTGAGGGGCGATGGGTGGCGCCGCTGATGCTGCGACAGTTCTTCATGCTGGGGATCTGCGGCGGGTACACGACCTTTTCGTCCTTCAGCCTGCAGACGCTGCAACTGATGCAGGAAGGGCAATGGCTGCGGGCGACAGCGAACACCGTGTTGTCGCTGGTGCTCTGCCTGGTGGCGGTGGGGCTGGGGCATGCCCTGGCCGTCATGTTGAATCCTTCCAAAGCGCCGTGACGTTTTTGCCGATCGTCCTGCGGGAGCTCCAGGTGGCCGCGCGTCGGCGCTCCACCTTCCAACTGCGTTTCCTGAGTGCGACGGGTGCGACCTTGCTGGGCGGGATGTTCCTGCTGAACTCGACCTTGCCAGGGGCGTTGGCGGCCACGGGGCGCGGACTGTTCGTGGCGCTGACGGTGGCCTTGCTCGGGATGGCGTTGATCTCGGGTGTGGTTCTCACCGCAGACTGCCTCAGCCGTGAGCGGCGTGAGGGCACACTTGGGTTTCTGTTCCTGACGGATCTCACCGGTTGGGACGTGGTGGCGGGCAAGTTGGTGGCATTGGCGCTGGTGCCTTTCCAGGCGGTCCTGGCGGTTTTTCCGGTGGTGGCCTTGTCGGTGTTTCTGGGGGGCGTGACGTACGGAGAGTTCTGGAGGGTTCTGCTGGTGGTTCTGCTGGGGTTGTGGATGTCCCTGGCGGTGGGCATGTGGGTATCGAGTTGGGTGACCGACGACCGGCAGGCGGTGGGAGTGAGTGTGCTGTGGATGGCGGTATTGCTGGGGGTTCCGTACTTGCTGGGGAACGTGATGGAATTGGTCTCGCAGCCGGCGGGGTGGTCGGCGGTGCGGGTTGTGGGTTCCATTGGTTTGTACGAGCAGGCCATGGAT
>CAUJJW010000213.1 GCA_963205105.1 Verrucomicrobiota bacterium | reverse complement strand
CAACACCCCTCCACCCCGTCCTTCCGCGCCGTCGCGCCTCGCCCCCGCCCCCGCCCGCCCTCCCCCCCCGAACCCCGCGGGGAATCTCCCCCCCCCCCCCCCGGTTGTGGGCTGGGGTGTGGGCCGCCCGCTCCACTCCTCGCGCCTCGTTTCATGGTCGCAATGCACAATTCGTGAATCGTGGCCGCTCTCCTTGAACCGTGCGTCCGTAGCGGCGGGCGTCTCGCCAGCCGTAGAGGGGGGCGTCTCGCCCCCCGGAATCCCCGGTTCATGGTCCGTGAGTAAGTCGGTTTCGAACAGGGCGCTTCCTATGAACCGTTCATCCGCAGCCCCGGACGGGGCGGCAAGACCCTAGCCCACGGCGTGAGCCGTGGGGACACGGCCCCCAAGAAAAACCAAAGCCCCGGAGGGGCGATCAGAGAACCAAGGCGGGCAGAACATCCTGCTTTCCCCCCAATACCGACCCCAACGCGGCCGATTCTGATCGCCCCTCCGGGGCTTGAAATCCGATGCAACACCTCACCCATGGCTCACGCCATGGGCTTCCGTTCTTTCGGCCCTCCGGGCCTGCCGTGGCGGCGGGCGTCCCGCCCCCCCCGGAGTCCCTCCAGGTTCAAGGCCCGTGAGCAGATCATTTTAGAACAGGGGGCTCTCCATGAAACCTCCCATGCCAGCGATCGCAAGGGTTGAAACGAGCTCCCTCACCCCAACCCTCTCCCGGAGGGAGAGGGAGCCGCGTATCACCTGCAGCGACATCCCTTCGTCACGCACTCCTCTCACTTGCCCGGCCGCTTTGCCGGCGGCACCCAGTTCTTGTGCCAGTCCAAACGCCACAAACGTTCGAGCTTCACCAACTCGGCATGGCCGTCCACGAAGCCATGGTTGATGGCACCCGGGAGTTCGCCCTTGGGATTGAAGATACCGTTCTTCGGCCAACTCGCTCCGCCATGCCGGGGAAGCGTCAGGCGTGCCATGGCGCCCTGAAAGTCATCACCGGTGAACAGGTTGCGTGCCGGCGGATCGTTCGGCTGGGGCCAGGTGTCGATCCAGTTGCCGTCCGAAATCACCGGGCTGGTCGACGGCGTGGGGCAATCGACGTCGCTCTTGAACTTCTTCGGCTTGTGTTCCGCCGTGCTGAAGTAGGGATCGTCGTCCCCATAGAACCATCCGTTGAAGACATAACTGCCCTGGTAATCGATGCCCTTGGAACTGGTCCACAGCCAGGTCTGGTTCACCGAGCCGCTGCTCGTATGGCGCCGCTTGTTCTTGCTCGCCGCCGGGGGCGCCGCCGGACAGATGCGCGCCTCGTTGATGGCGCCGTAGTTGGTTGCCAGCACGTTGACCCAGAGGGCGTTGTCCATGGTAGCGGTGGCTATGCCGTTGTAAGGCACGGGTTTGTCGAAGTCCGAGAGGTACATGAACGTCGCCAGGGTGATGGTCTTGGTGTTGTTCACGCACTTGATCTGGTGCGCCTTGGACTTCGCCTTGCTCAGGGCTGGCAGCAGCATGCTGGCCAGGATGGCGATGATGGCGATGACGACCAGCAGTTCGATCAGGGTGAACCCCGAACGCCGCCGACGTTGAAGATGGGAACGGTTCATGGACTTGGCTCTCGTGATCATCCCCACGTGCGGGGCGGTTGCGATCGGTCGGATTTCGGGTTTCGGTCATCCCCCACCACCGCGACCCTCCGGGCGGTTGGCCCAGGCTGAGGAATCGTTGATACGTGCGGGGACTTGAGGAGGCTTGCTGAACGCCGATGCAGGGTCAAGCCGGACGCTGGAACGGCATTTCATCCTGTTCATCGTGTTCATCCTGTCGAAAAGAGGGCCGTGTCCTCCGACAACACGGAGATGGGCCCCCGGGTGAAAACCTGGGACTGTGTTATTGCTGCCACGAATCCACCGGGGTAGAAGCACTTCTACCGTCGCATCATGCCATCCACATTGCCCATATCATCGCCCTGGGCCCTGCTTTGCCCTGCCGCCGGATGTCAAAAGCGCGTCTGACCCTTCCCAGCCGCCCCACCCCGACAACCCTGGACTCCGAGTCTCCAACCAGCCCTCGCGACCATGCAATTGCCTTGCGCCCCATCCCTCTTCTTTCGGCGACGCGCCTTCACCCTGATCGAACTGCTGGTCGTCATCGCGATCATCGCCATCCTGGCCAGCATGCTCCTGCCGGCCCTGGCCAAAGCAAAGATGAAGGCCCACGGCGTGCTCTGCATGAGCAACCAGAAACAACTCACCCTCGGTTGGCTGATGTATGCCGACGACAACGGAGATCAACTCGTGTGGAACGACCTCACAGCGGATGGCTCCGGCTGGGTCCGAGGCGTGCTGGACTACAACGGCGCCAACAAACACAACACCAACATCCAGGGACTCACTGATCCGAACTACGCCAAGCTCGCTCCCTACACGCAGTCCCCGGGCATCTACAAATGCCCCGCCGACAAGAGCTACGTCACGATTGCCGGTCGCCGACATTCCCGGGTCCGCAGCCTGTCCCTCAGCCAGGCCATGAATTCACGGAACGACTGGCTCAATTACCTCACCAAGAAAAACTACCGCGTCTTCAAGAAGCTCTCGGACATCCAACCCCTGGGTCACTCCCGAGCCTTCGTGTTCATTGATGAACACCCCGACAGCCTCAATTTCGGCGACGTCGCTGTGGCCATGAATGACGGGCTGCCTCCCCAGCGGATTCACATCATCGACTACCCCGCGAGCACGCACAACGGCGCCGGTGGCCTCAGCTTCGCGGATGGCCATGTCGAGATTCACAAATGGGTCGATCCCCGCACCCGGCCGCCGTGGCAAAACAAGCTCCTTCAACTCGTGGTGCCGTCCCCCGGCAACCGCGACATGGTCTGGCTCTCGGAACGAACCTCTGTGGAGGAGTGACACCCCACGGAAAACCAATGGACGCCGTCGGGCATCCCTCACTAGCGTCCCTGAGCGGTTTGCAGCCCTCGCGCCCATGCTCGCCCCACTCGCCGGATTCATCGCAGGACTTCATCACGTCGTCACCGGCCCGGATCATCTGGCCGCTGTGGCGCCCTTGGCGGTGACGGATCGGGCCGCGGCCTGGCGCGGTGGGCTGAACTGGGCACTGGGTCATGCGGGTGGCGCCGGAATCATCGCGCTGGTGGCCATCGCCTTGCGCGAGGTGGCCCCCTTCGAAGCCCAGCAACTCTCAGGATGGTCGGAGCGACTCGTGGGCGTGGTGCTGGTCGGGATCGGGATCTGGGGTTTGAAAAAGACCCTCACCCAGCGAGTGCATGCCCATGTCCACGAACATGACGGCCATCAACACGTTCATGTGCACGTCCACGGGCCGGTGGATGCCCACCACCCTGCCGCCAGCACCCCACACCGACACGGCCATGCGGCTCTTGCGGTTGGCACGCTCCATGGCCTGGCGGGCGGCTCCCATCTGCTCGGCGTCCTTCCTGCCCTCGCCCTCAGCACCACCGACGCCGTCCTGTACCTGGCCTCTTATGGACTGGGAACCGTCGCTGCGATGGTGTCTTTCACCGCGTTGGTCGGGTTTGCCTCTCAACGCGCCGGGCGGGCGGGCGTCGGCTGGCTGCGAGGGCTCATGACCACCTCCTCATTGGCCGCCATCGCCATCGGGATCTTCTGGCTCTTCCAGGGAGCTGCTGGCCACGAAGCCGTCGTCGGCAACCACCCTCCCCTGTAATCCCGGCTACCCATAAACCTTCCAATGCAAGCCATTGCGAGGGTTGAAACGGGCCCCCTCACCCCAGCCCTCTCCCGGAGGGAGAGGGAGCCGCAGATCCCGCACGGCGACATGACGGAACTCCAGCCGTCCGAGCCGTCTCGACTCGTTCCAGCCAACGCTCGGCTCAACCCTTCGAAACCCGCGGGATATATTCTCCCTCTCCCTCCGGGAGAGGGCCGGGGTGAGGGCCGCTCGCTGCATTCCTCGCTCCCCGGCTCATGGTCCCGATGCGTGTCCAATTTTTGGACATCGTTCCTACCCATAAACCCTCCCATGCAAGCCATCGCGAGGGTTGAGGCCGACTCCCTCTCCACGACCGCGCGTTGCCTGGTTTCCTCAGGCCGTCAGATGCGGACTTTGAATTCCTCGCCCTTCTTCAGACTGCGGGCAAAACCGGCCATGAGTTCGGGAATCCGCCGTAAATCCTTGAGACTGACCAGTTCGACCGGCGAATGCATGTAGCGGTTGGGCAAGGAGATCAACGCGCTGGGAATCCCTCCCCGGGTCCAGAAGATCGCGTCCGTGTCGGTTCCGGAGGTTCCCGACTGGGCCTCGTGCTGGATGGGGATGTCCAGGTCCTTGGCCACCTTTTCCAACCGGCGCACCACTTCGATGTGATTGGCGCCGCCATGGGTGAGCGTCGGGCCTTCACCCACCCGCACATCGCCATGCAACGTCTTGCTCACCGTCGGATAGTCGGTCGCGTGCGTCACATCCACCACGACAGCGACATCCGGCTTGAGGGTGTAGGCGATCTGGCGGGCGCCCAACAGCCCGATCTCCTCCATGATGTTCGAAACCGCGCATACCTCAGCCTTCAACCCCTTCCCATTCTCGTTCAGAAGCCGCAACGCCTCGGCCACCGCAAAGGTCCCGATCCGGTTGTCGAAAGCCCGCGCCACCGCCAAGTCCCCTCTCAACAATTCAAACTGATCCACCAACGTCACCGGATTCCCGATGCGCACCACCTTCTCCGCCTCTTTTTTTGAGCCCACCCCAATGTCGATGAACAGCTCCTCAATCTTGGGGTACTTCTTGTCGCCGTCGGACTTGGTCAGGTGCGGGGCCACGTTTCCAATGACCCCGAGAACCGGTCCGTCCGCCGTATGGATATGGACGCGCTGGGCCTTCGACACCACCGGATCCACGCCACCCATGCGCCGGACATAAAGGAAGCCGTTGTCGTCGATGTAGCTGATCACCAATGCGATCTCGTCGGCATGCCCGGCCAGCATCACCCTCGGTGAACCGCCCTTGTTCAGCACCGCCACGCAGTTCCCGTAATGGTCCGAATAGGTCTCGTCGGCGAACTCCGAAACATAATCAAGCCACACACGTTGACCGCGGGCCTCATGCCCTACGGGACTGGGGGTGTTGATCAGGGTCTTGAGGAACTCCAGGGACGCTTCGCGCATAGGGCACCCTGCCCATAAATCGGACTGTTTTCAAACGCAGAGATGGATAAGGCACGGGAATTGCGCGTTGACGCTTGGCCCCCCCCCGGTAGCATGTCACCTACGGTTGTTTCGGAACTCGAACCCTAAGGAACCAAGATGCCAGTCAATGTCGCAATCAACGGCTTCGGCCGTATCGGACGTCTCGTCTTCCGTGCCATGGTCGAACAAGGCCTCGTCGGCAAGGACATCAATGTCGTCGCAGTCGGCGATATCGTCCCCGCCGATAACCTCGCCTACTTGCTGAAGTACGACTCCACCCAGGGCCGCTTCAGCGGTACGGTCGGGTCCAAGAAATCCGCCCCCGAGAAGGAGGAGGACGATGTGTTGGTCGTGAACGGCCAGGATATCCGTGTGGTGAGCGGTCGCTCCCCCGCCGATCTGCCCTGGAAAGCCATGGGCGTCGATATCGTCATCGAGTCGACCGGTCTGTTCACCGATGCGGCCAAGGACAATCCGAAGTCCGCGTATGGTCACATCACGGCCGGCGCGAAGAAGGTCATCATCTCGGCCCCGGCCAAGAACGAAGACATCACGGTGGTGATGGGCGTGAATCATGAGAAGTACGACGCTGCGAAGCACCACGTCGTCTCCAACGCCTCCTGCACCACCAACTGCCTCGCTCCGGTGGTCCACGTCCTGCTCAAGGAAGGCTTCGGCATCGATGAAGGCTTGATGACCACCATCCACGCCTACACCGCCACCCAGAAGACGGTGGACGGCCCGAGCAAGAAGGACTGGAAGGGCGGCCGCACCGCTGCTCAGAACATCATTCCTTCCGCCACCGGCGCCGCCAAGGCCGTCGGTCTCGCGATCCCCGAGGTGAAGGGCAAGATCACCGGCATGGCGTTCCGCGTGCCGACTCCCACGGTTTCCGTCGTTGACCTCACGGTGAAGACCGTCAAGGACACCAGCTACGCGGAGATCAGCGCGGCCATGAAGAAGGCCAGCGAGACCTACCTCAAGGGCATCCTCGAGTACACCGAGGACGAAGTCGTCAGCACGGACTTCATCCATTGCCCGTCGAGCTCGATCTTCGACAAGGGCTCCGGCATCGAGCTGAACAAGCGCTTCTTCAAGCTCGTGAGCTGGTACGACAACGAGTGGGGCTACTCCAACCGGGTCGCCGATCTCGTGCGTTACATCCTGAGCAAGGGCCTGTAATCAGCCCCGAACATCTTCCGCGAAAGGCGGCCTCCGCAGGGAGGCCGCCTTTTTTTCTGCCCGGGATCGAACCCAAAAAAAGAGACCGGGCCGAAGCCCGGTCTTGATGATTCACGTCCGCGCGCAATCGCGACGCAGGAGCACCTCAAGGACGCTCAGCGTCGCGCACGATAGAACTGGGCGGCAGCCCCGGCCGGCAAGGTGTAGGGCGATGTTGCACCACCCACGTCCGCGAAGGGACCGGTCACCGATGTCGACGACTGCAACGTCCCCTCGAAGGTGACCGTTGTGGTCGCGCCATTGCGGCCAATCGACAGAGTCGGCACGCCGGCAGGAGGCGGGTAATTGCCCAGCCCGCGAACCCGGACGACCCCATAGTTCGATTCATTCTGAGTGGGCAGGCCCTCGGCGTTCACCGTGCCGTTGCCAGCATAGGTGTTGTTGGGCGGAATGCCGTACCCGCTGTCGTTCTGGTTGCCCACGCCCACGAGAACCGTTGCGGGGAGGTTGGCCATGGCGCGGGCGGATCCCGTCTGTTCCTGCCAGGTCAGACCATCGTACGAGAAGTACGAGGTGAAGGTTTGCCCGACACGCTTCACCCGGAGCCACTTGGCCTGGGTCGGTGAAGACATCGGATCGAGGTCACCTGCAGCGTTGATGGCGCGAAGCCCGGTGAAGTAACCCAACAAACCACCGACCTCGGTCGTGTTGGCATACGGGTCGCTGTTGCCGTAGTTGTCACCCGGCGCCGGCCGGTTGAGTTCGATGGCCGCCCGGTTGGGATCCGAACCTTCGTAGTAGGTGATGTTGACGTAGGACGGAACCTTGGTGGTCTCGCCGATTTCGGTGTTGTCGGTCCGGTACAGGCCCGCCCGGATGTGCAAGCCGGCGTTGGCATAGCCCCCGGCGATCCCGCGCCGATCGAAGCGATCGATCGCCACCGCGACATCAAAGTCGCCCGTGTAGGGCTTGTACAGGTAGTGCATGTAGTCGCCGATGTTGTAGGCATTGGAGCCGCCACCCACGATTTCCACTTCCGGGTTGGGTTCGGAGGAGACGGCCACGGCCTGTCCCACCGGATACGGATCATCGCCCGGCGTGGGCCGATTGGCCGGATCCTGGATGTACCCGATATCCGTGGAGATCCAGTCGGACTTCACACCCGACGCACGAGAACCGGCGGCAACCGGGTTGCCCGCGAGATCCACCACGCCGCCGGTCACCGTCACATCGAACGAGTTGGCCGTCAGTCCGGTGACGTTCAGGTACACCGTGTTGCCGCTGATGCCGACCCGTGAGCTCAGGATCGCCCCCGAGCTGAGGTTGTAGTTCTCAATGCGAGTCGCACTGCGGGAATCCACCGGCTCCGAGAACTTCACGCCGATCGTCTTGTTGTCGAGGGTACCCACCGACACCAGCGTCGGGGCGGTCGTGTCGGCGATGGTCGTGTCACCATAGTCCGCAAACTCGGCGCTCACGGTCGACGCGAAGTCGGCGTTGTCCGTGGCGGCGAAGGTTCCCACCAGGAGCGTCTCCGGCAGCGCCTGGTACTGTTCGGCGATGAGCGACCAGCCCTGGCCGTCCTTGGACACAAAGAACGCGAACGCATTGCCCACCCGGCGCACCCGCAGCCACTGATTGGGAAGGTTGTCGCTGACACCCGCGTAGTCGCGGCTCAGGCGGCGGGAATACACTTGATTGAATCGTCCACGCCCGGCCACGCGCACGAAGTTGTTGCCTTCGGGATGGGCCGCAGCAATTTCCAGCGCCTGGCCGCGGGAATCCTTGGATTCACGAAGCAGCAGGCCCGCGCGGACAAAACGATCCGTCGTCTCGGTGGGAGCGGGGTCGGAGGAGAGACTCACCAGGCGGACCTTCTTGTCGAAGTCGCCGGTGACGTTCTCGTAGCGGAAGAAGGCGGCATCGCCGGTCGAATCACCGTTGTCAGGATTGACAGCGTCGAAAGCCGGGCCGCCACCTGTCCTGAGCACAAAGGAGGTGGCGTTGGTCACCACTTCGCCATCGATGACTTCGGCACCCACGGGGGTGATGGGTGCCGCCTCGGTCCAGCGGACGAAGGAGCCACTGACTGTCAGGGTCGCGGCAACGGTCTGGCCCGCGCCACTGATCGGGTTGGTCCAGCGGAGCTGGTAGCTCCCCTGGTCGGCGGGGGTCACCCCGGTGATGGTGAGGGAAGCCTTCGTGGCGCCCTTGTAGTAGGAGGCCTCCGGGAGCGGCCGCCCGTTGCGATACCATTGGAACTCATTCGGACTGCCGGTCACGTCGGCGGTGAGCGTGACGGTGGAACCGGCCGTCACCGACTGGTTTCCGGTGCTGGAAACCAAAACGGCTGGGGTGTTCTGAACCGTGAAAACACCGAAGCCGAAGCTGCCGCCCGACCAGAGGACCTCGGCCTTTTGGACGTTCGCCGGCGAGGTGGGATCGGCATACACATTGACGTTGGCGTCGTAGGTGTAGCTGTTGCCAACGTTCACATTGTCCAGCGTGACTTCGGTCAGTTCGTCAAAGTCGAATTTGTGGGAACTCGCTCCCGAGGCGATGCGTCCGCTCAGGCGGTGGACGCCCAGCCAGCCGGGGCGACGCTCGTTCGCGCCGTACTGGTTGTTCCAGCTCGGACCGGAATAGTTCACGAGGTAGTCCAGACCGCTCGCCGTATCCATGGCATAGCTCCAGTTGCCATCGTAGAACGTCGAACCGCTCGGGAACGGTGCCTCATCACCCTCCCAGCGGAACGCCGGCAGCCCTGCGGAAGCGGCACTGTCCGGATCGAAGAAGTTGTTGCGATTGGATTGCTGGGCCGCCGGGGCCGCTTCAATGAAGCTGCCGGAGCGGGTGCTGTCTGGATTGCGGGAGAAACGCCTGGGCTTCAGCTCGCGCCCGGCCGCAGGAAAGGACGGGGAGAAAAAGAGTTCCAGGTTGGGACGGCTCGGGTCCTTGGTGTACTTGACCGCCTTGGTGTTCATGCCGCTGTAGCTGTAGCGGCCCTTGACACCACCATCGCGATCGTTCACCCGGGCAGCCGGTTCAAATTTCAACCCATCCTTCGTGGTGAACTTCTGAACGTGCATGCTGGAACGCCACGTCCCGCCACCCGCATAGATCTCGGTGTTCACCCCGGATCCGGTCACGCGGAAGGTCCGCCATCGCCAACCATTCGATCCGTCGCCTCCACTGCTCTCATCGCCGCCGGGTTCGTTCGGAACCGGCTCGGTCCACGCCAACGTCGGGGTTGTGGACCATGTTCCTCCCGCCACCGGGGCCCAGCGCAGGATAATGTGCTTGTAGCCAGTGTAGATGGCACGCTGACCTTCGGGACCTTCATCAATGCCCCAATTCCAGAAGAAATCGTTCGGGCTCGCCTGGGCCCCCGGAGCCAGATCCACCGGGATTACCGGCACTTTGTGGGCCACACCCATCGGAGCGCCATTGGTCGGGTTGATCCAGACGATGCTTCGGTCGGGATACTGCGTGGCCAGCGCGCGGTCCGCGGCCGACAGTGACGGATCGGTCTCGTCGATTCCATTCTCGCGCACCCCGAGCAACAGCCGCGTCGCATCATAGCGGACAAACGCCGCGTAGTTGTCGAACGAGCTGGTGCCGTCCGCCAACTCCGTCGGTCCATCCTTCTTGCGAAGGATCGGGAGCAGGTTGTCGGTCTTGTTGAGGTGTTGGACCCAGACAGGTGTGATCTCCTGGGCCTGAATCTCGAACGTGCCTGTCGACGCGACGGCAGCATAAGCCACCGCAGCGGCGAGCAGCCGATTGGGTTTGGTTTTCATGAATGACATTGTTTCCGGTTCGCCTGAGGAAAGGCGAACAAGCTTTGCACACGACCACCGATGCGCAACGGCTCACCGAGGTTTTAGCCCCGAAAACATCGACATTTATTGTCCGCTTCCGACTCGCCGCCAGCTTCATTCCAAGAACGGCAATTCAACCCATGCAGGCAGCAGCCCGGACCTTTCCCTGAAACGGCGAACGGTGAACAGCGATGGGCGCATCGGGGGGAGAGGCCATCGTGCGGCGGGCGTCGTGCCCTCGAGAACGCCGAGGCGTTCCTGACACCCTGGCACGGAAGACAGACCTGGGGTGGGGGCTGCGCCAACACCCGCCGCCCTTCGCTCCGCCTTCCTTCAGCGAGCCTCACCGCGGACCAACGCGACCGCCGCGGCATGGATCAGGTCCTCGCTTTCCGGCGCCAACCGGGCGGGGCGATCGTAGTACCAGAGGGATGTTTCAGCCTCGTAGCCGCCCTCCTTCAGGATGCGTTTCGAAGGGATGTAGCACGGCACGTCGTTCGCATAGGCCGTGATCCAAAGCGCCTCACCCGGCAACTCGCTCCTCAAGCGCAGGGCGTAGTCCACCACCACTTCGCCCGGCAAAAAAACCATCGAAAAGCCATCGCCGAACCGCCACGCCTGCACCGAATAAGGCAGCGTGGTCGGCAAGGTTTCGCCGCGGTCCAACCGCGCCAGGTTCTTGAGCGCATGGTAACCCACGATGCCGGACTCCTTCGCGCGCTTCTCCCATTCCTCACGCGTCGGCAGAGTCTGGAATGGCAATTCGAAGCGACGCATCCCCGTTAAAGGCAATCGTTCCACAGGCTGAAGCCCGTCCGACATGAGACGCCCAGCCTCCGTCGCCAACGCCCGCCCATGCGCCTTGGCGAGCGCCATCCCAAAATCCTCCCCGCCCCGCGGCGAAGGATTGGTGTCCGCCCCGCACCCGATGGTGATCATCGCCACCGCGCCCGGATGATCTTGTTCCAGGGCCTCCTGCGCGAACCCCGCCCAATCGCCGTGATGCTGGTTGATCTGGTGTCCCAACGTCGTGCAATGACACGCGTAGTTCGCCACCACCGCGCGCACCTGGCCCGAGGAATCCTTGGCCACCAGGAGCGGGAGCGCAGGATCCACGGGTCCGCCGGCCGTCCGACGGTTCGCACCAAAACCCACCCGCCCCTCGCCCCGATGCAACGATCCCGACCGCCGATCCTTCAGCGCCAACGCCACCACCGCTTCGAGATGATCGGTCAATTCCGCCGTGTAACGGTCGATCGCCACCGCCTCTTCCGTGGTCAGATCGCGCACGAAAATGTTCGCGGCAAAGCCTCGAACCATCGGCCCCGAATGGGTGTGGGACGAGGCCACCACAAAATTCTCCCGTTTCAGCCCGAAGCGACCTGCCAGCCGGGACGCCACCACGTCAATGATCCCCCGTGACACCCCGCAGTTGTCCACGGTGACCAGCACCCTCGGATGCTCCCGATCGCTCCCGATCGCCAGGGCCTTCGCCCAAAGCCGCTGCGCCGCTCCGGTGGATGGCCCCGACCGGGCCGCATAGCCGGTCAGCCGAATCGGATAGTCCGGGGTCACGTCCACTCGGGCCACACCGATCAGCATGCCCTGGGGATCGTCTGGAACGGAACAGCCGGCCCAGCCCAGCGACATCACCCCCAGGCCAAACCGGAACCAGCGAGCAAAAACCTTAGCAATCATCGGGATTCACGATACTCCGGCCCCGGTCCCCTGCGTGTCAACGCACGGGCCGTTCGCGGGTTATCCTCCAATGTGCGCGTGCCAACCGCAGGCCGGACATGGCCCGCCGGCGAGGAAGGTCTGGGCAAGGTTCATCCGAGTGAGGCGCTCTCTCCGTTCCGGAAAACACACGTCGCACTCGGCGAATCGCTCCAGGTCCCAGGTATCGGCCATCAACATCCCTCGACGTCGGCTCAACCCAACTTCGAAGGCAGCCTCCAGAGTCGACAACGGCGGAGGTCGAAACTGTCCCATCGCCTGAAGCGCCTCCAGCGCACCATTGCCCGCGCGCACCGGAATCAACGTCACCACCCGCGCACCGACGTTCCAGGCATGCTCCACCGATCGAACCGCCCAGTGCACGGCTTCGCCGGGAGCCTCGAAGGGCGGTTGCACCAGGACGAAGGCCCGCAAGGACACACCTTCCTGGCCCAACGCGGCGGCCGCCTCGTCGAATGCCTCCAGCGTCACGCGCTTGTTCAGGAGCCCCAACACGGCGGGATTCACGGTCTCCAGCCCCATCGCCACCTCCAGTCCCGTTCCCTCCCCGCCCCGGCCTGAGCGGAGTCGGTCCCGGAGCCGCCAGCAGCGATCCCCCACCAGCGAAGGATGGCTTTCGACGATCAACCGTCGGAACGCCGAGGCGCGGTCGGCGATCACGAGATCGTCTTCCGGCGGGATGGCCGCGGCGTCGAAGTAGCTGCCGGCGTTGTAGAGCTTCAACTCCGCCGGGCGCGTGCCCCGCATGGATGGATCGCCCAAGGCCAGATCCACCTGCGCGGCGATGTCTCCGGGAGCGACCTTGCCCGTCAGGGTGTGGCGCCAGAGGTCACAAAAGACGCAACGCCACGGGCACTCACGGTTGGTGAGCAGGACCGTCAACATCGACACCGGGTCGCCGGGTACCGCGGGTTCGTGTTCCAGGAACCAACCCGCCGGGCGCCGGGGATCTAGAGTTTCGCGGGCGGTTCGTTTCCCGACGATCCATCGATCCCGCGCGACCGGACTCTCGGGGTAGGTCTCCAAGACCCCGGATCAGATGTGCTCGTTGATGATCGCCTCGAGCAGTTCCTGGCGACCGGATTCGAGGTCGGTGACCTCGCCGAGTTTCAGGGCGTGCTTCTCGCAATCGGCGAGGGAGGCCTTGCCGGCTTCAATCTTGGCACCGATGCCGGAGTCCCAGCTGCGGTAACGGTTCTTCACGAACGTATCGAGGCGTCCGTCCTTGCGGATCGCGGCGGCCGCCTTGAGACCGCGGGCGAAGCTGTCCATGCCGGCAATGTGGGCAATGAACAGGTCGTCCAACTGGAAACTTTCGCGGCGAACCTTTGCATCAAAGTTGACCCCGCCGGTGGTGAGACCGCCGTACTTGAGGATCGACAGCATCGCCTTGGTGGTGACGTAGAGATCGGTGGGAAACTGGTCGGTGTCCCAACCCAGGAAGGTGTCGCCCATGTTGGCGTCGATGCTGCCCAGGGCACCCGCGGCCCCGGCGACTTCGAGTTCGTGTTCGAAGGTGTGGCCGGCGAGCCAGGCGTGGTTCGTCTCCAGGTTCAACTTGAAGTGCGGCAGAAGATCGTACTCGCGTAGGAAATTCAGGCACGCCGCGGCATCGCTGTCGTACTGGTGCTTGGTCGGTTCCTTCGGCTTCGGCTCAATGTAGAAGGGTCCGCTGAATCCGAGCTTCTTTTTGTAGTCGACCGCGAGGTGCATGAAGCGCCCCAGGTGATCCATCTCACGCTTCAGGTCGGTGTTGAGCAGCGTCGAATACCCCTCGCGCCCACCCCAGAACACGTAACCTTCGCCACCGAGTTCGTGCGTCCACTCGATGGCCTTTTTGACCTGCGCCGCCGCGAAACAGAAGACATCGGCGCTGCAGCTGGTCGCCGCGCCATGCATGTACCTGGGATGAACGAAATTCTGCGCCGTTCCCCAGAGCAGGCGGATTCCGGTGTCCCGTTGGAGTTTCTTCAGCTCACCGGCCACGGCGTCGAAGTTCTTGTGCGACTCCGCGAGGGTCCGCCCGTGAGGCGCCACATCGCGGTCGTGCCAGCAGTAAAACGGCGCCCCGAGTTTCTCCACGAATTCGAACATCGCCCGGGCCCGGGCAATCGCTTCCTTCACCGTGCCTTCGCCCGCCTGCCACGGCCGCTGGGCGGTTCCCCAACCGAACATGTCGGCACCGGTTCCCCGCATCGTGTGCCAATAAACCACGGCGAAGCGGAGATGCTCCTTCATGGTCTTTCCTTCGACCACTTCCTCCGGGTTGTAGTGTTTGAACGCCAGAGGGCTCTTGGAGTCCTTGCCTTCGAAACGGATCGACGAAATGCCGGGAAAATAGCTCTTGGCCATGGATCGTAATTCTGTGGGGGCGAACCTAGGCGGCCCGTTAGCCACTGTCCAGCCACGCCCAACAGCGCGAATCACCCCCACCCCGGCGATGGGAGCGGCCTTCCGCCCCCCCCAGCTCCTGCCCCGGCCCTTACACCAACGTGACCCTGCGTTCGGGCTTCACAATCGTCGTGCCAGCGATCCGGTCATGCCAGGACTGAAACTCCGAATCCCAACTGGCCCAGAAGAAGCCGAGAGCCAGGGGCACAAGCGACACGACCGCGCCTAAAAGCCGGACCACGGCGGTTTGCCAATCCATGGCCCGGCCATCCAGTCGCACCAAACGCAGATTCAAAACCGAACCTCCCAGGGTGGTCCCCTTCAAGGCCCAGAGTGTCGCATGATAGATCGCCCACAGGGTCCAGAAGCTCTGGGCACTTTGGAAGGTCATGGCATTCACCACCCCCACCAGCACCAGATCAATCAGCGAAGCACCGAACCTCGGCCAGAAACCCACCCGCGGCATGGCCAAATCGTCCACTCCCACCAAGGGAATCACCCGCGGCGGCACAGGCCCCGCAAACGGAGGGGGCGAGGGTGGAGTCGTGGGAGGCGGCGTGGGACTCGGCGGCACGGGTTCCGTCGACGGGTGGGAGGGAATCGGACCTGCAGTGGCTCCCATCACCGGGGACACTTGCGTATTCGTTCCTGCTCCATCGAAGGCATGGGTGGCGGGACCGGGAGCCCCGGACACCAGACCGCTGGCCGCTATGAAGTTCTCCGGCCGCGCCAGACCCGCCCGCGGGGGACGTTCCTTGTTGATGGCATCAAAGACCCGGATCAGCACGGCACCCACGCCAAGGGGGAGCGCCAGGGCATACACCATCAACCCCACCACCGGAATCATGTAGCTGAGATAGAGAACCACCGATCCGGCCAGGACCGCCGCCAGCGGGTGCGCCAGGCCGCCGACACCGGCCGCCCGCCCCAGGGCGGCACCCGTCGCACCATAGGCCGCCACCCGACCGAAAATGCAGAGGGCGAAAAACGCCATCCAGATCAGGAGAGGCGCGATCACCGTGAAGCTCAGCAGCAGCGACACCGGCCCCACCAGAACACAGACGATCAGCCCAACGAGGAAGGATCGGGCGGGCTGCTGCCGAACCGTCTCCATGCAAAGCCCCAGCGGCCGAGACAGGATCAGTGCCAACAGGAGGTGAAACACCAGGAAGACCCCGGCCGCGATCCAGACCCAACCCACCCGCGGAGGAAACGGGCGAAGGAACAGGACACCCTGGAGCAGATAATCCTTCGCCCCGTCGAAGTAGCCCATCAGCGGTCCGAGCGTTACGATCTCAGGATTCGACTTCAAGGAGGCCTCGGGATCGATCTCCGGAGCCACCCCCACGGCGACCACATCCCCGTCGATATCTGCCCGTGGACCAAAGTGACTTCGTGAAAGCACCAGGGAGGTGTCTCCCTGCACCTCGCCGTTGATCTCGGCCTCGCCCAGCACAACCACGACATCACCCCGAACCCGGCCTTCGAGTGTGAGTTTGCCGAACACCACCACCACGTCGCCGCGCACATCTCCCTCAATGGTTGCGTCGCCGTAGACGACCACCACTTCACTGGCCGACTGCTCGGCCTTCACCGTCGCGCTGGATCCCACCGACACCACTTCATGGAGGCGCTGGCGACGTGGAGCTTCGGGTGCTGGAGCAGGAGCGGGCGCAGACTCGGGCAAGGGCGAGGCATCGACCTCCACTGGGACCGGGTCCGGTGGAGTGATTGCCGCCGCCTCGGCCGGTGGGGCGGAGTCGGGCGCGGGATCGGCGGCCCATGTCAGCTGAGAGCCCGTCATCAGGAACATCCAGGCCGCGACAAGAGCCGCGAGCAGGGAACCTGGCCGGGTAATGCCATGTTGCTTCATTGTGCCTCCTTCAAAATGCGCATTCATTCGCGACGTGTGGCGAGACGCCAACAAACCGTGCCCAGACCGACCGTGGTCAGGTAACTGACCGCGGCCATGGTAATGGCCGACCACATCAGCCAGCTGCCCGCGGATTTCGCCAACACCAGGGCGGCGGAACCCAGGGTCTCCAGCAGCGAACGGATCACGCCAAGGCCCGACAGCCACGGTTGGATCTCCGAGCCCAGCCCACCCAGCGTCACGCCGCTGGAGAGACCCCACACCAGATAGACCAGCAACGCCGTGAGCGCGGAACTGCCGGCGAGGAACGCCAGTCGGGCCGTCACAGGCCAGTGGATGAACGATTTTCTCCACCACGGAAGTGCCTGCCGGGCGGCGATGGCCTGCATGACCCGCGGCATCAGGGTGGCTGGCGCAGGCCGCTCGGGCCGACGGCGCAACTCACGGTCGATCAAATGCTCCAACTCCTCATCCGGATGGGGGCTCATGAACAATGGATGGCGGATGATCTTCATAGCGCGCTGACGGACCCCGTGGAGTCCGCGAATTCCTCCCGATTCACTCCCAGCTTCAGCTTCTTCCTCAGGGTTTCCCGTCCCCGATGGATGTCGGTCTTGAGTTTGCTGAGTGAAATCTTCAACCGAGCCGCGATCTCCTCGTAGCTCAAGTCCTCATAGTGATAGAGCACCAACGGCACTCGCTGACTGGCCGGCAATCGCTCCAAAGCCCGATCCAACAGTTCCCGCCGGTCCACCGCGGTCGCGTCCAATACCGTGGTGTCTTCCACCGGCACATCCCAAACCCGTTCGTCCCGGTCACCGTCGTCGGGCGCCATCTCCGAGAAAAACCGCCATCGCGCCCGATATCGCTGCAAGTGGTTGATGCACAAGTTGCGAGTCACCGTTTTCAGCCAACCACCCGCCGTGGTGCTCGAACGCAAATCGTCGTAGTGATCAAAAGCCCGCAGGAACACCTCCTGCGCGACGTCCTCCGCCTCAGCGTTGTTGGCCAACAGCCGGTACGCGGTCGAATAGACCATACCTTGGTAGGACCTCATAAAGTCCTCGAAATTGTTCGGGTTCGTCGTCACTTGACCCAAACCGGTTTGGGCACATGCCCTTCCACCCCGTCACCCCGGGGTGAGTTGCATCTATCTCGGAAGCGATGGCGGACCGGGGATGGCTCACCACCTGGCTTCCCCTGCTCTCTTTACTGACGCCCGTTGTACCAGCTTTCGCCCAACCGCGCGATCAACGCCGGCTTCGGCGCACCGTCGAAGGCCATCACCCGATACCTCAACACCAACGGTTTATCGGGTGTCAGCACCACCGGGCCGGGACCGGTGATGCTGGGGTTGATCAATCCAATGCCCGGAACCACATGCCAACTGGTGGGCGGATGGGTGTGTCGCCCAACCACCACCACGGTCGTCTCTTTCCCGTCCGGATACTTGGAGTGCAGTCCGTACCAGGGGGCGTCCGGCCAGTTGGTTCCAGGGTCGGTGTGCTTGGGTGGAGCGAGTGCCACCGCCCCGGCGGGACCGATCGCCTGAAGTTGGCCTTCCTTCCGCAGGCGCACGGCAAAACCACCAAAACCCCGGCGGGCCAAAGTCACCGGAGCGTCGACCTTCAATTGGACGGACAATTCCAAGGTGGATGCCCCGTCCAGAATCCCAAAACCCACCCGCAGATCCTCACCCACCATGCGCACACCATCGACCTGCCAGTCGTTGACGCAGCGGAACCGCAGATAACCGAAACCCGGAGGCGAGGTTTCCACCAACTTGTTCACGATCTGCCGCCCCTTGGCAGGCGCGAACTCACCACCGCCCCAGAAATCGGCGCTTTGCGCCCCCTTCATTTCCACCCAACCGAAAAAAATCCCACGGTGATGGCGATGATCGTCCGGGCCCACCGCAGTCACCACGGTTCCGCCCGGAGTGGTCAGGGGATGGAAGTAACACGCACTGGCCACGGAAAGACCGCTGCCAAACGGCTGGGTCAGTTGGTAGCCGCAGAGGTCTCGCGTACCGTACCGGATCAGCACCTTGTCGGCCGTCCGGGTCAGGTTCATCTCCGGCGCCTTGCCCTTCTCCGCTGCGCGGACCGAAGGAAGCCCCATCGCCGCTCCTGCGGTCAGAGTGCGTGCCAGAAACTCTCGACGTGTCGAAGCAACGCTCTTTCCGTCCCGTTCGGTAGATCCGCGCATGCCCAAGGCTACGAGTCCGCAGCCTCCGCGCAACTAGTCCCTGCGTGGGGCCATGAAACGGGGAGTGCGCGGGGATGAAGAGCGGCGTCGGGGCCGCCGCTCATGGAGGCGATGACGCGAGAAGGTTCATTGGAAGCACCCACGATTCACGAATCGCGCATGGGAACCATGAACCGAGGCGCGAGGAGTGGAGCGGGCGGCCCTCGTCCCGGCCTTCTCCCGGAGGGAGAAGGAGAACATGCTCCGTGAGGTTTGCAGGGTTGAGGCAGGCGTTTACTGGAACGAGTTGAGACGGCTCGGAAGAACGGGGTACAGGCATGTCCCCGAGGGCAGGACGCGACACCCTCTCCCCCCGGGAGAGGGTTGGGGTGAGGGAGCCCGTTGCAACCCTCGCGATGGCTTGCCTGGAAAGGTTCATGGGTAGTCCCCACGATTCACGAATTGCGTATGGGACCATGAACCCGGGTTTCCGGGGGGCGGGACGCCCGCCGCTACGGGAACATTTCACTTGGTCGGTTTGGGTTCGTGGCTAGATTCACTCCGCGGCTCGTCCGCTTTTTGAACCATGCAGAACGCCATGTCCGTTGAGCTCACCCGCGATTGCGAAGCCGTCCAGATCCCCGTCGGCAACGTTGTCACCCTGCCGGCGGGAACGTCGGTGGACATCACTCAGACGTTGGGCGGCACCTACACGGTGCACGCGATGGGCGGGTTGTTCCGCATCGCCACCAAAGACATCGACGCACTCGGGTTGAAGCCCGAGGAAGTCTTGGCGGCAGCCAATCGTCCGGCGGGGCCGGTGGATGAGAAGGCGGTCTGGGAAGTGCTGAAGACCTGCTACGACCCCGAGATCCCGGTGAACATCGTCGATCTGGGCTTGGTGTACGACATGGTCATCGAACCGGTGCCCTCGGGGAACAGTCGGGTGGCGGTGAAGATGACGCTGACGGCGCCCGGTTGCGGCATGGGCGGCGTGATCGCGCGCGATGCCCAGGAGAAGTTGCTGATGCTCGACGGGGTCGAGGCCGCGGACGTGGACATCGTCTGGGACCCGCCCTGGCATCAGTCGATGATCTCCGCCGAAGGCCGCCGGATTCTGGGGCTGGAATAAATCTTCCAGCCGGATGATTCACCGGGCTTTGCGGATGGCGTGGAGGGGGTGCGTGTCGACGGGGTTGCCGTGGATGCCCGAGATCACTTCGGGGCGGTAGAGGCTGAAGCCCACTTCGAACCAGAGCGGGATGACCGGAACTTCATCCCGCACCAGCAGGGTCTCCGCATCGCGCAGGATCACGGCGCGCTTCGCCAGGTCGGGTTCGGAACCGGCCTGTCGCAACCGGTCATCGTAGCGGGCGT
>CAUJJW010000212.1 GCA_963205105.1 Verrucomicrobiota bacterium | reverse complement strand
ATCAACGAAACGATTTCACGGTTCATGGAGAGCGGCGTTGGCGCGGGCGCCATGCTCACGGACCATGAACCTGGGGAGGCGGGCGGATTACGATTAGGAGTAGGAGTACGATGACGAGGGGAAGGCAGGTTCATGGAGAGCTCCCTGTTCAAAAATGACCTGCTCACGGGCCTTGAACCGAAGACTCCGGGGGGCGGGACACCCCCCTCTGCGGCAGGCGGGACGCCGGCCGCTACGGATCCGATGCTCCTCCGCCATGCACCATGACTTGGTCGCAGGTCATGGGAGCCGACGCATGGCAACAAACCCGCACCCAGCATCAGAATGCTCAGGTTGGATCAACTTCGGTCACCTTCAGGCATGCGGCGCAGTCATCCGCTCCATGACCCAATTGCGGCGGTGCATGGAGACGGTGCCCAACCCCGGCGATTCGGAGGGTAAGCATCGGGTTTCGCGGCGAGCCATGTTCGGAGAGACCATGCAGGTATGAGATGGCGCAATGGGTGGATGAGCAACCCGCCGTTGTGATGAATCCTCCGCTGTTTGGCACATCGAGTGCTTCGCGGAAGCAACCGAGCCCTGTCCGTCACGCGAGGTGCGAATCCTCCGTCGCGGGTCTGGCTCGGCGATGCATTCGAACCCGCGGAACAGCAGGCTCCACCCTTCATGAGACCCCACACTTTGGCTCCCTGGCTCGTTGCCGCCGCCGCCTTGGCCGCAACCGCGACCACCCACGCAGCGACGTTTCATCTGTCGACGGCGACCATTCCCGAGATCAACGCCGCGTTTGACGCAGGCGCCCTGACCTCCGAGAAACTGACCGGTTTGTACCTGGCGCGCATCGCGGCCTACGAACCGTCCCTTCACGCCATCATCACCCTCAATCCAAAGGCTCGCGAGGAGGCCCGCGCACTGGATGAGGAACGCAGGGCTGGAAAGGTCCGCTCGCCATTGCACGGGATTCCCGTGGTTCTGAAGGACAATTTCGACACCACCGACCTGCCAACGACCGGTGGCTTCTACGGACTCAAGGATTCCCTTCCTCCCAGCGATGCCACGTTGACCGCACAGTTGCGTCAGGCAGGCGCCATCATTCTGGCGAAAGTGAATTTGTCGGAATTTGCCTCCGGTGGAGCAATGTCCTCACTTGGAGGCCAGTCCCACAACCCGCACAACCTCGCGGTCACCCCCGCCGGTTCCTCGGGTGGCACCGGTGTGGCCATCGCGGCCTACTACGCGCCACTCGGCTATGGCACCGACACGGGAGGGTCGATCCGCGGCCCTTCGACAGTGAACGGCATCGTCGGTTTGAAACCCACCCACGGACTTCTCTCGCGCGCCGGCATCATTCCGCTGGCGCTTTCCTTTGATACCGGCGGACCCATGGCGCGGTCGGTGACGGACATCGCGGTGTCCCTGGGTGTCACCGTCTCGGCCACCGCCGATCCCCGCGATGCCGCCACCCAGAAGGCTGTGGGTCGCGTTCCCGCCGATCTCGACTACACCAAGTTCCTCGACCGAGGCGCGCTGAAGGGAGCCCGCATAGGAGTGGCCCGGGACTTCCTGGGACACGATGCCGAGGTGGACACAACCATCGAGTCGGCCCTCTCCGCGATGCGGGCCCAGGGTGCGATCCTGGTGGATGTGAAGTACCCGCCGATCCTGATGAGCATGCGTTCGGAACTCTACAACGCCATTCGCCGGCCGGAGTTCAAAGCGCAGATTCAGGAATACCTTGCGACGCTGAAGCAACCGGGCCTGCCCAAGACCCACGCCGACATCCTGGCGTTGTCTGAAAAAATCTCGGCCGTGTCGCCCGAAGGCTATGTGCCTAATCCGGGGCGTCTGGCGCTCTACCGCAGCGAAGCCAAATACCCGACGCTGGAGGATCCCACGTATCGGGCTGCCCAGACCCACGGGATGGCGTTCGTGCGGGAGACCCTCCAAGCCATTTTCGACAAGGAGAAGCTGGATGCGATTGTCTATCCCACGAATCCGCGTCGCCCCGCCAAAATCGGTGAGGAAGCGCCGTCCGGTTCATCGGAGCGCCCGTCCGCAACCAACTTTGCCAACCTCGCAGGCTTTCCCGATCTGATCGTGCCAGCCGGGTTCACCAGCGCCGGATTGCCCGTGGGAATCAGCTTCTTCGGACCGGCTTTCAGCGAACCCAAGTTGCTGGCGCTCGGGTATTCCTATGAACAGGCGACCAAAAACCTCCGGGTGCCGGTTCATGCCAAACCGCTTCCGGGCGAGACCATTACCTACTGACCACGGCGCCTCCTCCCCATGAGCACTCGATCTCGGTCGCAACCAGTCCCCCGACCGGCCCTGGCCTGCCTTCTTGGCATTCTCCTCGTGTCCTTCGGAGCATTTGCGAACGAGCCTCCCGCGCCGTTCCAGGTGGTGGAGGCGTCCATTTCCGAGATCCAGGACGCGCTGCTGAGGCGTCGGTTGACAGCGCGCCAACTGGTCCAGGCCTACCTCGATCGCATCGAAGCCTACGATCAGAAGGGACCTGTGCTCCGGTGCATCATCTCCCTGGACCCAGCGGCTCTCCGCGAAGCGGATCGCCTGGATGCGGAACTCTTGAGAACCGGACAACTCACCGGGCCGCTGCACGGCGTGGTGATCCTCGTCAAAGACGAGATCGACGTGGCCGGCACCGCGACCACCCAGGGGGTGCGGATCTTTGCCAACTATCGGCCGCCCCGGGATGCGTTCGCGGTGGCCAACCTGCGCAAGGCGGGTGCGATCATCCTGGGCAAGACAACCCTGAGTGAGTTCGCCGGCGGGGACACGTACAGCACCCTCTTCGGGCATTCTCGAAATCCTTACGCTCTCGATCGCACGGTCGGCGGTTCGTCCGGAGGCTCGGGCGGCGCCCTGTCCGCCAATTTCGCTACCGTGGCCCTGGGCGAAGAAACCAGTTCCTCCCTCAAACGGCCCGCGGCGTGGTGCGCCCTCGCCGGCATGCGCCCCACCCCCGGACTCATCAGCCGCTCGGGTATGTGGGACGGACATCCCGTTCCCACCGCCCAGATGGGACCCATGGCACGCACCGTGACCGACATGGCCAAGCTTCTCGATGGCATGGTGGGTTACGACCCCGAGGATCCCATCACCGCCTTCGGCCCTCGGCATATCCCCAAAACTTACACGGCGTTCCTCGACACCAAAGGACTCCTTGGCGCACGCATCGGGGCCATTCGCGAACCCATCGGCGGGAACTCCCGACCGGAAGCGGACGACTTCCAACGGGTGGAAGCGGTTTTCGTGAAGGCACTCGGGGAACTCCGCGCCGCCGGCGCCACCGTCATGGATGTCGTCATCCCCGATCTCAAACGACTCTCGGCCAAACGGGCGACAGACGCTGCGCTGACCGAAGAAGCGCTGGCCGTGTATCTCCGCCGAAACCCGGACTCCGAATTCAAGAGCCGTGCGGATATCGACAATCACCCGGAGATGCCCAAGACCTTCAAAGCGATCTCAGGCCAGCGCAGTCGGAGGGGCGGGGCGAATGTGGCCACCACCGATCCCGCGTTGCTTCTGGAATCCCAGCGTGCCCGCGAGCAATTGCTTCAGAACATCGCCCAGGTGATGGCGGATCAGAAACTCGACGTGCTGGTGTTCAAGTCGGTGGAACATGAGCCGACCCGAATCGTGGAAGCCACCACGCCGCCCTACAAAAGCAACGGCGGGGTTGTCTCGCTCAACACCTTCCTCATTCACACCCCCATCATCACCGTACCCATGGGCACCAGCGATGGATCGATCCCCGCCGGCATCACCTTCATGGGGTTGCCCTTCTCGGAACCCACCCTGATTCGACTCGGCTATGCCTACGAACAGGCCACCCAGCATCGCCGCCCGCCCGCCACCACCCCGCCGCTTCCTTGAACACCCTCTTGCCCTCCAATCTTCGTGCGCACTTCCCTTTCATCCGCCCTGGCGGCGCTCCTCGTTCTGGACCTCGCCGTTGGAACATCGCAGGCCGCCACGTTCGATCTCTCCACCGCCACCGTTCCCGAAATCAACGCGGCCTTCGCCGCAGGTGCGCTCACCGCGGAGCGATTGACTGAGTTGTGCCTGGCCCGCATCCAGGCCTACGACCAAGCCGGCCCAAAGCTGAACGCGATGATTTCGGTGCACCCCAAAGCCATCGCATTGGCCCGGGAACTGGATGCGGAACGAAAGGCGAAAGGACCGCGTTCGCCCCTCCACGGCATCCCGGTCATTCTCAAAGACAACTACAACACCTTCGATCTGCCGACGACCGGTGGTTCCAAGGCCCTCGCCACCTTCCAACCCACCACGGACGCCTCCACCGTGGCCCGTTTGCGTGCCGCGGGAGCCCTCATCCTGGGCAAGGCCAACCTCGGTGAACTGGCTCGCACCTCCGTGACGCTCAGCTCGCTGGGCGGACAGACTCTCAACCCTTACGACCTCACCCGTACCCCGGGAGGTTCCTCCGGTGGCAGCGGCGTCGCGGTCGCCGCTTCCTTCGGCATTCTGTCCATGGGCACCGACACCGGCCAATCCATCCGCTCCCCGGCATCCGCGACGGCGGGGGTCGGTTTGCGGGGCACCTTCGGACTGATCGGCCGCTCAGGCGTCATCCCCAACACCTACACTCAGGACGCGGTTGGACCCAACACCCGCACTGTCACCGATGCCGCCATCATGGCCGACGTTCTGGTGGGTTTTGATGCGCACGATCCGTCCACCTGGAACGCCATCGGAAAGACTTCGAAATCCTACGCCGCCTGTCTCCACCCGGCTGGCCTCAACGGCGCCCGGATTGGCTTCGTCCGAAACCTGCTCGGCGACGGCACCCACCCGGAGCACGCGATGGTGACGGAGGCGACGATGAAAGCCGTTCAGGCCATCCAAGGGGCCGGCGCCACCGTCGTTTCCCTCTCGATTCCCGAAGTGGAAACCTACCGGCGTGACAGCACGCTTCTTGGCATCGGCGTGTACGAATCCGCCCGCGTCATGAACCAGTATTTTGCCGCGCAAGGGCCGAGCAGCCCCTTCAAGGATCTCACCGCCTACGTGGCAGCTGCCGGCGACACCGTCCCCTCGGTGCTCAAGGGCTTCCGGGAATCCCTGGCCTTACTGCAAGGTCCCACGCCTCCGGACTATCTGCGCCGACTCGAAGGACAGGCGGCTTTCCGCGACGCCCTGGTCAAGGTCATGAACGATCATCAGCTGGACGCCCTGTTCTACACCCACCAGCGACGCCTGGTCGTTCCGGTGAACAGGGATCAACTCGAACGGAACGGGTTCATGTCCTCGACCACCGGGTTGCCGGCGCTCACCGTTCCGGGAGGTTTCTCCCCACCCACGACCGAAGCGCCCATCGGCGTTCCCGTCGGTGTGGAGTTTTTGGGCCGGCCGTTCGCCGAGCCCACGCTGATCCGACTCGCTTACGGTTTCGAACAAGCGACCCGGTTTCGGCAACCGCCGGTCTCGACTCCGGCCCTTCCCGGGGAGCGGTTCGAGTATTGAGCTTCGGAGCCCTACCGCACCCGGTTGTCAGTCGGGCAGCGACCAGACTTTTCGCGGTATGCTGTCCGCCGAAAACTCCTTGTCGTAAAGGGTCTTACTCCCCCGCAACCCTGGAGGCAGTTGATTGAACCAGCGGGCAGCACGAACCACCCACGGATTCCGGGGCGGTACGCCAAGCCGCTTGCCACACTGCCAGAGCGTTCCATCCCGCATGAGGAAGAGCGTCGTGTCCCCCAAGTTTCGGATGGCCCACACGTCCTCGTCCGCGCCGGAAATCAGCTCTGGCTTTCGTGCAACCCTCCCATGCCCGATCCCAAGCTGCCCAAAAGGTTGATCCCCGCTGCCCCACCATTGCCCCTTCGCATCCCGGGTGAGCAGGCAGGATGAGATGCCCATCTCGGCCTGCGTCCAAGGCCCGGTCAGGACTTCGGAACCCAGACGTAGTGTGCCGTTATCGAACAGGGCTTGGATGCCCCCATCCGCTCGAAGTCCCACCTGACAATTGCCGCCAGCGAGAAGCGTGCATCGTGTCGCTTCTTCAATCCGCCGCGGAGTCAACCATGGCTCACCACGCTGCCAAGGGAGCCCCCAGGCCCAAAGGGATCCGTCCTCCTGAATACCGAAGGTTCCCTGAAAGGTCGTCGATATCTCTCGCCAACGCGCCAGGCCGCCGACGCGAAACGGGGTATCGCGTGGTTGAGTCGTGGCGTCTCCCACCATGCCAAACCGGTTGAGCCCCCAGGCCCAGAGGCTTCGGTCCTGCTTGATGGCAAGTGACCAACCGTTACCCGCGTGGACTCGGATCCAATCCCGTTCCTCGCTCAATAAGACCGGCTCCCTCGTGATCGGCGGAACGCTGGGGCCCAGAGGTCGGTTGCCATTGGGGCACCATCCCCACAGCGATCCATCGCTTTTCAGCGCAAGCCCATGCGTCGAGCTTCGGCTCACCGCGACCCAGTCGCGCGAGGAGCCCAACCGTCGTGGAACGGGGACCAACTCCCGCTCGGCACTCGAACCAGCGTGGGTCGAGGATCGCAAGTTGCCCCACTCCCACAGACTCCCGTCGGGCGCCAGGAGCACCGCCATGTCAAAACTCCCGCTGAGTTGCGGCGCAACCTGTCCGGCGTCTCGGGGAGTCCCGGACCGCAATCCGGACGAATCAAGACCACGCATCACGAGCCAAAGGACCAGAAGCCCAAGCCCCGCGAGGATGGCTCGTTTGCACCCTGCCTTCATCGAGGCTGCGAATCGAATGAAGCCTCCATTCCCTGGATGCTGTTCATGGCGGAACCGTACTTGGCCCCCGTTGCCGCTCAAGCACGCGAACATGGCGAACGCCGTCGAGGCGAGGCCGACAGATGCCTTCCACCTTGATTTGCAGATTGAAAACACATATTCAATTCGCAAGATGATCGCTCGACTCATTGCACCGCAATTGGTTACGCGGCTTAAGTTCGAGCCGGCAGCTGTTCTCCTGGGGCCCCGACAGTCCGGGAAAACCACCCTCGCCCGCTCCCTCGCGACGGATTACTTCGACTTGGAACAGTCCGGTGACCAAACCCGTCTCGATGCTCGCTGGCCCGAAATCATGGCCCACAAGGGCCTGGTGGCGTTTGACGAGGCCCAATCCTGGCCCCCTCTGTTTCCTCGACTGCGCGGTGCCATCGACCAAGCCCCGGAGCGTGCCGGGCGCTTTCTCCTCCTTGGTTCGGTCTCTCCAATTTTGATCCGCGAAATCGCCGAATCCCTCACCGGACGCGTCGCGTTGTTCAACCTTGGACCGCTTGTTCATCCGGAGATTCCTCGTCTCCCCCTGGATGAACTCTGGCTGCGAGGAGGTTTCCCGAGGGTGGTCACCGGCCCTGAGCGATTTCCGTCCTGGGCCAGGGATTACGTGGAAAATCTCTGCTACCGCGACCTCCCGTCCTGGGGATGGTCCGCGTCGCCTCAAGTCACCGATCGTTTCCTCAACATGCTTGCGGTGCTTCACGGCCAGTCATGGAACGCCTCCCAGGTTGGAGCCAGCCTGGGTCTTTCCCATCCCACCGTGGAACGCTACCTCGATTTTCTGGAGGGGACCTTTTTGATCCGGCGGCTTCGTCCGTGGACGGGGAATCTTCGCAAGCGTCTCCGAAAGGCACCCAAGGTCTATTGGCGCGACTCGGGCCTCGTCCATGCCTTGCTGGGGATGGATTCCCTCGATCGCCTGCTCGCGCAGCCGTGGGTCGGAGCGAGTTGGGAAGGATTCGTCATCGAGCAAATCCTTGGAGCCCTGGCCGCATCCGGACGTCACGTCGATCCATCGTATCTCCGGACTTCCGACGGCTACGAAATCGACTTGGTGTTTCGGCTGGGAGATCGGACTTGGGCCATCGAAATCAAGCTGACGAGCGATCCTTCCCCGCAAGATTTGAACCGTCTGAACAAAGCTGCCGACCTCATTGAGGCCAATCGCCGAGTGTTGATCTCGAAAGCGCCATCCTCGGCCGTCGGCGAGCGGGTCGCCTCCTGCAATCTTTCGGGTGCTCTCGACTTGATTCTGGGGCAGTAGCCAGCGGTCAGTCGCACATCGTTCACGGTGCTTCTCCGCATCGGAATGAGCCTGAACCCGTCTGGGTAGCCAGCATCAAGAACCGACCCCTCGTTCCAGACCACCCCATTTCGGTGGCCGCAATCGGACAAACCCGTTTGCTGGGGTCGCCGTGGGTGGCAAGGGTGTTGCGTTCAAGCGCGATCGTATCAGCGCTCGCCCGCACCCCGCGGATCCCGCGCCGACGCTCTGCAGCGGACCATCCCGATGCGCATGAACTGTTCACTCGCTGGGGCCCTGGGGTTGGGGCTCGCTTCCCTGTTGGGTGGCGCCCGTCACCTGGACGCAGCTCCCTCACCCCTCCCCACCGAACCGCCCGCGGCCCACTCATCGTTATCCACCGCTTCCTATCCGGCGCGCGTGTCGGTTGCCATCAACGGAACCGTGGTTCTGCCAGCCCCGGGTTCCAATGCCGGGATCTGGTCCTACACGACCAGCCCTGCCGGTCCCCAACTCCTGCTCACTGGACACGCCACCGTTCCTGGATCCTGGCGTCTCACGGCCTCGTTGAATGCCGGGGACGTTGTCCGATTGACGTTCTCCACCGGAACCGATGGGGACGCGGTGACCAACCTGAACTTCCAATCGAAGCCACTCGCCGGCGCGTCGCTGGTGTGCGCGATCGAACAGGACACCTTGTCGGTCCATGCCCCCGACAGTCCGGGAGCCGTGCAGTTGTCCGGCTTCACCTGGGGAAACGCGCCAGCGTCGTTCGTGCCGGATCGACGCCCCTTTTCAAGGCAACCCGCGATCACATCCCCGGACCCGCACCCGACCCTTGCCGAGGCGTTGGTGGAGTGGGATTGGCGCATGCAGGACGGCATCCAGACCCCGCGCGAACCGCGAACCTACCGCCAGGCCATCGACAAGCTCGTCCCTCGCGTCGAAGCGTTGCTCTCGGAACGACGCCGGCTCAAGACCCTCACCTCGGAGCAGGATTCCGCCTGGCGCACGCTGCTGGCGAAGCTCGCACCCGCCGATCAACCCACCTCTCAGGACGAAACTCTCTGGAGGGAACTCCACCAAGGGCGACGGCGCCTGATCCTTTCGAATCCTGTCTTCGGAACGTCGTCGCTGCTGTTCGTCAAACACGTCCCGTCGGTGATGAGCCATCAACTGACCCAGATGTACGGGTACTGCGCCCGGCCGGGGGGCGGACTCTTCGTGCTCAACGAACCCGGCGTCAGCATGGGCACCCGGGACCTCACGCCGGCCTCCCTTCCCGCCGGCAACTTCATGACGCCCGAGCTTTCCCAGGACGGGCGTAAGGTGCTGTTCGCCTACTGCCCGGTTCAGGAAGCCCCGACCTCGTGGGATTTCAACGGGCAAAACCAACACCTCCACTACCACGTTCACGAATTGTCCCTGGAGTCCGGGGCCGTCCGTTCGCTTACCAAAGGTGACAACGACAATTTTTCACCGGTGTCGCTGCCGTCTGGCGACATTCTCTTCGTCTCAACCCGGCGAGGGGGATTTCACCGGTGCGGGCGGGGTCCGTGTTTCGTGTACACCCTGGCCCGCATGACGGCCGACGGAAGCGAACCCCACAGCATTTCCTTCCACGAAACCCACGAGTGGGATCCCTGCCTGCTAAATGACGGCCGCGTGATCTACACCCGCTGGGACTACGTCGACCGCAACGCCGTGCATTATCAGCAACTCTGGTCGACGCGTCCGGACGGCGGCAACGCCCAGATCTACTATGGCAACAACACCTGGAATCCCACCGGCCTGTGGGAGGCGCGGTCCATTCCGGAGAGCGCGCAGATCATGGCCACCGCCGCACCGCACCATGGCATGAGCGCCGGTTCGATCGTCCGGCTCGACACCAACCGGGGCGTGGATGGACCGGAACCAATCACCCGCCTGACACCGGATGTGCGCTTTCCGGAATCCGAAGCGCCGCTGGCGTTCGGTCCAAGTGCGCCCGGGTACGACTTCGACACGCCGGTTACCCAATACTGGCGGAGCCCTCTGGTGGATCCTTCCATGCAGAAGAACGTGCCGGAGGAGGAGTCGCGCTGGCCCGGGCATTGCTACAAGTCTCCGTGGCCGCTTTCCGAAGCGTTCTTCATCGTGTCGTACAGTTTCGACCCGTTGGTTGGCGAGCCCGGACCCAACCTTCCCAACATGTTCGGCCTCTACTACGCCGACGCGTTCGGGAACAAGGAACTCGTTTACCGCGATCCGGCCATTTCCAGTCTCTGGGCGCGACCTTTGGCTCGTCGATCCCTGCCACCCGAACTCATCACCAGCCGGTCGACCGATGGGGACGACCACGGGACCTTTCTGCTCCATGACGTGCGGGAGAGTTGGCCCTACCTGCCAGGCGATTCGGACATCACCCACCTGCGCATCCTCCAGGTCCTGCTCAAAACCACCCCACACGCCGACAACCCGCGCGTCGGCGCCGCTTTCGCCGCACCCGGAAAGCAGGTCTTGGGAACCGTCCCCGTCGAACGCGATGGCTCGGCGTTCTTCGAAGTGCCGGCGAAGACACCCGTGCTGTTCCAGGCGCTCAACGCTCGCGGACGCGCGGTTCAGACGATGCGCAGTCTCGTGTACTTGCAACCCGGCGAACGCCAGAGCTGCGTCGGTTGCCACGAACACCGCGGCAAAACCCCGTCCGCAGGGCCATCGACGCTCGCCGCGCAACGCCCTCCTTCCCGGATTCAACCCGGCCCCGACGGATCGCGTCCGTTCAGTTACCCGCGCCTTGTCCAACCCGTGCTCGATCGCCACTGCGTGCGCTGCCACGACGGCAAGGATCCCAAGCGGTCCGTGCTGACCGGCGAACCCGAAGGCGCCTTCTCCAAGTCCTACAACGCCCTGGTCCCCATGGTCTCATTCTCCGCCTGGGGCCGTCCGGAGCAGAACCTCGAACCCACAACGTCTCCGATGCGCTTCGGGGCGGTGGCCAGTCCGCTCACCCGCCTCCTGGACCAGGGGCATGGCGACGTCCGTCTGCCGCCCGACGACGAAGAACGCCTCATCACCTGGATGGACGCCAACGCGCTGTTCTACGGCACCTTTGACCCGGCCGAACAACGCCAGCAACTCGCCGGACAGACCATCCCCGGACCACGGGAGTAACGGCTCGATGAACGCTCACTTTTCGCGCAGCACGTAGAACACCGACCCTTGGGGCGAAGCAACTGCCCACGACGCCGTGGCGCTGGTCGGGGTAATCTCCGAGGCCGTGGTCCACGTCGCGAGGTCGATCGACGACCGAAGCAGATACGAGCGTCCCGGAACAAGCCGGCTCAGGGCGATCGTCAGGCTGTCCCCCGCTGCGCGGTGGATGGTCAGCAACGGGGATTCCGCGGGACCGTCCGTGAGCGGCGTGGAACGAATGGCGAGGTCATCCACCTGGATGGTCGCCGTGTAGGGATCGATGGCCATCTCGCTGCCATACTGGAAGAACGCAAACCTCACGAGGTGCTCCAGGTTCGGCACACCGGGCGAATCCCACGGTTGCTCAATCGTGCCAGCGGCATGGTTCACGATCTGCCAGTCATCGGTGTCCGGCACCGGACTTCCCCACCGGCCGAAGTTCCCCTCGTTGTCATAGGCATACAGGTAGAGGTTGTGGAAATCCGACGTTGCGAATGCGGGATCTCCCTTGAGGCGGAAGCTGAGGTATTGGCTTCGCGCCACGGCGACCGGACTGGGCAGCGTGGGACCTTTCACGGATTCCGTGGCCCAAGCCGACGACCCGAAGTTGAACTGGACGCTCATGGCGGTCCGGCCCGTCGAAGTTGCGGCGACGGCGTCGGTGGTGGACAACACCACATTGCCACTGCCACCCACCCATTCGGAGGTGAGGGCTTCATCGGAGGCGTACTCGAAGTCGTTGATCACCTTGTCGGGAGGGAGTTCGCTTTCGACCAGCGCCTGATCGCGAATCACCACGTCATCGATGAAGAAGGTAGCCGCGTAGGCCGGGATGGCGGCCTCGCTGCCGTACTGGAAGAAGGCAATCCGGGCGATGCGCGCGAGGTTGGGAAGCGCCGGCGAATCCCAAGGCTTCTCGATCGTGGCCGCGGTGTGGTTCCGAATCTGCCAGGTGTCGGCCAACGGAATCGCTTCACCCCAACGGCCGAAATTGCCGGCGTCATCATAAACATACAGGTAGAGCTGCCGAAAATCGGCGGGAGCAAACGATGGACCACCCTTCACCCGGAAGGTGAGGTACTGGGTCGGGCCGAGCGCTGTCGGAACCGGCAGGGTGGAACCGCCAACGCTCTCGGTGGTCCAGGCCATCGAAGGAAACTGGATTTCGACGCGCATCGACGAGCGTCCGCTGGCTCTCGGCGCCACGTCATCGGACAGGGACACGACAGCATTCGCGGTCGGCGTCCACGCCGCCGCGAGCAGTTCGGCCGAGGCATACTCGAAATCCGCGAGAATCGGGCTGCCCGTGGCGGGGACATCTTCGAGGGGTGTGTCGCGCACCTGGAAGTCGTCAATCAACACGACCGCGGTGTACGCCGGAATAGCAGCCTCGCTGCCATACTGCAGAAAGGCAAAGCGCACGATGCGACTCAGGTCGGGGAGTGCGGGGGAGTCCCAGGGTTGTTCCATGGCGCTGGCCAGGTGATTGCGTGCCTGCCAACCCGCCTTGCTGGGCGTCGGCGCACCCCAGCGACCGAAGTTCCCCGAGTCATCATAGGCGTACAGGTAGAGACTCCTAAAATCGGCGCTGGCGAAGGCGGCGTCCCCATAGATGCGGAAGCACAGGTACTGCTCCGGGGCGATGGATACGAGTTCGGCCAGATCGACACCCCGAACCACCTCGGTGGTCCAAGCCGCGGATTGAAAATTGAACTCCATCCGCAGCGAGCGGAGCCCGGTGGAGGCTGCCGAAACGAGGTTCGTCGAGGACACCACCACGTTCGCGGAAGGTGTCCACGCCGCGAGCAGCTCATCGTCGGTGGCGTACTCGAAGGGATCCAGAGTGGTTTGGGCGGACGCAATCCCGGCACCGAGGCCAAGAATGGCGAGGCAGCGGATCGCGAGGATTGGGAGGGACTGAGCGACAACGTTCATGCCGCCTCGAAATGATGGGAGCTTGAAGCGGCGGTCAAGCGACCCGGGGCAGTTCGATCGAACTCTCTGCAATGAGCCTCGGGATTTCGGGATGCTCTTGCGATTTCCAGCAGATCATCCGCTCCGCTTACGGGCAAAGTCCGCCTGCAACACGGCGCCCAGCTCCTCTTCCGTGGACAATGTTCGCCACTACCCCAGGCTCATTTCGCCCGCGGATTTCGGAGGTAGTAGAAGCGCCCATCCTCCGCACCACCCAGGAAGTCGGGCACACCATCGCCGTTGAAGTCCACCACCGTGGGACTGACGTCGTGCCCCTCAATGTTCTGCTCGACCAGCGGGCCCATGTCTTTGAAGAACCAACGACCGTCCCGAGCATCCACCTGACGCAGGAAATTCGCGCTGGAGGAATTGAGCAGAATGTCGAGTTTTCCATCCCCATCCCAATCGACGACGCAGAGTTTACGGCGCCCACTCCGGCCCGCGACGCCTTTGCTGAGCACCAGCGGTTCGCCCTTGTCGTCGCAGAAGGCGCGCCGGGGTGAGAGCAAGACTCTGCCACCTTCCCGATTCCGGCGTTCGAACAGGGCGAGGTGCCCTTCCTGGTCGAGCATCACCAGGTCCGTGAGCCCGTCAGCGTTCCAATCCACGGCGACCGGCGTGGTGCGCCATTGCGTCAGCAGCGCTTTGCCCTCGGGACGCAGCCAGCCGTGCGGCAGGTGGGGTTGCGGTCCATTCCACTCCACTTCAACCGGTTGTGCCGCAGCCAGCCGGGGTGATCGGCGCGAACCGATGTTCCGGAACCAAACGACCTTCCCGAGAATGGAGTTCATCACCAGGTCGGGCAGCCCATCGCCATCCCAATCCGCAACGCTCAACGTCGTGTAGCCCCACTTCGCCTCCGCCGGTCCCTGAATGCTGCCGTTCGGGCCCGCCATGGGACGAATAACCCGGCCCGCCGCTTCGAGATGGATGGGTGCGGCCCATCGCGGTCGTTCCACGCCCGGGCCAGAGAGATTCTCAAAGAACGCGATATAGCCGGCGGTGTTGCCACTCAGGATGTCCACGTCGCCGTCGCCATCCCAGTCGACTCCCACCGGCGTCGCCAGCGCCCCGCATTTCAAATCGTCGGCTTCCTGCCGGAAATAGACGGGCGGGAAGAACTGCGGCGTATGGTCCGCGGTGAACGTGCCGGTGTTTCGAACCAAGGCCACCCGGCCATCTTCATCCCCTACGACAAGATCGGGGTGACCATCCCGGGTCCAATCCACGGCGACAGGCGTGATCATCTCCAAATCCATCGTCAGCGGCCGCGGCGAGCCGGGGAGTCTGGCCGCTTCCCGTACCGCCAGCCAGGAGCTGGGAAAGCCCGGATTCTCGGAAGTCGGAGGCACCGTGAGGCGACGGCCCGGGGCGTACTTCGGTGCGGTGCGTGTCCCGATGTTCTTGAAGTAGGTGAAGCCGTCGAGGAATTCACCGCAGAGCAGGTCGAGATCCCCGTCGGCATCGAAGTCCATGAAGTTCGGCGACGGCCAGCCAAAGGTCTCGACCGCTACATCCCCCGCCAGGACTTTAACCGGCGGATCGTACACAGGCTGTTCGGTCGTGCCCGAGTTCTTGACGAAGTACACAAACCCTCGAAGCGGTCCGTTGGTCCAGGTGCCCTCGGGTGAGTAGGCGTTGTCCCATCCATACTCGGTCCAGTCACCCACACCGACCATCACGTCGAGCGCGCCATCAGCGTCGAAGTCCACCAAACGCCACATGTTCGCCCGGACCTTGTTCGGGTGGACATTCGCCGGGAGTGGGAGTTTTCGGCCCGTGTCCAAACCGGTTTTCACAAAATCCGGATACTCCATGCCCGGCGAGAGCACGACGGGATGGTTGTCCACAAAACTGATGCCGACGTTCTGCATCCCCTTGCTGATGCGTCGCCCCGGTCGGAACACCGGCAGCGGCTCCTGCGCCATGTCCCCACGGGTGTTCTCGAAGAAGTAGACCCCGTTGTAGGGCTTGTCCGGGCAGTTGACGACGAGGTCGAGATCGCCGTCTCGGTCGAAGTCCATCGGCAGCGGCCACGCCCAAAGGCCGACGCCGAGATCCGCGACAAGGCCGGGATGGTTGTACTTCAGCCGCTCCAGACCGGCCGCCGATGCGCCAGGAACCAGCGAAGCGAGAAGGCAAACCAACACGGCTCGGGCCGGGAAACGGACCAGGGCCAATGGGAGGAGGGGGAACCGCATGGGAGGTGGTTGAGAGCGTTCTCCTCAGGACGGTTATGGGGCGCTCAACTCGACTAGGACGGGAAAATGATCCGAGGGCAGGCGTGCCACGAACTCGCGGAACTTCACTTCTTTCGGGAAATTCCCGGATTGAGTCTCGGCGGCGGTTTGCGGGGCAGGCGCGCGGTAGGTATCGGTGAGAACGCCGTATCGGTACGGCTTGAAATGCTTGGAGAAGAAGACGTGGTCGATCCGGCTTTCCGTCTTTCCGTTGGGGTTGAAAGCGTTGGCGGTTCCGTTGAGCGCGTAGCGGATGGGAGCCGCCTCAAACGCATCGGTCAGGTCCCCCGAGGCGACCAGTCCTCGATAGGACTCGCTGGACTGATCCACGTTGAAATCCCCCGTCAGGAGAACCGGTTGGTCGCCTGCGATTTCCTTCATCTTCGCCAGAATCAGGCGGGCACTCTCCAGGCGGGCCTTCACTCCGACGTGATCGAAGTGAACGTTGAACACGAAGAAGGCCCGGGTTGCCGAGGTCGGCTGCAATTGGGCCCAGGTGCAAATCCGCGGAAGCGCCGCGTCCCAGCCCTTTCCAGGCAAGGCAGGGTTCTCCGACAGCCAGAAGTTGCCGTGGTCGACGAGTTGGAACCGGTCCTTGCGATAGAAGATGGCCACATGTTCGCCGCGATCCTTGCCATCGTCCCGCCCCCGGCCGGTGAACCCGTATTCCGGAAGGAGTTCGTGCAGGGTTTGAAGCTGATGGTGCAGCACTTCCTGGGTTCCGAGCACATCAAAGCCATGGAACCGGATGAGCCCCGCCACCACCGGAGCCCGTTGTTCCCAGCCGTTTCCGTGCTCCACATCGCCGTTGTTCGCGTACCGGATGTTGAAGGTGCCCACGATGAGCGCACCCGCCGAGGTCCACGAGCCCTGAAGCACGAGGGCGAGCGTGAGGAGGAGGAATCGCATGGGAGGTGGTTTAGGGTGTTCCCGACGGGCGGGTCAATCCGTCATGCAGCGGCTCCATCCCGATTTCACGCGACATAGAGTCCATCGCACCTCAGCACAGAAGCGGCTGCACCCTTCGGGCAGGCCTCGACCAAGACGCCAACAGCAAGAACCGACCCCTTCCTTCGAACGCCGCTACGGAGGCCCGGAGGGCCGAAAGAACGGAAGCCCATGGCATGAGCCATGGGTGTGGCGTTGTATTGGATTTCGAGCCCCGGAGGGGCGATCCGACTCGGCCGCGGTGGGGTTGGTACGGAGGATGTTCTGCCCGCCCCTGGTTCTCTGATCGTCCCTCCGGGGCTTTGGTTATTCTTGTGGGTCGTGTCCCCACGGCTCACGCCGTGGGCTAGGGTCTCGCCGCCCCGTCCGGGGCTGGAGATGGAAGGTTCATGGTTCCACAAAACGTCTGTCCCTTTGTGGAGGAGCATTGCTGCGTGTTTCCTAGGACACTTCTAGAAGTTGAACGAACGCTCTTGGACGCCGATGAACATCCAAACGCTCCGTCCAACGTACAGGGCCGAGCAGGCGGCTTATGGAGATCGAGGGCCAACCCTTATCAATCGCGAGGCGGGTGCGACGACGTCGGAACCCGATGACAAGGGAACCCTAACCCGGACACGATTCTCGACCTGGGTCACCCACTCTTCCGGAATGCCGGTCCACTCTCCGCCAGCCAGATTTGTAAGCATCTGAATCTGGCGCGACCATTGCAACGGAGCCCACGGGTCCCCTCGTACGGCGAACTCAATCACCAGAAACTGGTTTCCTTGGAAATCATCGATGTGCGGCAAGGGCAATCGGGCGGGATCATCCGGAAGGGATGGATCGGTGCCGAAATAGTGTTCGGTCTCGTTGGGAACGCCGTCCTCGTCAGGGTCCTGGGCGACGCCGCGCTGGTCGGCTGGGATTTGAGGGAAGTACGTGTACACCCAGTTCTGAAAGCCATTCGTTAGTGGGCGAGTGAACGTGAAAAAACCTTCCGCGGCAGCCGGAGCCGTCGTTTCGTTACCGGAATTCTCCGCCCTAACGAGCACCCGGCCGCGGCGCCCCGTGGGACGGCAGACGGGACCTTCAACTTCGGCCGGTCCGGCCAGGACTCTCAGACTTATGGGCAAGCCTGCGGAGCTCTCGGCATGAATCGCAAAGGGCGGACTGTTCGTCGGCCGATCGTAAAGCGGAGCCAGGCGAATACGCTGAGGCACTCGCGACGGGCGAAACTCCATTACCGCCAGGCCAAAGTCGCCTTTGGAAACGAGCGCGGTTGATCCGCTGACTTCGATATCCACGACCGCCCCGGCGGTCAAAAGACGGGTCAGGCGCTTAGGCTGCGCAACATCCATGACGTCGAGGACTTCAACGCCCCCGTCGGAGGTGCCCACAAATGCATACGGCAGATCCACCGCCACCGACGTCGCCGGGCTAAGGGTTGCAAACTTGCCGAGTTGGCGAAAGCCGAGTCCGTTGCCTTCGAGAATAACCAAGCCTCCTGCTCCGCACGCGACATACGTGTGACTGCCCACGAGAGTCATTCCTTGGGCTGTGTCGGGCAGCGTGAATCGGTCTCCGCTGAGAAAGGACGAAAACGGATCAGCCATCAAAATTCGATCGTCCTCCGTCAGCGTCACAACGTCCTGAAATGCTGGAAACGGCGACGTACCACAAACCACCAAAGACACAGGGTTCACGCCGATCTGAATGAACTCCAGGCGCCAGTGATTGGGGGTGTCGCCCACCAGAATTCGCGCCGATCCAGTTTGATCCAGGACGAGTATGTCGCGTTCCCGCACAAAGCGCACATTCTGGAGACCTCTATTCAGGGGGACGTATCCATCGAACCACCCCGGCAATTCCCGTGGAGATTCCGGCGTTGAGACGTCGAACATCGACGGTTTCACAGGGTTTATCCTGTCGGCAGTCACTAAAAGGTCGCCGCGCAAGTCCAGGTCCATGCTGGTCGTAGACGAATTGGTGGTAGTCATTCTGTGGACCGCACTGGGATTCGCGGGATTCGTGAGACTCAGAACCTGAATTCCTATGCCGTCCGCCAGGTAGGCGTACTGACCCTTCATCTTCACTCGTGAAACGGCGCCAAAGTTGTTCATCCTGGCTCCAGCGACCAGGTCCGTCGGCCGCGTGGAATCCAGAATCTGTAGTCCCGGCGCCGGACTGCCCACGACGACTCGATTCCCATCGGCGGCGAGAAATTTGGGTTGTGCCAGATCAGACGTCAGCGAGAACCGGGTCCGGCTCCATTGAGTACCTTCCCGTCGGTAACTGTCCAAATTGGCACCGACGACCGCGCGTACGGTTTCACCATCCAATTCCGAGGCCACGTAAACTTCGCCAAAGTTCGGATCGGACAAGCTTTGCGGCGCTGTCGGGGCGGAAAACTCGAAGACTTTCAACGGTCCTGGCGTGACCAGGGCCCGAGTACCATGCGTGCGAAGGCGTGCGAGAAAGCCATGGTTCCCGTCCACTTGACTGAGTAAAGCCATGTCTACCCCCTCGATCAACTGATAGGTCGTCAGTCCGCCGGTGCTCAGCACAGCCACGACGTTGGACCCGACAAAGCCGGCATCAGCCGCCGACCGGCTCAGCACCTGGGTACCCCGAAGCAAGGCGGTCGAATCGGTGAACAGATCCCAAACCTCCAGCTGACGCTGGGAGCCCCCTAAGTCGACGATCAACGCCGTCAGTGAACCGCGAAGATCGAGCGCCAGGGTCGCGTTCCGCCGATGAATCGACGCCCGCGCGCTCGGCACCGCAGGATCAGAAACATCCAGTCCAAAGACGTTGCCAGATGAGTCGAGCACCACCGAGCGCCCTCCGTCCACGGCCACGCGCCATGGATCGACTCCCTGAGGTGCCATCCACTCTCCAACGCGGACCGGTCGGCTCGCATCCGTGAGATCGTAGATGGCCAATCCCGACTGCATTACGCAGTAGAGGAGGTTCCCACGAACTAGGATTTGCCGTGGGACACCGCGGTGATATCCGGGCCAGGTGCCCACCAACGCCAGCTCGTCGGCTCTCAGGCCAAGACTCACTAGCAGCCACAAGTACCCAATAAGCCTTCCGAAAACCCACTGAGAGCCAGCTTCGGCGCGCATATCGCGAACCCAATCTGAAATCCCAAAAATCGACAACGATTGTCTGACTCACCAGGGCACTTTGAACTGGCCTCGGCGGCCAGCATTAGCGCAACAGAATGATGGGAATCAGCCCCAGTATGCCATCGCGCGGGTCCTATGGGTCCTTCTCCTTTCTGCGGCAATGCCTGGCTTCGGACAGCCTGTGGCGAACCAAGCCGCAAGTCGGACCGATCTGAAATCAGTCCCTGAAGGGAACTACCACGTCACTCTTGAAGTGCAGGGGCAGGTCCTGCGGCTGAACCTGCAGGTCCAGGGACACAATGAAGCTTCAGGGGTTCGCGGAGTCTCGAAACGCCGCGTCCATGACATCTGAGGAGCGCAAAGCACGGATGCTGCGCCTTACAGAAGAGATCCGTGCCGAAGCCGGGGCCAAACCCAAGCCGCGAGTTCCGGACCTTGGACGATCGTCTGGCGCACTTCGCCCATGAAGGTTCCCACCAAGTCGCGACTTGCGAGTTGGGCTCATGAACCGGGGATTCCGAGGTGCGAGACACCCGCCGCTACGGAGGCCCGGAGAGCCGAAGGAACGGAAGCCCATGGCGTGAGCCATGGGTGTGGCGTTGTATTGGATTTCGAGCCCCGGAAGGGCGATCCGACTCGGCCGCGGTGGGGTTGGTATTTATGATGTTCTGCCCGCCCCTGGTTCTCTGATCGCCCCTCCGGGGCTTTGGTTATTCTTGTGGGTCGTGTCCCCACGGCTCACGCCGTGGGCTAGGGTCTCGCCGCCCCGTCCGGGGCTGGAGATGGAGGTTCATGGAGACCAATACTGGCTTGGGCGCCATGCTCACTCCTCATCAGCCTCCACACGCTTCCTCCTCCCGCTGGCCTTGGCGATCTCGCGCAGGCGCAACGCCTCCTTCACACCCTTCTTGGCCGGATGCCGCACGGCGTGGCGGATCACCCACTTGAGCTCCTCCGACGCCCCCTTCGCCCACCGCTCGCAGAGTTCGAAGGCCACGTTGGGGTGGTCCTTGGCGATGTCGCCGACGTGATTTGCCACGCTACGTCGGACGTATTCTTCCGGGTCATCCTTGAGCCGCTCCAGAATCGGCAGCGTCGGCCGTGGATCCTTCATGAAGGCCGGGATGCGCATCGCCCACGGCAACCGCGACCGTGATCCCTCCGTGCACAACCGGCGCACGTGCGGGTCGGGGTCGCTCGTCCACTCCATCAGGCGCGCCAGGGTACGGTCCTGCCACCGGATCAGGAACTGTCGGATCGAGAACTCGGCGCTGAACCGGCGGGTGATCTCGTATTGGGCTTCCATGGACACCTCAAACGGGTCGCGACCGCCGTTGCCTTCAGGGTCCAAACCGTAGTTGGACACAAAAAAAACGTGGGGCAGGTAAAAGAACGGCGCCAGCCCGTTGTCCGAGGTCCGGGACAACACCGGCGTCAGCGATTCGATCAGAATCCGAATGGCATCCTCATACCGGGCGGGAAGGTGTTCGCGCAGCGCCCGCGCCAGATGATGACCGCGATCCAGAATGGCGAGCGGCGCAAGACCTTCCATGGCGGTCCGGCGGAACCGGTCGTCGTCGAAACGCGCATGAACGATGGCGATGTTGTGGGCGAGGCAATCCACCGCTTCACGGTCGAGCAGTGTCGCCAGGGATTTGCCTTTCTCGATGGAGGCCGGCGCGGATGGCAATCGGGCGGTTTTCAATTTGGAAACCACGATGGGTCAGCGGCGCAGGACAGCC
The DNA here is from genome assembly GCA_963205105.1 of Verrucomicrobiota bacterium. Classification (GTDB taxonomy): domain Bacteria; phylum Verrucomicrobiota; class Verrucomicrobiia; order Limisphaerales; family CAIMTB01; genus CAIMTB01. Next base: position 45,521 of record CAUJJW010000212.1, on the reverse strand, counting down.
GGGTGCAGTTTCCTCAAGCCAGGATTCCTTTCACCAGGTTGCCCGCGATGCCGGTGAGCCGCATGTCCAGTCCCTGGACGCGGTAGGTAAGCTTTTGGTGATCGAAGCCCAGCAGGTGCAGCAGCGTGGCGTTCAAGTCGTTCACGTGCACCGGGTCCGTCGCCACGTTGAATCCAAGGTCGTCGGTGGACCCGTGAACGTGCCCGGGCTTGACCCCGCCACCCGCCAGCCAGAAGGAGAAGCATCGGTTGTGATGATCCCGACCGTCATTGCCGCCCTGCACCATCGGTGTTCGGCCAAACTCACCGCCCCAGACGATCAACGTGTCGTCCAGGAGTCCGCGCTGTTTGAGATCCTTCACCAGGGCGGCGCTGGCTTGGTCGGTGTCCAGGCAGTTCTGTTTCACCCCGTTGGTCAGGCCGCCGTGGTGGTCCCAAGCCTCATGGAACAACTGCACGAAACGCACCCCGCGTTCGATCATGCGCCGGGCCAGCAGACAGTTGCGCGCGTACCCGGACTTCTTCACGTCCTTGATGCCGTACAGATCCAGCACGTGCTGCGGTTCCGACGACAGGTCGATCAAGTCCGGCGCGCTGCTCTGCAATCGATACGCCATTTCGTAGCTCTGAATGCGGGCCGCGATGTCAGGATCGCCGGCCTGTTGGTAGGCCTGGGCATTCAGCCGGTTCAAGGTGTCGAGCGACGCCCGCTGGGTCTCGGCATCGAATCCCTTGGGATTGGAGAGGTACAAGACCGGATCCCCCGCGCCGCGGAAGGGCACGCCGCCGTACATGTTGGGCAGGAAACCGGACCCATAGTTGCTCGCGCCGCCGCTGGTCCCATTGGCGCTGCTCAAGACGACATAACCCGGAAGATCGCGGCTCTCACTGCCCAGACCGTACAAGGTCCAGGCGCCGAAGCTGGGCCGGCCAAAGTTCTGGTTGCCGGTGTTCATCAGGATCTGCGCCGGCGCGTGATTCACGGCGTCGGTCTGCATGGACCGGATCAGGCAGATGTCGTCGGCGACACTTCCCAAGTGGGGAAGCACCTCGCTCAGTTCCATGCCGCAGGCGCCGCGCGGGGCGAACTTGAACTTGGGGCCAAGCAAGGCGGAGTTCGGCTTGATGAAGGCGGCGCGGTAGTCCTTCAGCAGACTTGCGGGTGGCAACTGGCCGTTGCGCTTCTCCAATTCCGGTTTGTAGTCGAACAGCTCCAGGTGGCTGGGAGCCCCGGCGTGAAAGAGGTAGATGACACGCTTGGCCTTGCCCGGGAAGTGCGACACCCGCGGCGCCAAAGGACCTGCAGGGGCGGCGATCGCCTCTTTCTGAATCAGGTTGTTCAGGGCGATGGCGCCCAAACCCAGGGTGCAGTCCCGCAGAAACCAGCGCCGGGAAACATGGCGGGCGCTTTGCCGATGGAGTTCGGACACGAGGTTCATGGATCAGTTCTTGGCGATGGTTTCGTCGAGGTTGAGAAGCACACGCGAGGTGATCGCCCAGGCGGCCACTTCGTTGGGCGTCACGTCGGCTGGAATGTCCGCGGGCTTGGAGAACGCCGAGAAAGCAATCTCGCCCGCCTTGAGTTCACCGCGTCGAAGGCGCTCGCGTCGGCTGTGAAGCAATTGAAGCACCTCGGCGCGCTCTTCATCCGATGGCAGCCGGCTGGTGCACAGCCGGAACGCGTGATCGACCCGCGTCGTGTCGTCAGGCCCTGCCTCGCGCAGCACGCGCAGCGCCAGGGACTGCGCGGCCTCGACGAAGATCGGCTCGTTCATCGCGGTCAGCGCCGCCAGCGGCGAATTGGACCGTGGACGCCGGGTGCAGGCGGTGTCCCCCGTGGGTGCATCAAAGGCGATCATCGCCGGATCGGGCATGGAACGTTTGCGGAAGACGTACAGCGCCCGGCTGTAACGCGTGGCATCCTCGGCCGGCTTCCAGTAGTCGGGTTTGAAATAGTTGAAATCCAACACGCTCTGCGGCACCGGCGGGAAGATGCTCGGCCCTCCGAACTTGTCGGCCAGCAATCCCGAGGCGCACAGAACGATGTCGCGCACCACTTCGGCTTCGACTCGAAAACGCGGTCCCCGGGTTAGCAGGCGATTCCGCGGATCGCGCTCCAGCAGTTCCGGCGTCGTGGCTGAGCGCTGCAGATACGTCGACGACGTCACCAGAAGGCGCAACAGACGTTTCTGACTCCAACCCTGTTCCATGAAGTCCATCGCCAGCCAGTCGAGCAGGTCAGCATGCGACGGTTCGGGCGCGCGGGTGCCGAAATCCTCCGTCGTCTCGACGATGCCGACCCCGAAGAGCGTCTGCCAAACGCGATTCACCGCCACCCGCGCCGTGAGGGGCGAACGCCGATCCACCAGCCATTGGGCAAAAGCAAGACGCGGCGAGGTCGACGAAGCTGCCGTCGGCAACGGATGCAATGCGGCGGGAACATGAGGTTGAACCGCCTCCTTGCCCTGGCTCCACACACCTCGATCGAGACGCCGTGTCTCCCGGGTGTCGCTCGGACGGCGCTCGGCGAGGTGAAGGACGGACGTCGTGGCCTCGGGGTAGCCGTCCCAGAGTCGATCGATCTCGTCATTGAACGACTTCAATTCCGGCGTCGCTTGGCGCCATGCATCCAACAGGGACTGCCTCTGGTCCAGGGCCAGTTCCCCAACCGGCGTCTGGAGTGCCAGGATCGCCGCATAAGGCGTGCGAGGCACCCGGGGATCAGGCGTCTGGGTGAGGGCCACGCGAAATCGGCCCACCTGGGTGTTCTTGGGTCCGTTGTCGTCCCCGCCGTGATTCGTCACCAGGGCGATCTTGAGCTTCGTTCCTGGCGGCAGCGTCAGGGGTTTCTCGAACTGCACCACGGCGACGGATTCCGCATTGCGTCGGCCTCGGCCGCGGTCGGCGCGCCAGGCGGTCTTGTCATCGCCGTCGACCATGAACGCCACGGGTCCGCGGAGACGGCGGTTGTCCTTGTCGCTCGACCGATTGGCCCACTCCGGTTCCATGCCCGCCGTGGGTTCCTCAAAGTCGGCGGAAGGGTTCACCAGTTTCAATCGTTCCCACGTGTTGCTGCCGGGTTTCTTCGCCTCGACCACGAGTTCGGTCAGGGCCCAGGTGCCACGGAAACTGCGGCCCGGTCCGCCATAGGGCAGGTCACCGTGCTTAAGAATCTCCAACCGGAGGCCGGTGACGTTCTCGACGTTGGGTGCGGCGATCAGGTGAACGTCTCCCGAGATCGTGCGGTGGCCGAGGGTCAGAATGCTTTGGTCCGGCAGAATGGTGGGATGGTTCAGCTCGGAGGAGGAATGCGTGTCTTCGGCTTCGACCACGGTCCACGCGGTCTTTTTCCAGCGTTCCAGTTCAGCGAGTTCCCAGGCGGCGAGTTTTTGGTCCCAATCGGGGTGCTGCTTCTTTAGGCGCTCCTCCACCGCGGTGATGCCTTCCCGGACTTTGGCGATGCTCTTCATCTGGTCTTCGGTGAAGATCCAGGATTGGGCCTCGTAGGTGTTGTTCAGGAAGGCAAGCAGCCCGTAGTACTCGGTGTGCGGCAGCGGATCGAACTTGTGCGTGTGGCATTGGCCGCACTTGAGCGAAAGCCCAAGAATGCCGGAGCCCACGGCGTCCATGCGGTCGAACATGGCCTCCATGCGCCACTCCTCCGGAACGATGGCGCCTTCTTCGTTGAGCATGCTGTTGCGCAGGTAGCCGGTGGCGACGAGTTGCTGCTGGGTCCGGTTGGGCAGCAGGTCGCCGGCAATCTGTTCGAGGACGAACTGGTCATACGGCATGTCGGAGTTGAACGCCTGAATCACCCAGTCGCGCCAGGGCCATTGTTCGCGCGGGAGGTCCTTCTCAAAGCCGTTGCTGTCCGAATAACGAGCCGCATCGAGCCAGTGTCGCGCCCATTTCTCGCCATAGCGTTTGTCCTTCATGAGGGCATCCGCCAGCCCTTCGGCGGCGGTCTTCAACCCCTTGGACGACACCTCGACGGCGAAGGCATCCAACGCCGCGGGAGAGGGAGGAAGCCCGATCAGGTCCAGATGCAATCGGCGACACACAGCCTCCGGAGTGGCGGGCGCCGACATCGACAGGCCCTCCTTCTGCAAACGTTCCAGGATGAAGGCGTCGACCGGATGGTCCGTGCCCACTCCGTCCGGCAGCGCCTTTTTGACGGGGGCCGCGAACGCCCAATGCCCGGCGTAGGGCGCCCCTTCGAGAATCCATTGGCGAATCGTTTCCGCATCGGACGGAAGGATGGGTTTCTTTTCCTTGGGCGGCGGCATGACCTCGTCGGTGTCATGCGACAGGATGCGGGTCAGGAGGGCGCTTTTGTCGGGCTGCCCTGGTACCAACGCGGGGCCGTCGGACTTGCCGCCCTTCAAGGCCGCGTCCCGGTCGTCGAGCCTCAGTCCGCCTTTGCGCGTGCCTTCGTCCTGGCCGTGGCAGTGAAAGCAGTGCTCGGCAAGCAACGGTTGAATGGTGCGACGGTAGTCGACCGTGGCCGCGTGCAACCATGAACCCGACACCAGGCAAGCGAGGGAAAGGAGCAGCGGTTTCATGCGGTGGACTGGAAAGCGGCAGTGAGCGTGAGCGTGAACGCGAGGATCAAGCCATGTCGTGGTCGGCCTGGCAAACGTCGCGGGTGAGAGGATGCTACGCAGGACGACTCGTGACGTCGACCCTGGGCCTTTGCCGAACCTTCCCACGAACCGTGCCTCCGTAGCGGCGGGCGTCCCGCCCCCCGGAATCCCCGGTTCATGGGCCGTGAGCAGGTCGGCTTCGAACAAGGTGCTCTCCATGAACCGGTCGTCCGTAGCGGCGGGCGTCCCGCCTGCCGTAGAAGGGGGCGTCTCGCCCCCTGGAATCCCCGGTTCATGGCCCGTGAGCAGGTCGGCTTCGAACAAGGTGCTCTCCATGAACCGTAACTCCCCTCCTCATCGTAATCACCCACACCTCTTGGTTCGCGATTCCTTCCAGGCGCCAGCCTCTTTCTCGGACAGTCCTTCTTGGCGTCTTCGCGTCTTGGCGTGAGATCCAGCAGAATCGTTCGCTTGGCTCAGGGCTCACGCCATGGGCTTACGTTGTTTCGGTTCTCCCGGCCTCCCCTTGATCCAGCCTCCTCACGTTGGCGGTTCAAGTTCATGGTCCCAACACGTGATTCGCGAATCATTCTCCTACCCATGAACCGACGCTCGTTCCTCAAGGCGGCGAGCCCCGCCCTGATCCTTGCCACCGCATCCACTCCAGCCATGTTGGCCGCTGCGCCCGCCACCCGCGAACTCATCCGCGATCCGCACTTCCAGGCCGGGTTCCATCTGATCGGTCCAAAGCCGTGTCAGCGCGTCGCCTACGGCCGGCTGGCGGGCGTCTCGACCGCGACCGCCCCGGTGTGGGATCTCGACCAATGGTCCAGCCGATTCCCCCTGGCAGCCGCGGAACCGCGTCCTCTCAAGCCCGGGGTCCGTCGCTGGGCCAATGCGGGGAAAACGGTCACCCTGGGAGCGATCGGAACCGAGGAAGCAGACCTCGCCCTGGGGGTGAACGCCATCGATGACTATGACCGCCGTGCCCGCAAGGACGGCGAACCCTGGGTTCATCTGCTCGTGGAACAATCCTTCACCCACCCGCTCTCGCTGACCGAGATCCAATCTGCGCGGCTCCAGTTGAAAGCACGCCTGCTGCGATCGGAGCTTCATCGTACACCGGATCATTCCCCAGATCGGCACGCGGCCCAGTTCCAGCTCTTCCTCACGCTTCAGAATCGCAACCTCGATTCCGCCGGCCACGGGAAGCTCGTGTGGTTTGGCGTCCCCCTCTACGACGACCGCTCCCGGTTCCCCAAGGAACACAAGCACCAGGACACCGGCGGCACCTCGATGTTTATTTTCACCCCGGGCGGCGAGGTGTACTCGGACCGAAGCGCCCACGACCGCGACTGGATTCGCGTGGACAAGGATCTTCGTCCGCTTTTCCTCGAAGCGCTTGAGACGGCCTGGAGGCGCGGTTTTCTGACGGAATCGCGCGACCTCTCGGACTACAGGGTCACCGGCATGAATCTGGGCTGGGAAGTGCCAGGGCTCTTCGACGTGGACATGCAGGTGCGCGACCTGAGTCTGTCGGTCCTCATGGCCGATGCGCCTCGGTAAGCGGACGCATCCTTGCGCCCAACGCACTTCCCCGGCGACGCTCCGGCGTCCTATGAACACGCCTCCCGTGACCTCCTCAGGCTCGCACTCCCGGCGTTCCTTTCTGAAACGCGCCGCACTGGCCGGCGGCGCCGTGGCCTTCCCCACGATCGTTCCTTCCTCCGTGCTCGGCGCCAACGGACAGGTGCCGCCCAGCGAGCGGATCACCGTCGGATTCATCGGGGTGGGCGATCACGGCACCGCCTGGAACCTGGCATTCTATCGCAAGCAGAAGGCGGCCCAAATCCTCGCGGTCTGCGACGTCGACGAACGCCGCCTCTTTCGAGCCAAGGAGACCGTGGACGAGCACCACGGCAACGAGGATTGCCTTTCCACCAAGGATTTCCGCGAGGTTCTGGCCCGCAAAGACATCGATGCCGTGATGATCTCCACGCCCGACCACTGGCACACCCTGATCAGCCTGATGGCGCTCCAGGCGGGCAAGGACGTGCAGTGCGAGAAGCCCACGCTGACGATTCACGAGGGCAAGGTGCTGGTGGAAGCAGTGCGCAAAACCAAGCGCGTCTTCCAAACGAGCACCGAGGACCGGGCCGTGCCGGAATACCATCGCATGGCCGAACTGGTTCGGAACGGTCGCATCGGCAAACTCCAACGCATCGAAGTCATCCTGCCCAAGCAGCCCGGCATTCCCGGCGATCCCACACCCCAACCGGTCCCGGCGGGCCTCGACTACGAGATGTGGCTGGGGCCCGCCCCGTTCGCGCCGTACAACAAGGATCGCGTTCACTTCAACTTCCGTTGGATCCGCGATTACTCGGGCGGAATCATCTGCGACTGGGGCACGCATCTCTTCGACACCGCCCAATGGGCGAACGACACCGAACGCAGCGGACCCGTGGCCATCGAAGGCACCGGCACGTTCTGGGAAGGCGGCCTCTACAACACCGTGAAGGACTATGACGTCACCATCCGCTACGCGAATGGTGTCGTGATGACCTGCAAACCCGGCAACCCCAGCATCCGGTTCATCGGCACCGACGGCTGGGTTGGCAACACCGGCTGGCGCGGTCCCGTTGAAGCCAGTTCACCCAAGATCCTCGAATCCAAGATCGGCCCCGAAGAACTCCACCTGTACACCAATCCCGCCGGTGAACATGACGACTTCCTGAAGTGCGTGAAGAGCCGCAAGGATCCGTACTTCCCGGTCGATATCGGGCACCGGGTTTCGACCGTGTGCCATCTGGCGAACCTCGCCATCGAACTGCGCCGACCGCTCCACTGGGATCCCGTGAAGGAAACGTTCGTCGGCGACGAAGCAGCCAACAAGCTCATGGACCGTCCGCGGCGCGATCCGTGGCAATTACCCAAGGTCTGAAGAGCACTCATGAACATTCCTCCCAGCCCCAGGGATCGGGAGACAGGTCAGTGCGCCCTCACCGATCCTGCTTCGGTGGGCCGGTGCCTGCATCTCGCAGGAATGGTGACCCTTTTGCTCGTCCATCCCGCGCACCCTGCGGGAGCGCAGGACGCAGCGGTGTTGCCCGTCCCGGTCGCCCACTGGCCCTTGTCCGGGCATGCCACCGAATCCGTGCGCGGAGCCATCACAACGGTCCACGGGAAGGTGGACTTCCCATCCACAAATTCCGGCGCTTCCTTCCGCGGGGCTGAATCCTGGCTCGAGGTGCCCGCCGCGCAGGCACCCGCACTCGGAACCAACGACTTCACCCTTGCCGTCTGGATGCAGTCGGACGAGAGGACGGGCCTCGTTTCAGGCGACCTCGCCAGCCAGTACGACGGGACCCGGCGTCGAGGTTTTCATCTCACCCTCAAGAGCAATCCCGGGGTCACCTCCAACCAAAGCAACTGGCGCCATCTCCAGTTCGGCATCGATGACGATCGGGCTTCGGATTGGCGCGATTGCGGACGTCCGGGACAGGCGCTCTTCGCCTTCGCCCTGGCCACGCATGAGGGGGCGGTGTACGCGGGAACCTGCGAGCCCGATCTGGGTCAATCGGGTCGGGTCTACCGCTATACGGGCGGCACGAACTGGATCGATTGCGGCGCGCCCGACGGCGCCAACAGCGTGACGTCCTTCGCTGTGCATCAGGGCTCGCTCTACGCCGGCACCGGAAAGTACCGCGTCGCCGGTTCCTCCCTTCCGGAATCCCCCAACACCACCTTGGGCGGCCAAATCTTCCGATACCTGGGCACCAACCAGTGGCTCAGCTGTGGACGACTGCCATCTACGGAATCCGTGGGTGGCATGGTGGTGTTCCGTGGCGCGCTCTACGCCTCCTCGCTCTACAAGCCGGCCGGATTCTTCCGTTACGAAGGCGGCACGCAATGGACGGATTGCGGGACGCCCGATGGCACCCGGGTCGTTCCGCTGACCGTTCACAACGGTTTTCTCTACGCCGGCAGCTACGACCGCGGACACGTGTACCGCTACGACGGGCAAACCTGGGTCGACTGCGGCGCCCTCGCCGACAACACCCAGACGTACTCCTTCACGTCGTACGAAGGACAGCTCCTGGTCGGCACCTGGCCCAGCGGCCGTGTCTATCGTTTCGACGACTTGGGTCGATGGTCGGACCTGGGTCGGCTGGGACAGGAACTCGAAGTGATGGGCATGGCGGTGCACAACGGGCGACTGATCGCGGGCACCCTGCCGTTGGCCGAGGCCTACTCGTATGAGGGCGGGACAGAGTGGAAGCGACTGGCCCAGTTGGACACCACCCCCGACGTGAAGTACCGCCGGGCCTGGACCCTCACCGAACATCAGGGGGCCTTGTTTTGCAGCACCCTGCCCTCCGGCAAGGTGTTCGCCTTCTCCGCCGGGCTCCAGGTCACCCATGACCATAGCGTCTCCTCGAACTGGCACCATGTCGCCGCGGTGAAGTCGGTGAACACCCTGAAACTGTACCTCGACGGCCAACTGGTGTCGGAGAGCGCGCGCAGGAGCGGCAAACCCTTCGACCTTGAGTCGGATGCCCCCTGGCGGATCGGCACCGGTAAGAACGGCCCGTTCAACGGCCAACTCGCGGATTTGCGGGTCTACCGGCAGGCCCTCGAACCTGCGGTCATCCGAGGCTTGGCGGCCCAGTCGCCGACGCGGTAGTCGGTGGGACAATCGGGTCACAGTTCATGGGTAGCGCCCTGTCTAAAAACGACCTGCTCACGGACCATGAACCGAGGACAGGTTCACCACAGAGGCACGGAGGCACAGAGTTCAAAGCTGGCTGCCTGGTTTCTCTGTGCCTCCGTGGTGCAAACCGGGTTCATGGTGAGGGCCCTGTCCGAAATCGAACGGCTCCCGGGCCTTGAACCTGGGGGGATTGCGGGGGGCGAGACGCCCCCCTCTACGGCAGGCGGGACGCCCGCCGCTACGGAGGCGTGGTTCATGGAGAGTGCCCTGTTCGAAATCGAACTGCTCACGGGCCTTGAACCCGGGATTCCGGGGGGCGGGACGCCCCCCCTCTACGGCAGGCGGGACGCCCACCGCTACGGAGGCCCGGAGGGCCGAAAGAACGGAAGCCCATGGCGTGAGCCATGGGTGTTGAGTTGCATTGGATTTCGAGCCCCGGAGGGGCGATCAGAATCGACCGCGGTGGGGTTGGTATTTGGCGGAACGCAGGATGTTCTGCCCGCCCCTGCTTTTCTGATCGCCCCTCCGGGGCTTCTGGTTTCCTTCGGGCCTTGTCCCCACGGCTCACGCCGTGGGCTCGTGCTCTTCCGCCCCGTCCGGGGCTGGGAAATCGAGGTTCATGGGAAGCCCCTTGTTCGAAAATGACCTGCTCGCCGACCTTGAACCTGCGCGAATTCCGGGGGGCGGGACGCCCGCCGCTACGGAGGCGCGGTTCATAAGTCGCCCGTTCCCACCGCCCTCAAACAAACCGTTTGAGCCAAACCCACGCCTCGTCCTGCATTTCCAAATTGAACTCGTGGGGCGTGTCGAAGAGCCGGGTCACGCAATGTTCCCCGACCCCGGCCTTGGCGTAGCAGGCGTTCAGTTTGCGGAAACTCGCCTTCACCCCTTCAAGATCGAACAACCCGTCCCGCGACCCGTTGATCACAAGCATCGGGGTGGGCATGGCCATCGACGCCACGTCCGGATAGTCCAGATGCTGGTAGAGACCGGGAACCACCTTGGTGTGGCCAATCGTGTTGCGGATGTGCTTCCGAAGTTGGGCCGGAAACGACGCCATCCAACCCACCACGACCGCCGCCCGAATCCGCTCGTCCAACGCCGCCAGATGACACGATCGCAGCCCGCCCACCGATAGACCCACACACCCGATCCGACGCGGATCCACGTCGGGTCGGGTGACCAGATAATCCACGGTGCGCACGTCGTCCCAAAACATCACCCCCGGCCAGGTGAACCCGGCCGAGTAGATCGTTCGCCCCACCAGCGCCTCATTCTGACTGGCCCGGGCGTTGAACGCCTGAATCCGCTCACGCGCCAGGTTCTCAGGACGTTCCCGCCAGTCCGCCGGATCGTCGTCCAACAGCATCCGGCGCTCACCCCAATAGAACATGTCGATGGCGATGACCACGTACCCCTGCCGGACCAGCTCATTGGCGGTCGCCCGTCCGCCGTAGTACTGCTCGCGGAACTGGGGCAGCGACGGATTTTCGCCAGGGATCTCCACGATCTTCTCCTTGCCCCACAGGTAGAACGCACCGTGGTCGTGCAACGCCACGATGGCCGGCGCGGGCTGGGTCGCGCGCTTCGGCACCAGAACGAACGCCGGCACCCGCACTCCCGGCGCGGTGTTGAAGTAAACCTTCTCCCGGATGTACTCGCCGCAATCCACCCGTTCGATCGTCTCCGCCTCCGGTTCGCAGGGAGGAGGCGCGTAATGGAGCAGGTCCAGCAGCTTGCCCCGGGCGGTCTTCTTCCAGCGTGAAACGGATCGGAACCGATCGTTCAGAAAGGACAGCGGGAACTCGCCCTGCACCGCCTGGCTTTGGATGAAGGGAAACAGCGACCCGACATCGGAGCCGGTCTTGCCGATCGCGCTCCCGCCCGCCTCGCCGCTGGCAGCGGCCAAAGCACCGGGCGGTCGGGGTGAAACTCCGCGCGCCAGCGGACTCAGTCCGACCGCGGCGGCAGCCTGGAGAAATCGCCGCCGGTTCACGGTCGAAAAGGGCTCAGGGGATGGGGTGGCGTTCACAGGGATGCGGTGAGAATCCCCGACAGCCGCCCGCTTCCAAGCCCGATCTTGTCGACCCCCACCACCGATCGCGATCGGAGGCGTCAACCCGCGTCGGGTTGCCCAAAACCTCCCACCGCCACCCAGGTACGCAACGGCTGCCCAAGCAACGCCCCACCCACCTGCCTGGCTAAGCGCCCCAACTCATGGCGCTCAAGGAATCGCCTTCCTATGCCGATGTATAGCAAGTGTTTAGGTCAGTTCCATGAAGTTAAAGTTACTCATGGATTTCCAAAGCAACGCTAATTTCAAACAACCCAACAACGCAGGTTTCAACTTCCTCGTATTGAATTGTTTACTCCGGATCAGCCGACCCCCAACCCCATGCGGTTGTCACAGCCACCCCTCAACCGACGTCCCAGCGGCCAGTTGCCCACCCGGCGACAGATCGCCTCGTTGCGCTCGCTGCAAGGTGGCTGGACCCGCTGGCTCGTCGCGCTGTTCGGCGTCCTGACGCTCCTGACGTCGGCTGCCCTGGGCGAGGCACCCGTTCTCGATCTGGACGGCAACGACAGCAGCGGCGTGGTTGGCGGTCATTTCCAAACCACCTGGGTCCAAGGCGGCGGCTCGGTGACCCTCGCGGACGGGGATGCGACCCTCGTGGACATCGACAGCCCGACCCTCACTTCTGTCGGGGTCTCCTTCGCCAACCGACCGGACGGGACCAACGAAGTGCTGAGTGCGGTCACGACGGGAACGCTCATCACCGCCACCTATGACGCCGACACCGGGGTGCTCTCGCTCACCGGTGCCGCTTCACCCGCCTCCTACCAGCAGGTGCTGCGCGGCATCCTCTACAACAACACCGCCGACCAACCGACCGGCTCCACACGGGTCCTGGAGATCATGGCGTCGGATGGCCCCGCCGCCACGGAGCGCAGCACCGTGCTTCTGGTCCAGTTGACGGGCCAAACCCTGCGGGCGTCCTACACCCCCGCATTCACCTCCCTTGCCGACGACGGTTACGAACTGAGGGCCGACCAACCGTGGGGACAGACCTTTCGTCACACCAGCGGCAGCGGCAGCTACTCCGTGCGCAAGGTCGGTGTCGTCCTCACCGCAGCCTCGGATGCTCCCGCCAACGCGACTCTCACCATCTCGCTGCGATCCACCTGGGGCGGAGCAAACCTGGCGAGCGCCACCCTCTCCGTCGCCGCCATCGCCACCGCCGAGGCCTGGTACGAGTTCAGCCTCGGCCCGGTCACCCTGATCGATGGATTGGATTACCTCGTGCGCGTCGACAGTACCTCCTTCGACGGGAAGGTGTACCTGGGCGTGGATGATGTCGGGAGCTACAGCTCCGGCGATCTCATCAACCTGGACGGCAACGCCGAGGCCGGCAAAGACGCGGCCTTCCGCATCCTTTCCGTGATTTCCAATGCCGCACCCACAATTTCGTCCATCGCCAATCAGACCACCGCCGAGGACACCGCAATCGGACCGATTGCATTCACCATCGGGGATGACCTGACCGCGGCGGCATCGCTTGTGGTGACGGGGACGTCGGGCAACACCAACCTGATCCCGCATTCAGGCATCGTGTTGGGCGGTTCGGGGACCAATCGCACCGTCACGCTGACGCCGGCCGCGAACCAACATGGGGGTCCCGCGACGATCACGTTGACGGTGAGTGACGGTTCCTTGACCGCCACGAATCAATTCACCCTGACGGTCACCGGCGCCAATGACATCCCCACCCTCAGCGGACTGGACGGAGACACCCTCGACTACACCGAGGGCGATGGCGCGGTCTTCGTTGAGCAGGACGGTGACGCTCTTGTTGAGGACGTGGATGCACGTGACTTCGACGGTGGCACGCTGACCGTTTCGATCACCAGTGGCGGGGAGAATGCGGAGGATCAACTGGGTATTCGGAACCAGGGTGCCGATGCCGGGCAGATCGGCGTCGGCGGCTTCGGTGTCGCCTACCAAGGGACGCTCATCGGCAGCCTGTCCGGAGGCGCCCATGGCGAGGCGCTGGTTATCGGGTGGAACAGCAACGCCACCCCGGAGGCCGCCAGCGCGCTGATTCGCAACATCACGTATCGCAACGGCAAGGCGGAGGCCCCCAGCTCCGGAACGCGCAACCTGCGGTTCATCGTCACGGACGGCGACGGAGGCACCAGCGCAGCGCACAACCTCACCGTTGAAGTCCGTGCGATCAATTCGGCCCCCTCCTTCAGCAGCGCCACCGGCATGCTCCGATCCGAACCGACGCTCTACGACCGCGCCAGCGGCGTCGCCTTGCAGCAGGACGGCAAGCTGCTGGTGACTGGAAGCGGCCGAAACAGCAGCTTCAACCGGGACTTCCTCCTCCTGCGTTACAACACCGACGGCAGCCTGGACACCAACTTCAATGGCACCGGCGTCGTCCTGACCGATTTTTCAGCATCGATCGACCTGGCGCAGGCGGTCGCGGTCCAGGCGGACGGCAAGATTCTTGTCGGTGGCATCGCCTCGGTCGGGAATTACAGCACCTTTGGGCTGGCCCGCTACCTCTCGAACGGCGTGCCGGATTCGGGCTTCAACAGCACAGGCAAGATCACCACAGCTCTCACCACCAACGTCGACTGCAGCGCCTACGACTTGGTCGTCCAAGCAGATGGCAGAATCGTGCTCGCCGGGAACACGCGGAACGGAAGCGGCGGTTCCAACCTCGCCCTCGTGCGTTACCACCCGAACGGCACCCTGGACACCAGCTTCGGAGGCACCGGCAAGGTCTCGATCGATCTCGGTTCCGGCTACGACACGGGGAACGCGATCGCCTTGCAGGCCGACGGCAAACTGCTCGTTGCCGGGAATCGAACCGCGGGCAACTCCAATGAAATGGCGGTCGCGCGATTGAACACGAACGGCTCGTTGGACACCGGCTTCAACACCAATGGCTATCGGACCGTCCGCATGGGCAGCGACAGCACGGCCACCGCCATCGCCGTGCAAACCAACGGATCCATCGTCGTGGGAGGTTACGGACGCGGTGCGGTGTATTACGACTTCGCCGTGTTCCGGCTGCTGCCGAACGGCTCGCTCGACACAAGCTTCAACGGAACCGGTCAGAAGACCGCCTCCCTCAGCCCCACCACCGACCAGATCGAAGCGCTGACGATCCAGTCCGACGGATCGATCGTTGCCGCCGGAACGGCCGAACTCGACGGCGACTACGACTTCGCCGTGGCCCGCTTTTTGAGCAACGGAACGTTGGACACCACCTTCCAGGGCACGGGAACGGTGACCACCGCGATCAGCACCCCCAGCGACACTGCCTTCGACATCCTGCAACAACCGGACGGAAAGCTGGTCGCGGTGGGTGAGAGCATCGATTTCGGCTTCGGTGCAGTGCCCAGCCGCATTGGAATGGTCCGCTACACGAGCGAAGGGGCGCTGGACACCACGTTCGGCACGGCCGCCACCACCCTGGACGGTGTTTCGGCTCACACCGAAGGCGGAGAGGTTTCCCTGCTGGATGCGGATGTCACGGTCGTCGACCCGGAATTGTCCACAGCGGATGAGTTCGAAGGCGCCAGCATCGCCCTTCGCCGCCAGGGAACCGCGGATGCGGCAGACCAGTTCCACGCCACGGGTTTGCTGGGTGCACTCACGGAAGGGGATGACCTCACCTACAACGGCACCTCCGTCGGCACCGTCACCACCCATAGCGACGGCACCCTGGTGCTCTCCTTCGGACAAGGCACGACCGCCGCCCAGGTGAACGGCATCCTGCAAGCCATCGGCTACACCTACAGCGGCGACGCGCCCCCGACCACCGTGCCGATCGACTGGACCTTCCAGGATGGCAACACCGGCGCCCAGGGGGATGGCGGTGCCCTCAGCATCTCGGGCAGTTCCGTCGTGAACATCACCGCCGTGGACGACCCGCCAACCGCTTCCGATGGCCAGGTGACCGGCGTCGAGAATGTCGCGCACGTGTTCGCGTGGGCGGAGTTCCAGGTGACCGATCCGGACTCGCCCATCACCACCAACACCGCGATCCAGATCCAAACCCTGCCCGACGATGGACGGCTGGAGGTGTTCGACGGAACGCATTGGGAACCGGCGACCCTGCTTCAGACCGTGACCCAATCCAGCATGGACGCCGGCGGGTTCAGGTTCGTTCCCGACGCCCAGGAGTCCGGCCACGACGGTTATGCCAATCCCGGCGTGGGCCACCTGTTCCAAGACTACGCGTTATTCGACTTCGCCCCGGTCCAGCCCGACGCCCCTGGTGATCCGGGACCGGACTCCACTCTCACCATCGACCTTACCCCGGTGGCGGACACCCCCTCGGTCACCGACGCCTCCACGTCTGCAGAAACCCAGACCACCAGCGGGCTGGTCATCGCTCGAAATCCGGCGGACGGCGCGGAGGTGACCCACTTCCAAATCACCAGCATCACCCACGGAACGCTCTTCCAGAACGATGGGGTCAGCGTGATCACCAATGGCACGTTCATCACCAGCACCGAGGGTCAGGCAGGCCTGCGATTCACCCCCGAGACCGTGTTTGCCGGTGATGCGGGCTTTTCCGTTCAGGCCTCGACGAGCAACGCAGCCTCCGGACTGGGCGGCGACACGGTCCATGCCACGATCACGGTCACCCCTCGGGATCAGACGATCACGTTCCTCGCAATCCCCGACCAGGAACCTTCCGGCTCCCTCGTACTCTCCGCGACGGCGACTTCCGGACTGGCGGTGACGTTTGGGGTGTCGAGCGGGCCAGCCTCAATCACCCACAGCAATCAACTGACGTTCACCGGGGCCGGATCCGTGACCATCACGGCATCCCAGCCCGGCAATGCCGCATGGAACCCCGCACCCGACGTCAGCCGGAGCTTTCTTGTGAACACCGTCCCCCTGCCCGCCTCACCCACGCTCGAACGCTGGCCGCTCGGCGGCGTCAAGGTGCGCACGACGAACCTCCTCGGGACCGATGCGGACGGCGATGCCATCGTCCTGCTCTCCGCCGGCCCAACCACCTTCCACGGGGGCACGGTCTCAACCAACGCCGCCTGGGTCTTCTACCTGCCGTCCACCGGATTCACGCAGGCCGACTCCTTTGCCTATGTGGTCGCCGACGCCCAGGGAGCCACCAACAGCGGCACGGCAACCATCGTGCTCACCACCGACGACGCACCCACGCCGAACTATTCCGTCATCGACCTCGGCGGGGGCACGGCCCGGGTCGGATTCAGCGCCATTCCTGGTCGCTCCTACGCCGTCCAGTACGCCGATTCCCTGACTCCGCCCGACTGGCAGGACCTGACCGTCGAAACCGCCGACGACACGGGGAGGATCCAGGTCACCGATTCTGAGCCAGGACAACCCAACTCCCGGCATTACCGCTTAGTCCACGTCCAACCATGAAAACGCCTCGCTCCCTCGCTGACCGACACCATGTCGGATGCTCTCGCCCGCCGGCCGCCAGGAGACGCGCAACCCGCTCCAAGTTTATGAAACACCGCATGCTCCAGGGCTGGATGGCCCTGCTCACTCTGCTCCTCACCGCGGGACT
Organism: Verrucomicrobiota bacterium; assembly: GCA_963205105.1. Taxonomy (GTDB): domain Bacteria; phylum Verrucomicrobiota; class Verrucomicrobiia; order Limisphaerales; family CAIMTB01; genus CAIMTB01. The sequence goes on along the minus strand of CAUJJW010000212.1, from coordinate 28,648 downwards.
TTATCCCGCGCAGGCGCAGATCACCGAAACCCACACGTTCACCACCAATCGGGTGGTGCCCGACGGCAACGCCGCCGGCTTGATGGAAGAACGCACCATCGCGTCCGACATCGCCAACATCGCCTCCGTGAAGGTGCGCCTCCTGGTCACCGGCGAATTCAACGGCGACCTGTTCGCCTACCTTCGCCATGGCAGCGGTTTCACCGTCCTGCTCAACCGCACCGGACGGTCTCACACCAACTCCGTCGGCTACGCCGACAGCGGCTTGGACGTGACGTTCGACGCCGATGCCGCCAACGGTGACATCCACATCTACCGCGAAACCATCACGCCATCCGATGGTTCACCCCTCACCGGGATCTGGGAACCGGACGGGCGCATCGCGGACCCGTCCACGGTCACCAACGAATCCCCCCGAACCGCCACGCTGGCGTCGTTCCAGGGGCTCAACGCCGATGGCGCCTGGACCCTCTACCTGGCCGACGTCGAATCCGGAGGCACCAACCTCCTCACCGGCTGGGAGCTCGAGATCACCGGGGGCGTCTATCCAACCATCGCGTGGTCGCCAACCCACATCACCTACGGAACCGCGCTGGGCAGCTCTCAGCTCAATGCCACCGCCAGCCACGCCAGCACCAACGTCAGCGGCACGTTCTCCTACTCGCCCGACACCGGTACAGTTCTGGACTCGGGCGATGGCCAGACATTGTCCGTGACGTTCACTCCGGACGACACCTCCAGCTTCCTGAGCATCACCACCAATGTGACGTTGAACGTCGCGAAGGCGGCGCTCTCCCTCACCGCCGACGACGCGAGCCGCCGCTACGGCGCCACCAACGCCCCCTTCACCGGCACCTTCAGCGGAACGCAGAACAGTGATTCCCTGACCCAGAGCTACAGCACCACCGCCACCACCAATAGCCCGATCGGTTCCTACGCCATCGTGCCCGCCGCCGGAGGCGCCCGACTCACCAATTACACCGTCACCCTCGTCCAAGGCACGCTCACCATCACCAATGCCCCGCTCACCATCGCCGCGGACAGCACATCGCGCAGTTACGGCGAAACCAACCCCTCCTTCTCCGGCGCCATCACCGGCATCCAGAACAACGAAGTCATCACCGCCACGTACGCCACCGCCGCCACCGCAGGCAGTCCCATCGGCACCTACGCCATCGTCCCCACGCCCGCAGGCAACACCCTGACCAACTACAGCGTCACCCTCGAGAACGGCACCCTCACGATCGGCCAGGCCACCCTCATCGTGACCGCCAACAACACCAACCGCGTGTTCGGCGCTTCCAACCCCACCTTCACCGGCAGCCTGTCGGGAATCGTCAACAGCGACGCCATCACCGCGAGTTATGCCTCATCGGCCGACGCCTCCTCGCCCGTGGGGACTTACAACATCGTCCCCACCGCTGCCGGCGCTCAACTCACCAACTACGCCGTCACCGCCAACAACGGCGTTCTGACCGTCACCATCGCCTCGTCATCCTCCTCCCTGGCATCGTCCGCCAATCCGGCGCTGCCAGGTGCCAGTGTCACCTTTTCTCTGACCGTGTCCGCGGTCGCTCCCTCCACCGGCACTCCAACCGGCAATGTCCGATTCGTCGTCGACGGCTCGCCCGCCGGCCCTCTCGTCGCCCTCAGCGGCGGGATCGCCACCTACACCAGTTCCGCCCTCTCCCACGGTTCCCATACCGTCTCCGCCACCTTCCTGGGCAGCGGGAATTTCAACAGTTCTGGCGCCAACCTCAGCCCCGACCAAATCATCAACACGCCACCCGTCGCCGGCACCGACACCCTCGAGCGTTATCCCACCCAGGGGGTCAAAGTCCGCCTCGCCGACCTGCTCGCCAATGATTCGGATGCCGATTCGGACACCCTCGCCATCAGCATCACCTCCTCGGTCAACAACAACCGCAGCGTGACGGTCGACGGCGCTTGGGTCTTCTTCACCCCGGCCTCCGGATTCACCAGCGCCGACTCGTTCACCTACTCCATCAGTGACGGTCACGGCGCCACAGTCACCGGCACGGTCAACGTGATCCTCAAGACCGACGAGTCCCTGACCCCCAACCTCACCGTCGTCAGCCTGGGCAACGGCAGCTTCACCATCACCGGCAACGGCATCCCCGGCCGAACTTACCGTCTCCAGTACACCGACAGCATTTCCCCTCCCACCTGGCAGGACGTGTCGGATGGATCCATCACCGTCGATGCCCTGGGAAGCTTCTCCCACACCGAAACACCGGCAGGCAACCTCAGCCAACGCTATTACCGGACCGTCTATCCGTAGCCGGAATCAGGGCCCCACGATGGAATCTCCGGCCGCGTCCGGAGCCCATCCCCTCGCACAACCGCCCGGCCTCCACGGGCGGTTTCGTCGTTGAGTCTTGCGTTCCGTTACCGCCCGGCCCACTGGGCTCGTCACAATGCCCCGATGGCTCGAATCACTTTGGGTGATGCAAAGAATCGGCAAACAAGATGTCCTTTCCGAGTCCGTCCGCACGTCGTTCCTGGAAACAAGGCCCCACCTGGGCCCCGTCCAGGTCGCCGTCCGTCATCTCGATCATCCAATCCGTATGAAATACCTGCCTGCCATCGTGGGGGTTCTGCTGGGCCTGATGTTCATCGCCTCAGGCGCCGTGGTTCTCTTCCAACTTGTCCCCATGCCCCCACCGCCCCCGGCCGACACCCCCGCCGGCCACTTCATGGCGGCCTTCGCCCCCACCGGATACCTGAACTTCGTCAAAGCCCTGGAAATTCTCGGCGGCATTCTCGTCGCCATCCCGAAAACCCGAAACCTCGGCCTGCTCGTGCTCGGCCCCATCCTCGTCAACATCCTCGCCTTCCATGCGTTCGTGATGAAGGGCGAAGGCCTGACCTCGCCTCCCATCCTCATCCTCTCCGCCATGGCCCTGTACCTGCTCTGGTCCGGACGCCGTGAGTTCGGAGGGCTCGTCACCCGAAAACGCCTCGAATCCGCTTCCACAGCCCCAAACGCTTGAGCTCAACGACCCCAAAGAAACGCCCATGAAAAACACCCAAATCGTACCCTATCTCTTCTTCAGCGGCCGTTGCGAAGAAGCCATTGCCTTCTACCGCACCGCCCTCGGTGCCGAACTGGAGATGCTGATGCACTTCAAGGACAGCCCCGATCCCGTCCCCGCCGGCATGCTGCCTCCCGGCTTTGAAAACAAGGTGATGCACGCCACCCTCCGCATCGGAGGCGCCCGGGTCATGGTCTCCGACGGATGCGAACCCGCCGCGGGTTTCCAGGGCTTCTCCCTGTCCCTCGCCCTCCCCAGCGAAGCCGACGCCGCCAAGGCTTTCGCCGCGTTGTCCGAAGGCGCCAAGGCCGTGACCATGCCGCTCGGAAAGACCTTCTGGTCGCCGTGCTTCGGCATGCTCACCGATCGCTTCGGCATCGGCTGGATGGTTACTGTGGCCGAATGACCCCGGCCATGAGCAGGACTGCCCTCTTCATTCGTCATCGGGCCAGACCCGGATGCCGCGACGAGGTTCAACGCATCTGGGAAAAGCACGTCAAACCCAGGGTCGAAGCCAACCCGGCCCACCAGGCGTACTTCTTCTGTCATGACAACACCGACCCGGATGTCGTCCGGGTCTTTCAAATCTACCCGGACGAGTCGTCGATGAAGGAGTTCCTCAGCGGCGCCTGGTATCCCGAGTACATCCGCGAGGTGTCCCAGGTGGTGGTTTCGCCGCCCGAGGTCCTTCCAACCACCCTGGTTTGGACCAAACCCGACAGCCTTGGAGACCGCCAGGGACCTTGCTGAATCATCGGATGAGATACCGCGCCCGTGCTCCCCAACCGGGGGACGGACGACTGGTTCGGCAATTCAGGGACCGGGCCCTTGCCCACGGATCATCCGCCCAACTTCGGAAGGAGAGAGAGGCTCGATCGTGGACAACCATCCCATCTTCTCCACGTTTTGCCGTATTGCTTCCGCATAGTGCTCCGTGAGGGAGGCCACCATCTCGGGGGGAAGTCCAAGATTCCCCAGGGCCGACTGTAGACCCGTGGGGGGTGGTCCTTCGCGGAGCACGCGCTTCAGACTGTCCAAGTCGGCGGGTTTCACCTTCTGCCTGCGGGCGAAATGAACCAACTGACGTCAAGTGTGGTTCCAACCCGGACCATTTGTCTTTTCGTTCGATCGCCGGGAGTTCAGTTTCCCCAACGCATCCCCGGACACATCATTGCCCGGAAGGACAGGGAGCCCATGAACCATCGATTCACCCTTCACCTGAGGCCATGAGTTCCTCGCCCGCGACCCATCGAGTCGGAGTGTTCGCGGGTGCCATCGCGGTTCTGCTGTTGATCGGCGCGGTCTCATTCCACAGCACGCGAGTCCTGGTGCGCGAGGGGGAGCACGTCCGCCAAAGTCAGGAGTTTCTGAGGCAAGCCACCGTGCTGTTGCTGGCGTTGACCGACGCCGAAACCGGCACCCGGGGATACACCATCACCGGAAGCGACGCGTTCCTGGAGCCGTATCGGGATGCCGAGGCGCGGGCGACGGCGGCTCTTCTGGAACTGCGCCGTCTGTCGGTCGGCGCTCCCGAAACCGAACCATCCCTGAACCAGCTGGGAACACTGCTGACGCAACGGTTGGCGCAATCGGCGGCAGTGGTGGCGGCACGGGCCGGCGACGGGTTTGAAGCCGCCCAGCGCCTGACAGCCTCCGGCGAAGGGAAACAGGTTCAAGACCAGATCCGCGCGGTGATCGCCAACCTCGAACTGGAGGAGCAGATCCACCTGCGAGAGCACGAGAGCAGTGCGCGCGGAGCGGCCACGTTCACCCAGGCCGTCATTGTGGTGGGTGGCGGAATGGCGGTGGCGCTGGCCGCACTCGCGATCTGGCTCAGCCAGCGCGCAGAGGCAGCGGTCACGGCCACCCTGACTCACCTGGAAGGTAGGGCCAGACTGGCCATGGACGCCGCCAAGGCGGGCACCTGGGAATGGGAACTTGATTCGGGCAAGAACGTCTGGTCGGAGGAGCTTTGGGGCTTGTTCGGCATCCCGCCGCACTCGTGCGAGCCCTCCTACAAGTTCTGGCGGGAATCAGTTGTTCCCGAGGATCGCCCCGCCATCGACCGAGCCCTCGAGGAGTCCGTCCGGCAGGGAGCGGAATTAAACCTCGAATGGCGGGTGGTTTCGCCTGACGAGTCCAAACGCTGGCTGATGTCCCGCGGACGCGCGCTGAAGGACGAGGAGGGGCGGATTGTGCGATACATCGGGGTGGTCATCGACATCACCGAACGCAAGCGCACGGAGGAGGGGGCACTGCGCTGGCAGCGCCTGTTCGCCTCCTCCCAATTCGGTCTGGCCTCCACCGACATCCACAGCAACCGGTTCCTCGACGTGAATGAGGCGTTTGCCGCGGAGCGCGGTTACCGGCGCGACGAACTGATCGGCCATCCCGTGGGGAAAGTGTATCCACCGGAGGCCCGGGCGGAGGCAATATCCCGGCTCGACGTCATCGATCGGACGGGACATCTCGTCTACGACACGGTGCAGCAGCGCAAGGACGGCAGTCGTTTCCCGGTGCTCATGGAGGTGGCCGTGATTCGGGATGCCTCGGGCAAGCCGGCCTCACGGGTGGCCTACGCCCTGGACATCAGTGAGCGCAAACGCATCGAACAGGCGTTGCAGCATCGCAACGAGGAACTCGTGCGGTTCATCTACACCGTGTCCCATGACTTGAAGAGCCCGCTGGTCACCATCCGGACCTTCCTGGGTTACCTGGACAAGGACCTCAAGCTGGCGGATGCGGCCCGGGTCGATTCCGATCTCGGCTTCATCCGCCGCGCCGCCGAGAAGATGTCCGAGTTGCTGGACGAAATCCTTGAACTGTCCCGGGTCGGGCGGAAGGTCAGCCCACCCGAGGAGGTCAGCCTGCAGACGTTGGCAGCGGAAGCCATCGATCTGGTCGCGGGACCGATCGCCACCCGACAGGTGGAGGTCCAGGTGACGACGGATCCAGTGCTCATCACGGGCGACCGCCGGCGTCTGGTGGAGGTCTTTCAGAACCTCATCGACAACGCCGTGAAGTTCGCCGGCCAGCAATCCCTGCCCCGGATCGAAATCGGCACCGAGGAGAACCGGGGGGAGACCGTGTTTTTCGTGCGCGACAACGGGATTGGCATCGACCCCCGCCATCACAACAAGCTCTTCGGCCTCTTTGAAAAACTGCACCCCGGCACCCCGGGCACGGGCATCGGCCTCGCGATCGTGAAACGCATCGTGGAAGTGCACGGAGGCCGTATTTGGGCCGAGTCCGCCGGACAGGACCAGGGATCCAGCTTCCGATTCACGCTCAGTCAAACCCGCCGCCCGTCCAACCCCCACTCCGAACCGCCATGCCCCAAGGAAGGCCCGTCCTCATCCTCCTGATCGAAGACGATCCCGCCCACGCTGAGATCGTCCGTCGCAACCTCGAAGACTTCCGGGTCGCCAACCGGCTCATCCACCTGGAAGACGGACAGGCCGCCCTCGACTACCTGCTGCGACAGGGGAATTACAGCGATCCCGCCATGTCGCCACGGCCGGACCTGATCCTGCTGGATCTGCGCCTGCCCAAGGTCGACGGCCAGCAGGTGCTGCGTTCCCTCAAAGCGGATCCGGACCTTCAGCAGATCCCCACCGTCATCCTCACCACGTCCAAAGCCGAGCAGGACCTCGTCGGCGCCTACGGCCATGGCGCCTCCAGCTACCTGGTGAAGCCGGTGGATTTCGAAAAGTTCGCCTCCCTGATGGAAGCCTTCGGCTTCTACTGGCTCGCGTGGAACGAGTTTCCCAAGGGCACCTCGCTCCGACCGGAATGAATCCGACCGCCGTTCAAATCCTGGTCGTTGATGACGAACCCGCCCACCAGCAGGCCATTCGTCGCTCGCTGGAAGACACCCGGCCCCATTACGAAATCCGGCTGGCCGCGTCCCTGAGCGAGTACCATGCCGCCGTCGCCGAACGGCACCCGGATCTCGCCATCCTCGATCTCGTGCTTCCCGACGGCCGCGCCGAATCGGTGCTGCACTCCCCACCGGAAACCGGCCCCTTCCCCCAGGTGGTGATGACCAGCCACGGCGACGAACACATCGCGGTGGGCGCCATCCAGTCCGGCGCCCTGGATTACGTGGTCAAATCGGCAGAGTCCTTTGCCGAAATGCACCACATGGTCGAACGCGCTCTCCGCACCTGGGCCGTGATCACCGAACGGGAACGGGCGCTGGCCCGATTGCGCGAGAGCGAGGAACGGCTGCGCATGGCCACCGAGGCGGCGCAAATGGGCACCTGGGTGCGCGACATCCCCACCGGCAGCCTGACCTGGTCCCCCAATCTCGAACGCCTGATGGGATTCGAGCCCGGGACATTCCCCGGCACCGACGCCGCCTTCCGCGCACTCCTCCACCCCGATTCCGTGGAAACGCTCGCCGCCGCCCAGGACCGCGTTCGCAACGGCGATGGCTACTTCCACGCCGAACTCCATTTCCGGCTCCGCGACGGCCGCGAACGGTGGAGCCTGATGCGAGGGAGCGCCGTCCGCGATGCGAACAACCGATTGGTCCGCATCGTGGGGGTGGACATGGACATCACCGACCGAAAGCTGCTGGAAGCCAAATTCCTTCGCTCCCAGCGCCTGGAGGGCATCGGGTCGCTCGCCAGCGGCATTGCCCATGATCTGAACAACATCTTCGCCCCCATCCTCATGACCGCGCCGCTCCTGCGCGAATCCCTCAAGGACCCCGAGGACGCCGCCATGCTGGACACGATCGCCACCTGCGCGCTGCGGGGGGCCGACATCACCCGTCAGTTGCTGACCTTCGCCCGTGGAACACCCGAAGCCCGCGTGCCCCTGCCCTTCCGTCATCTGCTGCGCGAGATGGAGAAGATTGTACGGGAAACCTTCCCCCGGGACATCCGGTTGACCCTGGAGATAGCGCCGGACTTGTGGCCCGTGCTGGGCGACTCCACCCAGTTGCACCAAGCCCTGATGAACCTGTGCATCAACTCCCGGGACGCCATGCCGGACGGCGGCATCCTCCGGGTGTCCGCGAGAAATGTGGACGTCGATGCGTCGTTCGCTTCGATGATCAGCGGCGGTCAACCCGGTCCTCATGTCTGCTTGAGTGTCAGCGACACCGGCACCGGCATCGCCGCTGAACACCTTGAGCGGATCTTCGATCCCTTCTTCACCACCAAGGAAATCGGCAAAGGCACCGGCCTGGGCCTTGCCTCGGTTCTCGGGATCGTCCGCGGCCACGGCGGTTTCATCCAGGTGACCAGCGAACTCCGCCAGGGAACGGCCTTCAACCTGTACTTTCCCGCATCCGCACCCACGCGCCCTGCGCTTGAAGTCCCAGCGCCCAGAATCCCGAGAGGCAACGGCGAATGCATCCTCCTCGTCGATGACGAGCCGCCGATCCGCAACAGCATGCGCCGCGCCCTCCAGGATCTCGGCTACGACGTTCTGGTCGCCCATCACGGCGTTGAAGCTCTCACCCTCTTCGGCCAGCACCACAGCCGCATCCAGACCGTCATCACCGACATGATGATGCCCGTCATGAACGGTCCGGTGCTCGTGGACGCCCTGCGCCGGTCTTCCCCGCATATCCCGGTCCTGGGCATGACCGGGCTGCCCGAACGTGATGGCATCAAGGGCCTCGCCAACCTCGAACTCCAGGGTCTGCTCATCAAGCCCTTCTCCATCGAAACCCTTGCCCACGCCCTGAGATCCGCCCTGACCGGACACGGCGCCGGCACGGCCCACCCGACCAAGCCCTAGCCCCCGAGCAACCGGCGCAGACCAACCGGCGCATCCCACCGCATTTTCGAAAAAACAGCAGGTTCATTCCCAGGCCTCCGTCGGCGTGCTGGTTGAGTTCGAACGCCCCGCCACACCCCCGGAGCACGGCAGCGCGGAGATTCCTTTTCGAGGACCCGGGTCTGTGGTTGCGTCGCTCCCGCCATGTTCCGAGCCCATCCGCTCCTGATGGTTGCCGCCTGCACCCTGGCCCTCGCCCAGCGAGGGCTTTCCGACGACTGGCCCCATTGGCGGGGCCCTCAGCGCAACGGCACTTCGAGCGAAACCCGATGGCTCCACGAATGGCCCGCCGACGGACCCAAGGTCGCCTGGAAGGCGGAGGTCGGCCTCGGCTTCTCGTCCATGGTAATCGCCAGCAACCGGCTGTTCACGCTCGGCCATGCTGACGAGCAGGACACGGTCCATGCGTTCGACGCCTCGACCGGAACCACACTCTGGAAGCACTCCTATCCCGCCGAGTTGGGCGACAAATACTTCGAGGGCGGCACCACCGGAACCCCGACGGTGGACGGCGACCGCGTCTACGTCCTCAGCCGATGGGGTGACATGCTTTGCCTGGGTGTCGCCGACGGAAAGGTTCATTGGACCAAAAACGTGCAACAGGAGACCGCCTCCCGACCGCCGGATTGGGGCTTCACCGGCGCTCCGCTGGTGCAGGGCGAGCACGTGTTCCTGAATGTCGGAGAAGCAGGCCTCGCCCTGCACAAGAAGGACGGCTCCGTCGCGTGGACATCCGGCAAAAAGGAAGCCGGCTATTCCACGCCCCTGCCTTATCGCGAAGCGGGCGAAGATCTGGCGGTCTTCAGTTCGGGCGAAGGCTACGCCGCCGTGCGACTGCGCGACGGACAGCGCGTCTGGGGCGTGCGCTGGCTCACCCAGTATGGCGTGAACGCCGCCGACCCCATCCTCCACGACGGTCATGTGTTCCTGTCGTCGGGCTATGGCAAGGGCTCTGGTCTCTTCAAACTCGGCGCCGCCGAACCCGAAGCCACCTGGAAGTCCAAGGTCCTCGCCACCCAGATGAACGCGGCCGTCCTTCATCAAGGCCATCTCTACGGCACCGCCGGGGACACCACCACCAAGGCGGCCCTCAAGTGCGTCGAGTTCGCCACCGGAACCGAGAAATGGTCCCGCCCCAATTTCGGCTCCGGCGGCGTGGTGATCGCGTCGGGCCGTCTGATCGCCTTGAACGGCACCGGCGAACTGATGACCGCTCCCGCCACACCGGACGGATTCCAACCCACCGCCACGGCGCAAGTCGTCGGCGGCAAGACCTGGACCGCGCCCGTGCTGGCCAACGGGATCGTCTATTGCCGCAACGCCCGCGGCGAGTTGGTCGCCCTCGATGTCCATCGCCCCTGACCATGCCCGGTCGTCCGTAGCGGCGGGCGTCCCGCCTGCCGTAGAGGGGGGCGTCTCGCCCCACGGAATCCCCGGTTCACCGCCCAAGACTCGGTCGAATTCGCACAACCAACTTCCATGACCAGCACACGTCGACAGTTCCTGCGCACCACTGCCCTGGCCACCAGCCTGGTCTCCGCCGCGCCGTTCATCCGAGCCGCAGATCCGGCGAAGAAATACCGCACCGCCCTGATCGGCTGTGGTTGGTGGGGCAACAACATCCTGCGCGAAGCCATCGCCAGCGAACGCCTCAAGGTCGTTGGCCTCTGCGACGTCGACACCCGCGCCCGCGACATCACCGCTGAACGTGTCCACGATCTCAACGGCGATTCCCCGGCGAAGCACAACGACTTCCGGGAGCTCCTGGAGAAGGAGAAGCCGGAGATTGTCCTGATCGCGTCCCCCGACCACTGGCACGCCCTTCAGACCATCGCCGCCGTGAAATCCAGCGCCCATGTCTTCGTCGAGAAACCCACCGGCCATACAGTCAACGAAAGCCGGGCCATGCTCCATGCCGCCCGCAACAGCGGACGCGTGGTGCAGGTCGGACTCCACCGACGCATCGGCCCTCACCACGTGAGCGCCATGAAGTTCCTGAAGTCAGGAGCGGTCGGTGACGTCGGCATGGTCCGGATCTTTGCCAACGGCGGCGGCGGCCGCGAACGCCCCGCCCCCAATCTGGAACCGCCCGAGGGCCTGGACTGGGATCTCTGGTGTGGGCCCGCACCCAAACGGCCCTTCAGTCAGAAACTGCACCCAGGCGGCTGGCGCGGTTTCCTGGACTACGCCAACGGCCAGCTGGGCGACTGGGGCGTTCATTGGCTCGATCAGGTGCTCTGGTGGAGCGAGGAACCTTATCCCAAACGGGTGTATTGCACCGGCGGCCGCAATATCGCCGGAACACCGATTCTCACCGAAAAGGAGCAGACCTCTGACGCTCCGGATCATCAGGTGGCGGTCTACGATTTCGAACGATTCACCTGCGTCTGGGAACACCGCCGATTCGGCGGCACGCAATCGGAGAAGCACGGCATTGGCGCCTACTTCTACGGCACCAAAGGCACCTTGCACGTCGGCTGGCAGGATGGCTGGACCTTTTATCCCTCCGATTCCAAGGCCCCGTCCGTTCACGAAGATTCCCAACTCCAGCAACCCGACGGCCACAATCTGAAGCTCCTGTGGGCCGACTTCCTCGCCGCCATCGAGACCGGCAGAAAAAGCGTCGCGAACATCGAGGTCGGCCACCGGTCTTCCGTCCTTCCCTTGCTCGGCATGATCTCCTGGCGCACCGGTCGCAGCCTCCAATGGGACGGTGCCAAAGAGGAAATCGTGGGCGATCCGGAGGCCAGCCGACTGCTCAGTCGCCCCTACCGGGCGCCCTGGGTTTATCCGGATCTGACGTCCTGATGGTCGCCGACAGCGGGAGCCGGAAAGAACTCCCGCGACGTGGCGGCACCGCACCCGGTCCAAGCCCGCCACCGCTCGTCCAAGGGTCATTCATTTAGCGTAGTCTCGTCTCATTACGCTCCGGTGCTTGCTTCGTACGATCCATTCCGGCATTCTCATCCCCATGAAGAATCCGGCGTCGGCGCCATCCTCCCCCAAAACGTTGGTTCCTTTCGAGAAGGGCCAAGTTTGGCAGATCGGCGACTTGAACGTCGCCGTCACCCTGGTCGGCAAAACCTTGGTCCACTACAAGCGCTACAAGACCAAGCGCCACGGCAATCAGACCACCCTGTCGTCGAAGCCCGACCTTCAGAAGTACCTGCTCAGCAACAACGCGACCTTGGTTTCGTCGTAAGCGCGTTCGCGCTGCCTTGCATCCCCAGGTCCCGGCCGCTCTCGAAACCAAAGCGAGCCGAGGACTTGAATTGGGCCGTCCTGTTCCGCAATTCCTCTCCCGGAGGGAGAGGGGTTCACGTCCTGCCCGCGGCGACATGCCTGAACCACGGCCTTCCGATCCGTCGCACCGGCCAACGCCCCGCTTAGCCCTCCGAAACCCGCGGGGAATGTTCTCCTTCTCCCTCCGGGAGAAGGCCGGGATGAGGGCCGCTCGCTCCACTCCTCGCTCCACTCCTCGCTCCACTCCTCGCTCCACTCCTCGCTCCACTCCTCGCTCCACTCCTCGCGCCTCGGTTCATGGCCCGTGAGCAGGTCGATTTTGTTTTGAACAGGGGGCTCTCCATGAACCGCGCCGCCCCTCGTCCTCGTACTCCTAATCGTAATCCCCCCGCCTCCCCGAGCGGTTCATGGTCCCAAGGCGCGATTCGTGAATCATGGCGGTTGCCCATGCGTTGTCCCGCTTCGCGAGCCAAGACTTGCCGCAGCGTTGCAACTCCAGCCTCCAACAGCTTCGGGATGCACGGAATCGTCGCGGCTCAGCAAGAAAGGGCTTTTCCTCATCGCGCGATTGGGGATTCTCCAACGTCCTCATCGGCTCGTTGTTCGATTCGGGACCCCGTTGATTATGAAGCGAACACCGTCGCGCTCATCCTGGCTCGCCCTGCTCTCGGTCGCAGCGCTGATGACCGCAGGCGCGCTGGCCGCCGACACCGTGGATTCCGTTCCACCGTCCGACCGCAAAATCATCGAAAGGGCGCAGAAGCAGTGGGCCTTTCAGCCCATCGACCGCTCCATCGCCCCGCCTCCGACCGATCCTGGTTCCGATTCCCCGGCGGCACACCCGATCGATCGATTTCTCCGCAGCGTCCTTAGGGCGAAGGGACTGTCCCCCTCGCCGCCCGCAGCACCACGCGACCAGATCCGACGACTCTATTTCAGTCTCATCGGATTGCCGCCGTCGCCCGAGGCCACCGAAGCGTTCGTCCAAGATCCCTCGGAGGAGCGCTATGGACGGATGGTGGATCGGCTGTTGAACCAGCCCCAATACGGCGAACGTTGGGCCCGCCATTGGCTTGACCTCGCCCGCTACACGGAGAGCACCGGATTCGAATACGACCGGCTTCGGGACAACGCCTGGCCCTACCGCGATTACGTCATCCGAAGTTTCAACCGCGACAAGCCCTACGACCGTTTCATGCGCGAGCAGATCGCCGGCGATGTGCTCGAACCGGTCACCCGCGACGGCATTCTGGGCTCCAGCCTGCTGGTGTGCGGCGCCTATGATCAGGCCGGCAACAGCCAGGCGAACCTCACCCAGCGCGCCATCACCCGCGAGGAGGAACTCGAGGACCTTATCAGCGTCGTTGGGCAAACTTTTCTCGGACTGACCCTCAACTGTGCCCGCTGCCACGACCATAAGTTCGACCCCATCACCCTTACCGACTACTACCGCATCAAGTCGGTCTTCGAGGGGATCCAGCACGGTGAACGACCGGTCGAGACGCCCGCCGAAACCAAGGCGCGCGAAACGCAGATCGCAGCGTTGAAACGCGACATCGAAGCCGCCGAGGACCAGTCGAGGCGCCTGTATCAACGGGGCTGGTCCCTCGCCAACGCCCTGAGCCACCCGACGCTCCGTCCTGCCGGCCCTGCTCCCCTGGTGCGCTGGAGCTTCGATCATCCTTCCCTGAGCGCCCTCGAAGGCACCCTCGAAGGGGGCGCCTTCCTCCGTGATGGCCAACTCCAACTTCCCTCGCCGGGCGCCTATTTCCAGTCACCCCTGCTCGCCCGCGATCTCCGCGAAAAGACCCTCGAAGCCTGGGTGTCGCTCTCCGACCTCCAACAGCGCGGTGGCGCCGCCATCTCGATCGAAAGCGCCGATGGAACGAAATTCGACGCCATCGTCTTCGGTGAACAGCAGCCCCGAAAATGGACGGCGGGCAGCACGGGGCTGGAACGTACCCGAAACCTGGACGGCCCGGAGGAGACGGCGCTTCCTGGAACCCGCATCCATCTGGCGGCGGTGTACCACGCCGACAACAGCATCGCGCTGTATCGCAACGGCGAACCCTACGGTAAGCCTTACACACCCGCCAAACCCCTGGCGACCTTCCATGCCGGCGATACCCGCGTTGTCCTGGGCCTACGCCACCACGGTGGAGGCAGCCCATGGCTCACCGGTTCGATCCATCAGGCCGCCGTTCACGACCGGGCCCTCTCCGCGGAGGAAGTCGCCGCATCCTTCCGCGCCGCCGGTCTGGCCATCCCTGAATCCGAAGTGCTCGCGGCGCTGACGCCAACCCAGCGAGCCGAATTCGCTGCCGCCCTGGATCGCGCCCAAAAAGCCCGCGAGCAACTGGCCAACCTCAGCAAACCCAAATCGATCGCCTACGCCGGTCGGCGGACGCAACCACCCCCCACCCAGCGACTCAAACGTGGCGATGTGAAGGCACCGGATGGTGTTGTCACACCTGGGGCGCTCTCGGCACTCACCGAGACTCTGGGGGACCTCGACCTGCCCGCAGACGCCTCGGAAGCGGATCGTCGTATTCGTTTTGCCCGTTGGCTGACCGATCCGCGCCATCCGCTGCCCGCCCGAGTGATCGTCAACCGCGTCTGGCACCACCATTTTGGCCAGGGCCTGGTGTCGACCCCGAGCGACTTCGGCGCTGGAGGCACTCCGCCGACCCATCCCGAACTGCTCGACTGGCTTGCCGCGCGATTCATGGCCGACGGTTGGAGCCTCAAAGCCCTGCACCGGCTCATCGTCACCTCGGCTGCCTTCCGCCAGTCCTCCGACTTCCAGGCCGCGGCCGCGGCGATCGACGCCGACAACCAATGGCTGTGGCGCTTCCAGCCACGGCGCCTCGAGGCGGAGACCCTGCGCGACGCCATGCTGTTCGTGAGCGGGCGACTGAATCCCCAGGTGGGCGGGCCAAGCTTCCGGCCATTCACCACCACCGACTTCAACGCGACGTTCTACCATCCGTTTGACAAGGACGAACCCGAGTTCAACCGGCGCACGGTGTACCGCATGAACGTCAACTCCGGCAAAGACCCGATGCTCGACGCCTTCGATTGCCCGGATCCATCGATCAAAACTCCCCGGCGCGCGACCACCACCACGCCCCTGCAAGCGCTGGGCCTGATGAATGGCAGCTTCACCTTGCGCCAGGCCAAGCTCCTCGCCGATCGAGCCGCGGCGCCCGATCCGAACGACCCGGCAACCGGAGTCCGCCATGCCTACCGGCTGGCGCTGGGTCGCAGTCCCAGTCCCGACGAATTGGCCCGCGCGGTTTCCGCCGTGCGCGAACGCGGCCTGTCCAGCGTTTGCTGGGTGCTGCTCAACTCCACCGAGTTCCTTTATGTCCGGTAATCGTCCTCTACCGGCGATCCTTTCGCGCCGGCATTTCCTCTCCGGTACCACCGGCGGCCTGGGAGCCGTGGCTCTCGCCTGGCTCATGCGAGCGGACCAGGCCCGGTCCCAGTCTGCGACGTTGGCGGGTTCGGCACTGACCCCGCTGTTCGCGCCCAAAGCCAAACGGGTGATCCAGGTGTTCTGTTGCGGCGGGGTCAGCCACCTCGACACCTTCGACCACAAACCCGAATTGGACCGCCTCCACGGCAAATCCATGGAAGGCAAGGGAGAGAACCTGGGATTCTTCGGGCAGCCCGGAAAACTCATGCGCAGTGTCTATCCGTTTCGCCAACACGGACAGAGCGGCACCTGGGTCAGCAGCCTCTTCCCCCATCTGGCCAAGTGTGCGGACGACCTGTGTTTCATCCACTCGATGTTCGCCAAGAGCAACAACCACACCCCGGCGACCTTCCAGATGAACAGCGGGTTCACCTTGAACGGATTTCCGTCCATGGGCGCCTGGTTGAGCTACGGGCTCGGCACCGAGAATGAGAATCTTCCGGCGTTCGTCGTGCTCCCGGACCCGCGCGGACTTCCCGCCGGCGGCTCCATCAACTGGACCTCGGGCTTTCTCCCGGCCAATCACCAGGGGGTCCCCTTCCGCACCCAGTCCGCCGAAGCCATCGCCGACCTCCGGCCGCCGGATGGTATTCCAGGCACTGCACGCGAAGCCGAGCTGCGCATGCTGGCGGAGGTGAATCGTGATTTTGCCCAGGCGCATCCCGGCGATAGCGCCTTCACGGCGCGGTTGCGCTCCTACGAACTCGCTGCCCGGATGCAGACCAGCATTCCTGAAGCGACCGGTTTCGAAGGCGAATCCGAGGCCATCCGCCGTCTCTATGGCATCGATGAACCCGGCAACAAAGGCTTCGCCCGGAATTGCCTGATGGCACGCCGACTTCTCGAACGCGGCGTGCGATTCGTCCAGATCTTCAACGGCGGCTCGTTTGGCAGCCCACGCATCAACTGGGACGGCCACGAGAACCTGAAGGAAAACCACGACACCCAGGCCGCCACCATGGACCAACCCGTCGCCGCGCTGATCCAGGATCTCAAGCAGCGCGGGATGCTGGAAGACACCCTCTTCCTCTGGTCCACCGAGTTCGGTCGAAGTCCAGCGACCCAAGGCATCGACTCGCCGGGTCGGGACCATCACCCGACCGCCTTCACCTGCTTCATGGCGGGCGCCGGAATCCGGCCTGGGGTGCACTATGGCGCCTCTGACGAAATCGGGTATTTCGTCGCCGAGAACAAGGTCACCGTTCCGGATTATCATGCGACCGTTCTGCACCTGCTGGGGATCGACCACGAACGGCTCACCTTCTACCACAACGGCGTTCAACGCCGGCTCACCGACGTTCATGGTGAGGCGATCCGGGATATCCTGGCGTGAGCCTGGGCTCAGAACGGACTTTTCAACCGGGCGGTTTTGGGCATCTTCGCCGGCCATGCACTCTTTTTTGTCCATCCTACGTCGTCCCCTGAGCCTTTTGCCTTTGCTGGGCACCGCCGCGCTCCTTAGCGTTGCCCCCATGTCGCATGCCGCTGAATTGAAAGACGGACTGTACGCCGAGTTCGACACCACCAAGGGCAAGATCGTGATCCAGCTCGAGTTCGAGAAGACCCCGCTGACGGTCGCGAACTTCGTCGGGCTGGCCGAAGGCACCAAGAACTACTCCAAGGACGGGTCGGCCCCCAAGCCTCAGAACGGCACCCCCTTCTACGACGGCATTGTTTTCCACCGCGTGATCAAGGGCTTCATGATCCAAGGCGGCGACCCGACCGGGTCCGGCCGTGGCGGTCCCGGCTACCGGTTCAAGGACGAGATCCATCCCGGACTGAAGCATGACCGCCCCGGGATTCTTTCCATGGCCAACGCTGGCCCCGCCACCAATGGGAGCCAGTTCTTCATCACCCACGTGCCGACCCCCCACCTCGACGGCAAGCACGCCGTCTTCGGTCATGTGATCGAGGGACAGAGCGTCGTCGACGCCATCGCCCAGGGTGACAAGATCAACAAACTGAAGATCATCCGTGTCGGCGAGAAGGCCACGGCCTTCAAGGGCGACCAAGCCGACTTCGAGAAGTTCTCCAAGTAAGTTCGGTATCCGCCGACATCGCCTTCGCACCCCAAAGCACACCTTTTTCGATAACGACCGACCCGCCCGCAAGGCAGGTCGGTCGTTTTTCTTGAAGCACCCCCAACAGGGGGACAGACACCCTGAAGAGCGTCCCCATGGGACGGAGGACGGAGAACAGATGACAGAGGGACAGGCAGCCTGACCGGATGACAGGGGGACAGACACCCTGGACGGGGGCGTCCTGCGGCAACTTGCACAGGGGGACAGGCAATCTGACTCGGCCCTCCGGCAGGCGGGACGACCGCAGTTCCGCAGGCCCGGAGGGCCGAAAGAACGGAAGCCCATGGCGTGAGCCATGGGTGAGGCATTGGAAGGTGTTTGAGCCCCGGGAGGGGCGACAGAACCGGTCGCGTGGGAGTTGGGTTTGAGGATGACTGGGTGACGGATGACTGGGTGACAGACACCCTGGACGGAGGCGTCCTGCAGCAACTTGCACAGAGGGACAGGCAATCTGAATCCGCCCTTCGCAGGGGGACTGCGCCTTGTACGAAATCGACCTGTTCATGGTCCTTGAACCAGGGGATTCCGGGGGGGGCGAGACGCCCCCCTCTACGGCAGGCGGGACGCCCGCCGCTACGGAACCGCCCCTCTTCCGCATTCCCCATTCGCCATTCCCCATCGGCGGTTCATCCGTCGTTGCCCAAACTACGAGACGTTGACGGTTCGAGAAGGAATCCACCCGCGATCTTCTGGGCGAGGGGGTTGCGGGTTGCACCGAACCTCCCTCACTGCCGAAGATCCGCGGCCAACATGAAGCCTCCCACACTGGTCCGCCTGATGAACCCTGCGTTCCTTCCGCTCGTGCTGGGATCGATGATCACCCCAACCGATGCCGCGTTCAGATCAACCCAGCTGGTGAGGGTCCTGCCACCCGAGGCCAGGTGACCCGCCCACCCCCGTTTTTCGTCCGCTAACCGATCCTTCCATGAATCGCCTCCGCCGGCTTCACTGCAACTGCACCTTAGCGACCCTTTGCCTGCTCGGGTCTGTCACCATCACTCGCGCCGCAGAGCCTCCACCCGACTACCGCTTCAAAGCCGAGACCCTCGCCACCGGCATGGCCGAACCGCTGGAACTCGAACTTGCTCCGGATGGCCGCATCTTCTTCAACGAACTCCGCGGCAAACTGCGGCTCTGGAAACCCGGCTCAGGCATCCTCGAAGCCGGAACCGTCCCGGTCTTTGCCGCCCAGGAAAACGGCCTGCTCGGCTTCGCCCTCGCTCCCGACTTCGCCCAAAACCAGCACATCTACCTCTTCTACTCGCCTACCAACCTGGTCGGCCAACGCCTCAGCCGTTTCACGATGAACGGTGATTCGCTCGACCTCGCCTCCGAATCCGTTGTTCTCGAGTTCCCGGTGCAACGGGACGAATGCTGCCACCATGCCGGCTCGGTCGAGTTCGCGCCGGACGGCAATCTCTTCATCTCCACCGGCGACAACACCCATCCCGGTGGCGATTCCGATGGCTACGCACCCATCGACGAACGCCCGGGACGCGAGCCGTACGACGCCCAGGACGGCCCCGCCAACACCGCTGATCTGCGCGGGAAGATCCTGCGCATCCGACCCGATCCCCACGGTGGCTATTCCATTCCCGACGGCAATCTCTTCCCCAAGGACGGCTCCCAAGGCCGCCCAGAGATCTACGCCATGGGTTGCCGCAATCCCTGGCGCATGAGCGTGGATTCCAAGACCGGCATCGTCTATTGGGGCGAAGTCGGCCCCGACGCCGGAGGCAACGGACCTCGCGGTTCACGCGGCTACGACGAAATCAATCAAGCCAGGAAACCGGGCTTCTTCGGCTGGCCTTACTTCGTCGGGAAGAACTTCCCCTACGCCCGTTATGACTTCGCCACCCGCAAACCCGGCGAACTGTTCGACCCCGCCCGGCCGGTCAACCAAAGCCGCAACAACACCGGCTCCAAAGTCCTGCCCCCCGCCCAACCCGCCTTCATCTACTGGCCCTATGGCGCCTCCCCGGAGTTTCCCATGCTCGGTGAGGGCGGACGCACGGCGTGCGCCGGTCCTGTCTTCCACTTTCGTCCCGAATTCCGCGACACCGGCGGTTTCCCTGAGCATTTCGACAACTGCCTCCTGTTCTTCGATTGGCAAAGGCCATTCCTGAAATGGGCTCGCCTGGATGCCAACGCCGACCTGGCCGGCATCGAGCCGTTCACCGCCGCCGTAACGCTCGCCAACGACAAGGGCCGGATCACCGCCGCCGAACAACGCGGCGAATACGTCCTGCGCCGGGTCGTCGATGCCCAGTTCGGGCCGGATGGCTGCCTGTACCTGCTCGACTTCGGCGAGTCGTGGGGAGCCAACGCAGACGCCAAACTCGTCCGCATTTCCTATCAACGCGGGAATCTCGCCCCCATCGCCAAGGCCACCGCCACACCCCAGGCCGGCCGCGAACCCCTCACCATCGCCCTGTCCGCCGCCGGCTCCAGGGACCACGAGGGCGACGCTCTCACCTTTCAATGGCGGCTGCATCCCGGCGACCAAACCCTCGCCCAAGGCGCCAGCGCCCAAGCTGTCCTTCCCCAACCGGGCAACTACGTGCTCGAACTCATCGCCACCGATGCCCACGGCGCTTCGGGACGCACCAGCCTGCCGATCACCGTGGGCAACACCCCACCCCAGGTTCGTTTTCAATCACCCCAGGACGGTGACTTTTTCGTTCCCGGAAATCCCCTGACGTACACCGTCGCCGTCCAGGACGCCGAGGATGGCCGTTCAGAAACCGACGACGAACTCATGGACGCCCGCGTATTCGTCAACGCCCGATGGAGCCGGGGTGACGGGAAGGAATCCACCGACGAACCCGGTCTGGCCCTGATGAAGCAAAGCGACTGCTTCAACTGCCACGCCGTCGAAACGCGCATCGTCGGACCACCGCTCCTGGAGGTGGCCAACAAATACAGGGGCCAGGCCGGAGCCCTCGAAGCCAGCGTGCAACGGGTTCAGAAAGGCAGCAGCAAGGTCTGGGGCGAGGTGCCGATGTTGCCCCACGAATCGCTCACCGGGGACCAGATCCAGCTCATGGTGCGTTGGATCTATGCCCTGGAACCCGGCAAAGCCGGAGCCGGCCTCGTGCGCGGTCTTCAGGGACGATTGGAGGCTCCCAAGGATGACCAACTCCGCACGCTCATCCTCGAGGCCAGCTACACCGATGCCGGCCGCGCCCCGGCCAATCCCCTGGCCGGCCAGACCACGATTCGACTCCGACATCCTCGATTGGAAGCGGAACGCGCCGATGAAATCCTCGGACCCAAGGTCCAGGGGAACAACGTGGGGTCGATCGACCACGGGCATTCGCTCCGGTTCACCTCGGTCAATCTGACCGAATGCACCAACGCCACGGTTCGGGTGGCCAGCGGAGGCGTCGGAG
This sequence comes from Verrucomicrobiota bacterium, assembly GCA_963205105.1. Classification (GTDB taxonomy): domain Bacteria; phylum Verrucomicrobiota; class Verrucomicrobiia; order Limisphaerales; family CAIMTB01; genus CAIMTB01. The sequence continues at coordinate 7,605 of CAUJJW010000212.1, read as the reverse complement.
GCACGCTCGAAGTGCGGGCGGGGTCGCCGACCGGCGATCTGCTGGCCTCGTTTGAGGTCCAGCCCACCGGCGGCTGGGGAACCTGGGTGGAGTTGTCGTCGCCACTTCGTCCGACGTCGTCCCGCGGCGACGTCGCCATCGTGTTTCGCAATCCCGGAAAGGGCGGGTTGATGAACCTCGATTGGATCCAGTTCGCTCCCCGCTGAACCCGTGCCGCTTCAGGCCGCGCCCGGCCCCTTGGCGGGCGGGGTGTCGGGCTGCAGCAACCGCACCGTCACCTCCCGTTGCGGATAGGCGATGTTGATGCCGGCTTTCTGGAACTCCTCCAGAATGCTGGTGTTGAGGTCGAACAACGTGCTGCCGCGCTGATCGGTTCGACCGACGTGCACGCGAAGCGACAGGTTCACGCTGCTGTCCCCAAAGCTGTCGAAGGTCACCACGGGCGCAGGATCCGCCAGCACCGCCGGATGGCGGCGTGCAAGATCCATCAGCATCGCCTGGGCCTGGCGCACATCCGACTCATAGGCGATGCCCACGGTGCACACGATGCGCGTGACCGAGTCACTCAAGGTCCAGTTCACAAACCGTCCCGTGATCAGCTCCTTGTTGGGCAGGATCAACTCCCGATTGTCCCAGTCCCGAATGGTGGTCGCGCGGATCTGGATCCGGGAAACCACCCCCGACACGTCGCCGACCGTGACGATGTCTCCGATTCGCACCGGCCGTTCAAACAACAGGATCAGGCCCGACACGAAATTCGCGAAGATTTCCTGCAAACCGAAACCGATGCCCAGGGTCACGGCCGCCGCCAGCCATTGGACCTGCGACCACTGAAGCCCCAGCCCCTGGGCTGTGACGATGATGCCCACCAGAATCACCGCATAGCGCAGGGTCGTGGTGATGGCATAGCTGGTGCCGCGCTCCAGTTGAACATGGCTGAAGGCGGCCATTTCCAGGAACCCCGGCAGGTTGGTCGTCACCGTCACCACCACTGCGACCGTCAACAACACCACCAGGAGATCCCAAACCGACACAAAGGATCCGGCCACCGCCAGGGATCCCGCTCCCACCGGACCGGAAGCACTTTCGGATGCCGCGGATGCCCCGACCCCGCCGCCCGTCGCCGCACTCACCACGGACACGCCTGCCGACGTCGCACCGCCCCCGGCCCGTTCCACATTCCACAAGGGAATCTGATCGAGAGCCTGAAGCGCCGGCAGCGTGCCTGACCAGATCGCAAACAGCGAAAAAACCAGCGTCAAACCATAGGCCCAGTCCAGCAGCCGCCGCGCCTGGCCCATGGATGCCAGCAGTTCGGATTGCGTGGTGTCTTCCACCACCGATGGCGTTTCGGCGGGAGGTTCGCCCCCCTCGGCCGTCGCTGGCCTCTGCTTCAAGGCGTGCGCCATCGCCAGTTTCCGGCGGGTGAGATAGATCCAGCGGAACAACACCGCACTCACCAGCTTCAACCCAATCGCCGTCAGAATGCTGGTCAGGAACCGCACCCAGAGGTGACGGGCCGAGTAGTTGTACCCCAGCGCCGATGCGGCCGCCAAAAGCAGCGGCAGGAGCACGGCCGATGCATGCACGAGGCGCCGCCAGAAACGCGCGGCCTTCGGATTCGCGGCGCTCTCCACTTGCGACGCGCCCAGTCCCCGCTCGGGATGGAGCACCCGATGGGCCAGCACCGCACACGCCAGCACCGTGGGGATAAAGATCAAGCGGTTGGAGACGCCCTCCGAAAACTCCCCCTCCAGCAACCGGTTGAAGAACGCCAGGAGCGGCAGGAAAACCACCCCGGTCGTCAATGCCCCACGGAATAGTCCGACATCCCCCTCCGACACTCGAAAATGCGCGATGGCCAACCCCTCCGGATGGCAGATCTCCCGCAAAAAACCCAACACCACCAAAACCGTCGCCATCATCATCAGCGCAGGCCCCAAGGTTCCCAACGTCCCGCTCGCCCCAAGCGTCGCCGACATCACCGTCCGCCCAAACAGCCACAGGAGCAGCGGCAGCGGCAGCACCCTCAATACCGTGTATCCCACCGCATGCAGCGTGGGCCGGATGTCGGTGTTCCGACCCTGCCTGGCCAAGGCAGCCGCTTCGGTCAAATGCCGCAGAAACCGTCCGCGCAATGACAACAAGAGGACCGTGCCCGCCATGAGCACCCATCCGCTGGCACCCAACCGACGAAGCTCCTCCAGGACCAAGTCGCGCGTCCGTTTCCAATCCGGCGATCCGAAAACCGCAAGGACCGAAGCGGCTTCCCGTTGAACCACGCCGAGGCCGATCGGCTCGGTGCTGCGGATCCACAGGACCCGGTGATCCAGATACGCCGAAAATTCATCGACGACCCCCGCCGACTCCTCGAGCGCCGACTGGAACCGGAACAGCAGTCCGAGGAAGGTGTCGTAATCCCGGACCACACCGGCGAGCAGTTCGCGCTGTGCGGCGAGCAGGGACTTGGATTCCTGAAGCAGCACCGCGCTCCGCTCGGGGTCCGCACCCGCGGAGAGCTGGCTCACCAGCGTCGACGCCACGAGATCCACGGGCTCGATCGACCGGCGCGCGTCCACCGCGGCAAACTGGGCGATCTGGGCATCACTGATCGCCCCCAATTGCTGGCGCGCCAATTCCCGATGGTCCCCCTGCCCCTGGAGCGTTGTTTGCTGCCGTCGCAGCAGCAGGCCGATCGCGAAATTCCGGCTCAGACCCGCCCTCTCCGCCGCGTCCACCCGGTCCCTTAAGCTTTGAAAGCTCTCCCGCAGCGAAAGCCGGTTGCTGGTGACCGTGTCCAGTCGGACCGACACGCTCTTCAAGCGCTCGGCCAACGCGGCTCGGTTTTGAGCCAGGACCGTGTTGGTGCGGGCCAGTTGGAGAAGCCACGGTTCGTTCAGCGCCTCCGCCCGCCGGGTGGCCTGCGCCGCCTGCAGCGAGGCCTGCAACGATTCCTGCTCCCGGCGCCGGTTCAGAGCGCTGGTCAGCGTTTCACGATCCTGGGTCAAAGCCGCCACCCGGCGCCGCGCCAAATCCAGCCGCAACCGGGTCGCATCCGCGGTGGCATTCAGATTCGCCTGTTCCTCCTCGTAGTGCAGCAGCTCCGCGTCCCGGTACTGAATGCGGCTCTGCAACAAATCCCGGTTGGCCTGACGAATCTCCGGCTCCAACTCCGCCGGCTGGGGTGCACGCGATTCCTGGAGAACGCGTTCTCGAATCTGGCGCGTCTCACTGATCAGCCGCGTCAGTTCCGCCAGCCGCGCGGAACGCCGGGAAGGTTCCTGCAACAGGGCATCCTGTTCCTTCGTGGCCTGGGCCAGTTCCGCGTCGGTGCTCGCCAGCTGCTGCTCCAGTTCCGCCACGGTCGCGTTGGTGACCAGCGAACCCACCACCCCCGTCACCGGCGCCTCCAGCAGACCCTGCAAATTCGCCAGCACCACCGGCGCGTTGGTCGTTTCCACATGCAGACGGGCCGAATCCTCCACCAACCGCCGCCCCTCCGTCAGCCGCTGCTCAGCCTCCGCATACAGCGCCAGCGCATTCGTGCGAATGCCCACCGCCAGATCGGTGCGGTTGCTGAGCGCCGCCATCCGGCGAAACACCACCTCAGGCACCACCAGGTCATTGGTCACCGCCAGGGAAACAACCGCCGGCGGCGTCTCCGCGCCGAACGCCCGTGGCGTTGCGCTCCATCCCAGCCCAAGGCCCACCAGCCACACCGCCAGAAGCCTGAAAACAACCGCCCTCATTTCCGGGGCAGGCCTCCCGGAGTTCCCCGTACCCTGCTGAACTTGGTGGATCTCGATGTTCACGCCGTGACCGGCGCGAAGGTTCTGACACCCAACCCTCCCTGTCACCCACGACGTTGGGGTGGCTATCGTCGCGGGTCAGCCTGCGCCGATGGAACCGCCTTCGTGTCCGGTGGCCGACCGGTTCGTTTCGCCTCTTCCTGCCAATCGATCGTCAACAAGCGGACCTCGGCCTCGGCCTGACGACGGGTTTCGTCACTCGCCGCGCCGTTTTTCACCCTCTGAAGCACCTCCACCAACCGGGCTTCCGCGTAGCGCAACCGAACCGCCGCCGCCCCGAGAGCGTCGCCTACCAACAAACACCGCCCCACATCCACGTCGCGTTGAGCTTCGGCGAGTTCGATCGAGCCAATCACACCCGCTTCGTGACGTTTGCGATCTTCGGCCAGTTTCTTCTCCGCCAACTCCAACCGGATCAACAGGCGCTCCCGTGCCGCCCCCTCAGGAACCGGATTCACCACCGCAGAAGTTCCGACACCCCCACGGGGTGTCGGGGGCGTCACCACCACCTGGGTTCCTCCCGTCGCGGTCACCACCTCCCCCGATATCGTCTGCCATCCCACCACCGGCGTCGGCCGCGCACGGGTGTCGGGCTCAGCCTTGAACAGCCAGAAATAGCCCACGGTCGGAAGCAGCAGGCCCACCGCCACCACCACCATCAACGCCAGAGCCAGCATCAGGAGGAGCACCGAAACGGTCCGCGAAGAGCGCCAGGCAGACCGGTTCGATAAGGGCGGGGGGTTGGGTGGACTCGGCGGCGGACCGCCAACCACGCCCTCCACTTGCGTGCGGACCTCGTCCGCACTCTGCTGTCGAAGTTCCCGTTCCTTCTTCAACGCCCGCATGACGATCTGGTCGATCCGACCGTCCATCGCCAGTTTTTCGGATGGCGCCGCGAATTGTCCCAGCGGCAATTCACCCGTGAGCATCTCGTAGAAAACCACCCCGAGAGAGTAGATGTCGGCGCGATGGTCCACCTCCCCCGGACGCTCGATCTGCTCCGGAGCCATGTACGCGGGCGTCCCTACCGCCGCGCCGCTTTCCGTGAGAGCCAGGTTCGCCGCCTCCTGACCCAGCAATTTCGCGACGCCGAAGTCGGCGATCTTCACCCGGCCGCGTTCATCCAGCAGGAGATTGGCGGGCTTGATGTCGCGATGCAGCACCCCCAGTTCATGGGCGTACTGAAGCGCCTCGCACACCTTGGGAATCACCGCCAACGCCTGGGCCGGGGTGAAACGCCCCGCCCGCATCGCCTGCGCCAGGTTCACACCGTCCACGTACTCCATCAGCAGGTAACAGAAGCCACCCGCCTGTCCGAAGTCATACAGCGTGACGATGTTCGGGTGATTGAGTTTCGCCAGAACCCGGGCCTCCCGCTCAAAGCGCTCCACGAAGGACGGCTTCGAAGCAAACGGCTCCCCCATCAGCTTCAACGCCACCACCCGGTTCAAATGCTTCTGGCGGGCCTTGAACACCACCCCCATGCCCCCGGACCCAAGCAGCCCCAGAATCTCCAACTGCGGAAACGCGGCCGCCACCTTCTCCATCGACGGAACACCTGCCAGGCCTCCCGCAGCCTCGGAGGCCGTCGCCGTAGGCGTCGCCACCCCGGCCATCAGGCATTTCGGACACAAACCTTGGGCCGCCATTTCCGGCAGCACAGCCCCACACGCCGGGCACCTTTTCGATGAAGCAGATTCAACCGTCGGTTCCATACACCCGGTACCTGATGATTCCGCGACCCAAGGTTACCAACGATCGGCGAAAAAATGCCGCCAACCTTCAAGTCTGACATTCCCGCACCACCGCTTCACGGGAGCTGTGACCGATGACGACCACCCGCGCGCCACGTTCAATCATGCCGCCCTCCGCGATCACATCCAGAACGTCGTCCCCAAACTGTGCCTTGCCGCCAGGTCGTAAGACGGAAAGTGCCACGCCCTCCAAGCCCACCTGGCTCGAACGTTCCCGCGTCCGAAGGGCGTCAGACACCGTGCCGCTCGTCGCCTGCGACACCAGCACGTGGTAGGCGGGGGTTTTGGGCAAAATGTAGCCCAGCGCCCAAATGCCCGCCGCCGTCAGCAGCGCCGCCAGACTCATGTTCCGAATCGGCAACTCCAGGGCCGGCAAGGTCGGCGCCATGGGCAGTCCCGGGTAAAAGTCCGTCGCAGCCATGAAGATTGAAACCAACACCAGCAACGATCCGGCCAGCCCCAACGCCAGGGTCCCTGGAAAGAAGAACAGTTCGAGCCCGATCAGAATCACTCCCAACGCAAAGACCGCCACCCACTCAATGCCCGACAATCCGGCGATGTAGCCCCCGGCGAAATACAGCAGCAAACAGGCGACCGCGATCGATCCCGGCACACCAAACCCCGGCGCCTTGAATTCCATGTAGATACCGATCAACCCCAACGCCAACAGCAACGGACTGATCGCGTTCAGCCAAAAGGCGATCTGTTCCACACCCGTCCGTTCAATCTCCACCCGCCGGGCCCCGCCATAACCCACCGCCTCCAGCAGCGCGTCCAGCGACGGATAGGTCCCCGACGACAACAACGGCTTGGGCGGATCGCCATAGGCACGCGCCGCTTCCATGCTGGTGAGGGTCAGGATTTGGCCCTTGGGATTGATCATGTTGCCGTCGATCACCAACTCCTTGTTGCGATCAATCATGGCCTCCATGACTTCCACGTTGTGCCCGTGCCGTTCCGCCTTGGTCCGGATCAGCGCCTTGATGCCCGAGGTCATTTTCGCCTCCACGGTTTCCGGCAACTGCGCCGGCCCACCGCCCGGCATCATCATCATCGGTGCTGCCGCACCAATCACCGCTTCCTCCGCCATGAAGATCCGGCGCGTCCCCACCGCAATGAAGGCCCCCGCCGAAAAGGCCTTCCGGTTCACGTAGGTGATCGTGTCGCCAGGAAACTTGCCCACGATCCCAATGATCTCCTCGGTCACGTCCACCCGCCCGCCATTGGTGTCCATGTCCAACACCAGCAGGTCCGCCTTCGCTTCCATCGCCTCTTTCACCCCGCGCCGCACGACATAGGTCATCGGCGGCATGATGTCGTCGCGAATGCCGATCACGTACACCGTCTTCGGCGGCGCCGAAATCGCCACATCCTCCGCCCCCCCGGCGCCCAGACCCATCCACGCCAGGAGGATCATTCCCATTGCCCAAGGCTTCATGGAATCATCATGAGCCCCCGGGAGGCCTCCCGCAAGGGGCCAACCGAGTCCATGGCGCTGTGGAATCGGCCGGTTCATGAATAGAAGCGCTTTCCTAAATGTGGACACGTATGGGGACGATGAACCGGGGCGCAAGAAGTGCAGCGGGCGGCCCTCATCCCGGCCTTCTCCCGGAGGGAGAAGGAGAATCGTCGCCGCGGGTTTCGGAAGGCCAAACCGGGCGTTGGCTGGTGCGATTTGAGATGGCTCGGAGGGACGGGGTTCAGGCATGTCGCCGAGGGCAGGACGCAACACCCTCTCCCTCCGGGAGAGGGCCGGGGTGAGGGAGCCCGGTTCAACCCTCGCGATGGCTTGCATGAGAAGGTTCAGGAGAAGCGCCCTGTTCGAAATCGACCGGCTCACGGCCCTTGAACCGGGCAGAGCGAGGACGCCGTTGTCGTAGCGGCGGGCGTCTCGCCTGCCATAGAGCCGGGCATCTTGCCCGGCGGAAGGTGCGGCGGGCCCTCGTGTTGCATGGAAAGGAATTCCGGGGGGCGGGACGCCTGCCGCTACGGAACCGTGCCGGCCAGCACCCGCGCCAACCCCGCCCACTCCTCATCCGTCG
>CAUJJW010000211.1 GCA_963205105.1 Verrucomicrobiota bacterium | reverse complement strand
AGAACTTCGCGCCAAGTATGGCTTGGATCGTCAGGCGATTCTCGAGGAAACGCCCGACGGTCTCATCCTGCGTCCGGCAGCCACCTACCCGGTCGAGATCTATTCCGCTGAGCGTTTGGCCGAGTTCCAGAGGATGAACGAGGACGGTCTCCATGGATTTACCCTCAAGTGAAGGTCTTCCTCGACGCCAACGTGTTGTTCTCCGCCGCGTTGCCAGGAAGTCGGATGGGCGAATTTGTACGCAGCATGAGGAAGCATGCCGAGCTGGCGAGCAGCCCCGCCGCCGTGGATGAAGCCCTGCGGAATGTGGAACGAAAGCTCACCGACGCCACGGTGGTGGCCCGCAACCTTCAGGAACTGCTAAAGGGCGTCAGCCTTTCCTCATCGGTGGTCGAATTACCGGGCGTTGAACTGGTGGAGAAGGACCGACACATTCTGGGAGCCGCGGTGGCCTCCACATGCTCGCATCTCCTGACCGGAGACCAGCGTCATTTCCAACACCTCTTCGGAAACGTCGTGGGTAGCGCACGCGTAGTCCACACTGCCGTGCTTGCTGAGGAACTGGGGTTCCAACGGTCGCAATCCAACAACGGCTGAGACGCCCGCGACCATCCTCGGTCACCGGGCGGGGGCAAGCCATGGTTCTGACATGTCGTACGCGGGGCGGATCATCTCCCGCTGAATGCCTCCATTGGGAAGATGGATTGTGTCCGACTAGAGCGAACCGGCACCTCGTCTTCGCGCGTTCTGGAGAGAACCATTCGGCAGCCGACTTTGCCGGAAGACCTTCTGATCACAAATCAGATACGAGGGCTGGGCTGACGTTCGGCCTGGGACGCCCCGAGCCGGGAAATGGAGTGAGATTCTCGGTAACGGTTTTGGTCACGTTGCTGGAGGTTGCTCGGTGCATCTCCGTATCTCGTATCAAGGACTTACAACAATTCTAGCATGTGTATGTCTCTTCGGATCAGAAGGTTGCAGGTTCGAGCCCTGCCGGCCGCACCATTTTTTTGCCCCAGTGACTTCCGTAAGTGCTTCATTTCGAAGGTTTACTCAAAATAGCTTTGCCCAAGACCTATCTGCCAAGTCGCGCCAAGAGTTGCCATGTTTGGCCACTTACATGGCAACTTTGTGGCAACTCGTTTTGCTCGCCTTGGGAAGAAGCTTTCCGCATCAGCGAATGATTTTTGCCCGGCTACCTGGTTCTCGATTCTGAAAGAGCATCCAATTCGACGCTTCCAGCCTGGGTTTCCCCTTGGATCCTCCCTGGGACATCTCTATCGCCGGGCCGACCTCAGATTCTTCGAATCTCCGAACACGAGTAGCCGGATCCTTGGCTCCGGGTCGCCACCGCCGGTCTCCCTGGGTCCACCCCCATCAACACCGGCGCCGCGTTGGATCCATTGGACGGCGCGCTCCGGGCATAGGCGCAATTCGGCGGCGGTTTCGCCGAAGTCGAGTCCATAGGCACGCTATGTCTCCGCTGGCCCACAGCCGACGCGGGTGCAATTCGTCTGGACCAGCCGCATTGCGCTGATCCCAGCTCACGACCGCTGGGGAATTCGCCGATGGTTTCGTGCTCAAGCGAACCGATTCTGTACCGAGCGCCCTCCGGAACGGGTCTCAGCTTCCCGATTGCACGCCGCGTCCGTCCGGTGGGGACCCCGATTGGGGCAAGCCTTCGACACGAAGTATGTGAGCCAACTATGGGACATTCGCTTCATGCCGCGATCAAGGACGTCGCCTTCGAGCGGGTCAGCAAAATGGGACTCCTATGAGACTTTTGGTGCCTCGCGGCACCTGCCTGCCGAGCCTTGCCACTGCGGTGCCCTCGGCGACCTTCTCATGGCCTTGACCAAGTCTCCGGATGGGGCTCGTGATCGTTGTTCCAACGGCGGCGGGCGGTGGCGGTGTTGGCGATCCAGTTCGTCTGTCGGGCGGACTCCACGTGGCCATCGGCGAAGAGCACATTGGCCCTGCCGCTGTGGCCGTCGCCCGGCCAGCGAGAGCGGTTGGGGGAGCAGGCATCGAAAGCTCCTGTGGTCCAGAACATCTCGCCCATGGTCGGGCCGGGCATGACATCCCCAACGGCGATCAGGCTCGCGGGCGAACGGACGCGGGATTCCGGGGTGGGTTTGACCGCCCAACCGCCACCTTCGGCGGAGCCGCCGAGGCCGAGGTCGAGCGGGCTTCTTAAAGGGGCTGTGCCGGAGGCGTTGAGGGCATACTGGCCCTGGCCACGCTTGCCGTCCTCGTTGGCGACGATCTGGGGGCAGCGCAGGACGCGCATGGTGTCCGCGCGGTCCACGAACTGGTCACCGCGCACGCCGATGAAGGGGACCAGGGTCATTTTCCAGTCGTCCTGCATGAGCCAGCCGTAGCGCTCGCCGAAGCCCATGATCCCGAAGCCAGCGGTGGCCGGGTAGGCGGCGAAGTCGCCGGTGTACATCTGCATTGCGAGGCCAAGGGTGCGGAGGTTGTGGCGGCACTCGGTGGCGCGGGCGGCGCCTTTGGCCCGGCCGAAGGCGGGGAGGAGCAGGCTGGCGAGGATGGCAAGGGTTGCGACGACAACCAGAAGCTCCAACAGCGTGAAGGCGCTCCCGGGGCTCGGGTTCGGGTCAGAAACCTGCCCACGTAGTGCGTGGCGGCGATGGGTCACGGCTTCTTCAACCGAAAAGCCCGTGCGCCGGAAGTGGTGTCCAGCGTGACCTCGGAGATCTCGCCCCGCACGACCGCGGGCGTGTTCTCGGTCCTCCACTCCGGGGAATCGGCGAGCAAATCCCGGGACTGCAGGGTGAAGGTACCGGTCGACGACGACCAGCGAATGGCTACTGCGTCGGTCGCTCGGGAGATGGCCAGGGACGGGGCCGGGGAACTTCGCGGTTCCACTCCGAAGACCTGGAGGCCCTCGTCGTCCGCGGCCACGAGAACGCACTCTCCGGACACGACCAGGTCATTGGCCAGGACGGCCGCGTTCTCCCCGACGAGGACGGGTTCCGATACGACGTGGGTGTCCACCACCTGGAGTCCCGAGCCACCCGCGGCGGCGAACACCCAGTGACCCAAGGCAGCCATGCGATTCCATCCGAATCCGAACTCCGAACTGGAGCCGAGCAAGGAGATGCGGGCTGGCACGTCCACATCCACGATCTGGAAGCCGAAGCGAAGGCCGGAGAGGAAGGCGCGCGAACCGAAGGTCGCGACGCGGAGGTTCCAACTGATGGCTTCATGGCTGCCTAGAACCACCGGGAGCGAAGGATCCCGGATGTCCAGAACGGTCAATCCGGCCATGCCGTCCCCGACCAGGAGTTGTTCCCCACGGATCGCCTGGTCGAGCCGCATGCTGGAAAAGTCGTGGCTCGCGATCCGGACCGGCGAGGACCGGGTCCTGAGGTCCACCACATCCACCCGCCCGGCTTCACCCGAGGCCGAACCCAGGGCAAGAAAAGCGAACTCGCCGGTGGCGTTGAGGATCAGGGAACCGAGTTGGGTATACCCAGTGGTCACGTAAGTACCCAGGAGTCGGGGGCGTCGCGGGTCGCCGGCGTCCAGGACCTCCAGGGTGTGGCGGAAGTTGGGAGTGTCCGTGATCCAGGTGTTTCCCACCACGCAAGCGATGTTCGTCTTCGCGGCGACCCATTCCGCTGGGTTTTGTGTGGGATGGTTCCCAAGGAGCACCGGACGCGTGGGGGCGGCGAGGTCCAGAACCTGAAGCCCCGCGGCACCGTCCGCGACGTACGCCCGGGATCCCGAGACGGCGAGGGCGCGGGCGGTGCCGGGCGTGTCGATTCCACCTACCCGTTCCCAGGTGGCCGGGGCTTCCAGATCGATGACGTGGAGGCCGCCTTCACCCTCAACCCATCCTCCGGCCATGAGGTAGGCGTATCTCCCTTGGACCGCGACGTGTCGGCCGTAATCCCGGGGAGGCTGGAGGCCGCCGATGCGCCGGGGAGAGAGTGGATTGGAGACGTCCAGAATCTGGAGGCCGACCTGGGGGTGGGCGAGGAACACGCGGTCCTCGTGCAAGGTCAGGTTTCCACCGGGCGCGTGGCTGGCCAGGAGCTTTGGATTCGGCGGGTCGGAGACATCGAAGACCTGCATCGTCCCACCACTCACGTAGGCCATGTTCCCCACCACCGCCACGGAACCCGCTTGGGCGCGATGTCGACCGACGTGCCGCGGACTCGCTGGATTGGTCACATCGACGATGCGAAGGGCGCCGTCAGGCTGCATGTCCGTTCCCGCCCAATAGCGGTCGGCCAGATAGGCGTAGTGGCCGGAGACAGCGACTTGATGGACCTCTCCCGAGCCGTCCAGGCTGCCGACCCGTCGGGGTGATGCGGGATCGGTGACGTCGACCACCACCAACCCTGCCTCCCCGTCCGCGACATAGGCCAGGTTTCCCACGAGAACGACATCGTAGGCGGATCCGCTCGTGTTATAGGCGCCCCATCGAACCGGCGCCGCCGGGTCGGTGATCTTCACCACGATCAGGCCGGCACTCTCCACGGCCACGTAGGCGAAATCGCCCGAGACGGCGATGCCTCCCGCTGCCCTCGGCAGTTCCAGACTTCCCAGCAGATGGGGAGCTGTGGGATTGGAAACATCACCGACGTGGAGCGCTCCCATAAAACCGGTCTGGGGGTCGAACCCCGACGTCCAGTAGGCGCGCGATCCCGCAACGGTGATCGAGGCGACGGCCAGGGACGTCTCCAGCCGGCCAACCAGTTTCGGCGCGAGGTCGATGGCGGTGGCTGAGACGACCGCGAAGGCCAACCCGATTCCGGAGGAAGCCCAGGCGAAACGGGCCAAGGCGGTGAGGCGACAGGACAACATACGGGGATACGAGATGCCCAGGTGGATCGGTCGAGGGGGGCCGCTGCTCAGGGTTCGTAGCGTTTCGCGAACCAGACCCAAGGCGATCCGTCGTTTGCCCTGTAACTACCGCTGATATAGATCCGGCCTGCCGCGTCCACGGTGATGGCCTCCGCAGCGGCTCGGTTGATGCCTTGAGCCTCGTCCGTGAGAAAGCCGTAACTGGAGCTCCAGACTCCGTTGCCGGGGGCGGACTCGGTGAGCCGGACCCAGGTGGCCCGGGAGGTGTAGGTGACCTTCTTCGTGCCGTACTTCTCGTGCGTCACGCCGACGGCCCAGACGTTGCCCAAGGCATCGACGGCGAGGTCGATCGGGTACGGGCAGGGACCGTAGTTCCAGGGGCCGAAGATTGTCGTCCATGAGGTACCCCCATTGCTGCTCATGCGAATCACCCAGGGGGAGGGGGCGTTCTCCATGCGACTGCCGGTGTCGCCGAGGACGAAGATGCGCCCAGCGGAGTCGGCGGCCACTTTCCGAGCGCGCGACGTATTGGCTTTTCTTGGGAGCCAGGCTTCCGTGTCGACGACCTGCCAGGACGCGCCGCCATCGGAGCTCCGGGTCACGGTCCAGGCGCCGGCGTAGAGTTTGCCCCGCGTCCCCACCGCGAAAAGGGCACCACCGGGTCCGGTAGTGCTTGGAACGAAGGTGATTCCAAGGGCGGCCACATGGTTATAGCCGGTGAAAGAGTAGGCTCCCGAGCCTTGGAACACCGAGGTGTAGGTCCAACTGGCGCCCTGGTCCTGGCTGCGGGCCACGACCCAGTGGCCGACGCCCGCGGCGTCGAGGGCCATGCCGCAGACGTGGAGGTTGCCGGCATCGTCGACCGTGACACCGCGCGCCTCGGACCATGCGTCGGCGAGCCGAAACGTGGCCGAAGGACTCCACTGCGTCGTGGCCTCCGTTCCGCGGAGCACGGTCCACTCCGGGACCAGGTTTCCCGAGGCGGTCGACCGTTGGACGGTACCAACGCGGTACAGGTTGCCGAAACCAGCCGAGGATGGACTCGTGTCCCACGCCAGACCGTAGGTGCCGAAGTTGCTGGTGTCGGTATCCAACGGAGTCAACGAGGACGCGCTTTGGGAGAACCGGTGGAGCAGGCCACTTTGCACGCCATGGACGTCGCCGGCCAGGACGAGGTCGGCGGCCTGCGGGTCGTTCGAGAACGGATCGATGATGGCGGCCCGGTGGGACTGCCCAGGCGTGTTCAGGAGATCCGTCCACCCCGGGTCGCTGGCGGTCGCCGATGCGGCGCCGACGACGATGGAGGATGCTGCGGCGATCAGGGCAGCGAGGCGGGTGCGAGTCTTCATTGGGATGGGTCGGAGGCTGAGGTTCATGAAGGGTCGAGGTTGATTACGGTCTCGACCAATCCATCGCGGCGGCAGGGCTCCGTTTTACAGGAATCCATTCCAAACACTCGATGCGCAGACCGACCCAAAGCTCGCACAGGACGCGCGTCGACGGAGCCCTCGGCGCGTCGGCGGCGGAAGGATCTTAACGAGCTACCGGCGGGGAATCGGCCAAAGCGGCTACCGGCGCGTGCCAGACCCAGGTGATCGGGCCCAGATCATCCACGCGGGTCGCGGAGAGAAACCGGCCGTCCTGGGAGAACATTAAGGCGAACGGTCCGCGGTCTTCCCGTTCCGTAGGGAACCTCATCAATTCGCGCTGGCTGGCCACGTGCCACAAGCGAACCGTTCGGTCGTCGCAGATGCTGGCCAGGGTTCGCCCATCCGGGTTGAACGCGAGGCTGATCACCAGGCGGGTGTGTCCGGTGAAGCGGCCCAGTTCCCGGCCAGAGGGCACCGACCAGAGCCGGATGACTGCGCCCTTTCCCGCGGTGGCGAGGAGTCGGCCGTCCGGGGAGAAGGCGGCACCAGCGATGCTTGCTTGGCTGGGATCGAGGGCCGCCTCGCGCCGCGGTGGGGCGCTTTGGAGATTCCAGAGTTGGGGATGGCCTCCTTCGTCCGCGAGAAGGTAGTTCTCATCCGGCGACAGGCATGCCGCTCCAGGGCTCGTGTTGGTGAATACGCAGAGCGACTCGGCGGAGGGAAGCTGCCAGAGGGTCACGGTGTCGCTGCCGGTTTCCGTGAGGGCCCAACCCCGTCCTGGTGCGAAGCGTATCCAGGGCGTCACAGCCGCCAGAGCACCGAGAAGCAGTCGGCTCGTGACGTTCCAGAGTTCCATCCGACCGTTGGCCTGGTCCCAGAGCGCGAGCACTTGGCCGTCCGCAGAGAGGCTCCCGGGGAAGGCGGTGCTCTCTGGCGCCCTGCCGGGAAAGTCGATGGCCACGTCACGGAGTTCGAGAGTGTCGGGGTCGAGGCGACGGAGGTCTCCATCTTCTGTCCACGTCCAGAGCAGGCCATCCGGGCCGAAGCCGACGGGTCGGTCCGCACCTCGCCGCGAGGAGGGCTTGGCCCTGGCTGTTGGATCCCAGAGCTTGATGGAACCATCGTTCATCCCCACGGACGCCAGCAGGTCGCCGCGGGGCGAGTAAGCGATGTCGAAGACTTCGTCCGCCTGCCCGCGCAGGGTGTTCAGGAGCGCGCCCGTGCGCGTGTCCCAGATCCGAATGGTCTGATCCGCGCTGGCTGTCACCACCCTGCGTCCATCGGGCGCAAACCGCGCGGCGTAGACGTGATCGGTGTGGCCCAGCAGAACGGCTCGCGCCCGTTGCCGGTCGATGTCCCACAGCGTCACTCCAAATCCCGGTCCATCGAAGGCCAGGGTGCCGTCGGGTGAAATCGAGACCAGCCCACGAGCCGTAGGGGGGCGCGGAATGCGGTGCGCGAGGTGAAGATCCGGAACGGTGTAAAGCCCTACCCCTTCCTTGACGGTCACTGCGAAGAGGTCCTCCTCGGGCGCGAAGGCGAGGGCGAAGGCCCAGCCGCGGGGCTGGGGGCGTTGCATGGAACCGACCACGGTCCAGGTATCCGTGCTCCACAGCAGCAAACGCTCGGGGCTCGAGGTGAGGAGGTACTTGCCACTTGGCGAGAACCTCGCCGGCCCGGTGGCGCCCGTAAGTTCGCGGAGTTTGGCGAAGCCGAGCATGTCCCAGAGCCAGACTCCCTGGAAGGAACCCGCGGCGAGTTGGCGGGTGCCGGGCGCAAACGAGAGCGAGAGAACCTGTTTCTGGCCCGGAAGCGAACCGAGTGGCTGCCCGGTGCGAGGGTCCCAGAGGTGCACCGTGTCGTCGGCTCCGCTGGTGGCGAGTTGGAGGCCGTCCGGCGAGAACGCAGCCCGCCAGGCCCCCCGGGGATGGCCGGGCAGACGGTCGATTTCGTCGCCTTGCGCCTGTTGCCAAAGATACCGCCATTCGAATCCGCGCAGGTCAGGTTGTCCGGCAGAGGGGATGTGGTTCAGGAGCAGCGTTCGAGCCTGCCTCAGGTTGTCCGCCTGGAGCGCTTGCTGGGCCAGGTTGATGTCCGCGGCATAGAGGTTCTCCCGTGCCACCAGCTCGTTGGCGCGCGACTGGTCGGCCAGCGTCGCCATTCGCCGCGCCTGTTGGGCCTGCCAGAGGTAGAGGCCGGTGGCGAGCAACGCGACAAGCCCCACCGCCCCGCCGAGGCGTCGGGCTGCTCGGAACTGGCGATCGAACTGGTGCCGACGTTTCACCGAGCCGCCGCTGTGCAGCAGGGCGAGGTCGGCGTGCATCTCCTCCGCGGAGGCGTAGCGAGCCTCGGGCTTCGGTTCGCAGGCCCGCAGCAGCACCGCGTTGAGTTCCATCAGCTGGATCGATTCCGGATCCGTGCCGATCCGCGTGAAGGGTTCCGGGAATTCCTGGCGGTCCTTTCCCATCGCTGCCTCGTAGAGGACCTTGCCCAGCGCGTAGAGATCCGCCCGCGGCGAGGTGGGACCTTCGGGAGGGACGAACCCCTCGGTCCCGACGAACGTCCGAGCGCCGGCGGCCTCGGTGACCAGGCCGATGTCGGCCAGTTTGGGCACGCCGCCGACGAAGATGATGTTGGAGGGTTTGACGTCGCGGTGGATCAGGCCATGCCGATGCAGGTGGGCCAGGGCCAGGCTGAGGTTGAGCCCAAGTTCGAGGCACTCGGTGAGCGGCAGGCGGCCGCGGCGCAGGAGTTCGTCCGCGAGGGTTCGTGGCCGGTAGGTTTCCGAATCGGAGGGCCTGTTCGGCGGAGAGGAAGTGATCGGGGCGGGCGCTGGGTTTGGGCTCTCCGGGGGATGGGGCGGGTCGGCTTGGCTCCGGGCGTCGTCCGCCAGTTCCATCACATAGTAAAACCAGCCTCCGGGTTCATCCCGGCCGACCTGGAGGATGTCGACGAATCCCTCGTTGGCCCGGGAGAGGGGTTCAAATCGCCGTATGCCTGCAAACTCTCGCTCATAGGGGCGGGAGTCCTTGAAGTTGTCGAGGTAGACAATCTTGATGGCGCGCTGGGTTCCGAGCGCGTTGCGGGCCAGCCAGACCTCGCCGTAGGCGCCTTGGCCGATCGGCCGCACCAGGACATGATCGGGGATCTTCGGAGGACCGGTTCGGATCGGTTGGAGTGGGCGTTCGGTCAATCCGAGTTTCGCCTCGATTCGATCGCGGGCGGTGCTCATCGCAGCGTTGGGGGTGGCCCGATCAGCATCCGGCGGCGAAGGAACGCGTTACCGACTCGTGGAGCCACCCGGTAGCGCTCGAACCGGAGCGGACCACCCGACACGCAAGAAGGCTGAGGCGTTCGCCGCGGCATCCAACGCTGCAGGAGGGTGAGGGCGAGATCCGCGAGCCCCTGTGGCAGCACCGAACGGCTTTCCCGGGGGGCCTGCGTCGGAATTGGCTTCTCTTGGTCAGCCATGCGTGGACGTTCGTTCGAGGCGGCGAACCTCCTCCTTCACCAACTTCGCGACGCGGTGGTAGGTCACGTAGACACTCGTCAAGCTGGCACCGGTCAACCGCGCCACGTCGAGGACTCCGAGGCCCTTGATCGCGTGCAGGTGGAAGATCTGATAGTGCTTGGGACTAGCGCGGTGACGCACCCGCTCCAGCGCGACGTCCATGAGATTCTTGCGCCATTCCTCGTGCCAGATTCCTTCCAGGACATTCGCGGTGGGATCGGGCAGGTCCAGAACCGGGTCCTCGCTGGTGTCGCCGTTGGGGTCTGCCAGCGGGATGTTTTGCGGTCGGCGGCGGCGGTATCGATCCACGATCCGGCAGCGCGTGACGTGCATGAGCCAGCCCTTGAATGAGCAGACTGCGGGTTCGTAGCGGAATTCGGGCATCCTGCGCGCGACCCCGATGACCGTTTCTTGAACGACATCTTCGGCTTCCTGATCGCTCAGACCCGCCTTGATTGCAGCACCATAGATCAACTTCCAGTAGGTGTCGAAGAACTCCCGCCAACTCGGATCGTCACCTAGGTCGCGCAGGCGTTCGATCAGCGAACGCCGCGTCGGTGGGGGTTCCTTCTGAGGATGGTGGGGCGCCGACATCGCTGCTCTGTTGAATCTATCGCAGAGCCCGAATCGTTTTTACAGGAATCTCGTGGATACCAAGCATCCTCGGTACAGAGCCGACCGGCGACGGTTCGTCAAAGCAGTGCACGAAATTTTGTGAACCGCTGCGCATCCCGGTTCCAAGTTCCACGAGACGTTTGTGTCAGAATCTCTCGCATCTCCTCCTTGGCGGGGTGCTGGGTGGTCTCGCCGAGCATCTTCAGCACCGCTTTGAAGGGGACCTGGCGGAATCTCGGTGAGGTCCTTGGTCGCGGGAAGAGCCGGTGTGCTCTTCCCGCGACAATGAATCCAGCGCCCGGGCGATGACCTGCTGCAACATCCCTTTACCGCCGCCCAGGTCCTCCAGCGCCTGCGCGAGGAAAGTTACCAAGGGGGGAGCACCGTCGTGTCCCACATCGTTGCCTCCGTCCATCCACGTCCCACACAAGCTTGTCTGAGTCTCCAGTTCGCTCCTGCTCAAGTTGCTCAAGGTGGTTTGGGCCAGTGCTGGCACCCCTCATCAACTGGAAATCGATTCTGTTCCGGGTAACAAAATCCATGGCACTGGTGGCGGGCACCCCACCGAAGGCGCGGAGGCCGTTCTCGACGCCGCAGATGAAGCTCTCGGTGGTCTGCACGGAACACCTTGGTGTAACCCTTGCGAGAGGCACTCAGGATCCATCACAAGAGGTGAGGCCAGTAGCGGGTGCCGTGGGCTTCGATGTCCCAGACACCCGAACCCTGCCGATCCCCAACCGTTCCTGAAACCCGTCCTGAGCTACGGGCTAACGAGCCACTCCCGCCGTAGCAGCAGCCCGAGGAAACGGAGGAGCTTCATATACCCCGCGGTTTGTATGAATGATGAGCTCCATGGCTGCTCTGTTTTCGGTTCTGCGATCTGATGCGGCAGGATCTACAATACCCCTGAACGCAGTCTGCCTTCATCGGCATCTCGGGGAGTTGGCGCAGGCAAGCGGACAAACGGCGCCGGTTGGCAGGTCGCCGGGTGAATTGCAGTTCAGAAAGCATGGCCAGTCCAGCTCCGCCACCGAATGGAATCGCACATGCCCTCGACGTCGGCAGTTCTCGGCAAAGACCCGAGCGGATCGGAGGCCGTACCGGAACATCCTCTCCACGACGGCAGCGGCGTCGGTTGGGTAAACCGCAGCCAGTGGTTCCACACGACTGCCTGCGAGAGGCACAGCCCCGGCGGATTGCGTGCTGAGTTCGACGAGGCTCGCGAGCAGTTCGCATCTCATCAGCGGCATATCAACGGCAAGCACCAGCAAGTGGGACGTGGACGCCCTCAAGAGAGCAGCGAAAACTCCAGCAAGTGGTCCGCCATCCTCGATGCCGTCCAACAATACTGGACAGGTATGCTCGGAGTAATCGACATCGGCTCGACCCGATATGAAAAGTTCGGTCGGTGCTAGCATCCGGACGCGTTCGATCTGAGTGGCGAGCAACGTCTTTCCGTGGAGGGCGATTCGCGCTTTGTCGCACCCCATACGTCGTGATTGTCCCCCTGCCAATATGACAGCGCTGAAGTTCATCAAGCCTGGGTTGCAAGCCGGGAGGTCAACTCACAGGAGTCGGTCGTCTCGGCATCGATGTCCCTGGGATAGAATCCTGGCTCGCAATCCGCCTTTGCCGGCAAGCCAGAGCAGGCCCCTTGGACCGATCGTGGAAAGCCTCGCCCATCCAATGATTTAAGACTTCGCGGTGCTCCAAGCACCTTTCTGCGCGTGATGCGCGTCCCGCGACATCCGTCGATTCGCCGGATGGTCGGACTCCAGCCCATGGAACATATTGGCCACAACAACTGAACCCCAACGAGATGATCAGGTATTGAACAACAGTTTCCATGGACTTGGGCAAAAGTCACCGACCGTGGGATGATGAGACAGGCTTTCAAGAAGGCGCGGCATGACATAGGTCAAGGCTGGCCCACGTTTTCATAGATTCCAAACGTCCTCATGGAGTTTGAGGCGGCTACGCACGTCCCTGCTCCACTGTCGGAGCAAGAACATAAGTGCTGGGGATATTTGACATCAGTCAAAGAAGTCCATCCGGATTCCGAGGACGCTTGGACCGTCCCATGTTTCGACCGAACCTTCCCCTCACCCGATCGAGTCGGCCCCAGTCTTGCTCACTCAAGGGGTCCGTACTCGTCATTCAGCATGCTGCATCGGAGTCGCCCGGACTCATGAAAGAGGTCCTTCTGGAGCGGGGCTGGGACCTGAGCTTGGTCAAAACCTACCGTCATGAGCCTGTGCCGAGAGACCTGGGGCGTCACCGCGGACTGGTGGTTCTGGGGGGGCCCATGGGCGTCTATGATACGGATCGATATCCGTTCCTGGATGAAGAACAGAAGCTCATCCAATCGGCCCTTGAGGATGATCGACCGGTATTGGGCATCTGTCTGGGGAGCCAGTTGCTCGCCGCCGCGCTCGGCGCCGCGGTCGTACCCAATATTCGCCGTGAGATAGGCTGGCACACAGTTCACTTCACACAATCCGCTGCGAAGGATGCACTTTGGCAGGGAGTCGCTGATGACCTGACGGCATTTCACTGGCATGGGGACCGTTTCGATCTTCCCACGAAGGCAGACTCTCTTGCCTGGTCCAAAATGACCGAGTGCCAAGCCTTTCGATGGGGACGCTCTGCCTATGGAATCCAGTTTCACCTGGAGGTAAACCAGCGGGCGGTGGACAGGATCACGACAGCCTTTCAGGCAGAACTACTCTGGACAAACCAGCGGCCCGCAGACATTCAGGCCGCGGCCGCCGAGCATCTTCCTGGGCTCCAACGTGTCGGAAGATCCGTCTTTGAAAGATGGGTGGATTTCATGTGATTGCGCTACTTCGAGAAGCAAACAGAATCTCCCAGCCCTCATGTGCCATTGGTCGCGCGCATCGAGCGCTGCGCAGGTGACGAACCTCATCGCGATTCAATTCGAACCGTGGCAGCCAGAGAAAAGTGCCATGCGTCGTGGGTGTTGAAGGCAATGTTGAACCGTTGGTGCCAACGGCACTCTCGGGGAGCCCATGCCTCGTGATGGACTGCGTTGCGTAGGCGCACACGGCGGTTCACTCTGTGGGCACATGAAGCCCACGCCTCGGAAAGCAACGAAACAGGTGTCCAAGGGAGTTGATGGTCCGCCCAAACGGTTTCGGGAATTCAGCAGGCGCTATCCTGAAATCGCGAAAGCCTACGAATCACTGGCCGAAGCCACGCAAAATGCCGGTCCTCTGGATTCCAAAACGCGCTGCCTTGTGAAGTTGGCCATTGCTTCAGGTTCCTGGCGTGAGGGCGCCGTCCACAGCCACGCCCGTCGCGCCTTGGCCGCCGGGTGCACTCCCGACGAGATCCGCCATGTGGTTCTGCTTGCCACGACAACCCTTGGATTCCCCTCCATGATGGCGGTCATGACGTGGGTCGAGGATGTACTGGAAGGGTGATAGCGCCGCAGTTGTGCGCATGGCAGTTCGACAAGCGACGACAGCGTCATGCTGGTAGGGGTCGATCGCTCCAAGCTGAGCTGGAGAGCATGCTTGCTACAGAGTGGATATCGCCCCGACCCAAGTCCAGCAGCCTGGCAGGCCATGGATTCGCAGCTCGCCAACACAATGGGCCATAACCCCATTGATTCACTTCTGCGGTCGTGGATTCAGAATTCAAGCACGCCCCTGATGCGCGAAGGTTGCTGCACCAGGTCGGCCAGGGTGTAGCGATCCAACACGGCGAAGAAAGCTGTGGCCGCCTCATCAAACACACCCTTGAGGCGGCAGCAGGGAAGGAGACGGCAGGGACGATGTCGCCTGTCCTGGCATTCGATCACCGTCTCGGTCTCCTCGCCCAAGCGCACGACATCACCAAGCCGGATGTGCTCCGGCGATCGCGCTAAAGTAAAGCCTCCACCCATACCGCGCTGAGTATCCAGGTAGCCGTTACGCCCAAGGTCGTGGACGACTTTGACCAAGTGATGTCGTGAAATGCAGAAAATCTTGGCCACTTGATCCACGGTGAGCCGTTCGGGCTGGCTAGTTGCAGCGCAAATGAGCACGCGGACGGAGTAATCGGAGTAAACGCTCAGACGCATCGAACCGGACCATCACGATCAGGGAAACATGATTCAACCTTAAAGATGTATTTGGCATACAGCTTCCATCTGATTAAGTTATCGATCGCAACGAGAGCTTTGGAATTCGACGCACATGAACAATGCCACCATTTCCCCTGAAACCACTGTCGGTGAACTCGTCCGCGCTGTGCCGGCCCGAGCGAAGATTTTCGATAACCTCGGCATTGACTATTGCTGCGGCGGGAGGAGATCCCTGGCAGAAGCCTGCCAGGCAAAGGGCCTTGATGCGGCGACCGTGTGTTCCATGCTCACCGCGCTGAACGGCGCGCATGAAGCTTCAGCGGTCGACGCGAACGCGATGACGTTGGCGGTGCTGTGCGATCACATCGAACAGGTTCACCATGGTTTTCTGCGCCAGGAGATGCCGCGCTGCGATCTAATGACCCGCAAGGTGGCAGCCGTGCACGGCGATCACGAACCCCGCCTCCATGAAATTCGACAAGTGTTCGAGTTGTTCCACGCGGAGATGATGGCGCACATGAAAGTAGAAGAAGAGGACGTGTTTCCGGCGATCCGCAGGCTGGAGGCTGACCAGGCGGGGAAGGACGAGACGGTTGCTGGCCTAAAGGGAACTCTCACTCGGCTGGAATCCGAACACGATCACGCTGGGGCAGCGCTGGCGCAATTCAAGAAACTGACAGACCACTACATGCCGCCGGACTGGGCTTGCAACACGTTCCGGGCTCTTTACGACGGACTGGAGCAACTGGAGGCAAACATGCATCAGCATGTTCACAAGGAGAACAACGTCCTCTTCCCACGGGTGCTGGGGATCGCACGTCAGGAATGACCCAATCAATGACGCTCACGCCAAGCCTCGCTTGGTTGTAGCTCGAGGGATGCGCTCATTGAGACAGTGCCTGTCGCTTCCAAATGGGGACATCCTTCTTCAGGCCGTCCATGAACTCGCTGAGGAGGGCAAAACCCTCCTTGCGATGGCGGGACGCGACGCCGACGTAGATCGCCGCCTCGCCAACCGGTACCACACCAATTCTATGAATCACCTGGGCGGCCAGGCATGCATGCTTCCGAAGCAACGCCCCGAGCAATCGTTGCAATTCGCGTTCGGCCATGCCTGGGTAGGCTTGGTACTCCAGGGCTCGGATGAGCCGACCGTTCTCCTCAGCACGCACCAAGCCTCGAAACTCGGTCCATGCCCCAACCTCGTATGGCGAAAGCGCGGGATGGGTGTCGGAAACGATGGGGAGGTCAGTGAGTCGAGCATCGACCTTCATGGGACCTATCCCCCAGAAACCGGCGGAATCAAGGCAACTTCGTCGGTATCGATGAATCTTGCATCGGAGCCTACATATTCCTGGTTCCGCGCGAGCCGAATTGCGGAGCGGAACGGGGCGAGCCCAGGGTGCAGCGCGATGATCTTGTTCCACAACTCGTCAGAACCCGATTCTCCGAGCATCAACACAAGCTCAGCCTGTAGAGTTATGTCCTGAAGGTGGCCAAAGAATAATATTCGCATGGTAGAGTTATGGACCATTGCCACCTTCTTTATTCGATCGAAGCGACGACGTTCCCTTGGAAAAATCCATCGTGCTCTTTTGGCAGTCAGTGAACCACGACTCCAGCAAGCGTCTCATAGGTTTCTAGGCAACGGGTGCAAAGGCTCTGTTCGGTAGTCCAGTCCGGAAACTGGGCGGCAATGGTGCGTGCGATTTCCGTGGTGACCGCACCGTCAGAAACCCAGGCAAATGTCGGAAACCCACAGAGTGGACACGACGCTCCGGGCGCAGGGCCGTGCGATTCACGGAGGCCGCGGGGATCCGCAATGAGTGCCAGGAACTGCGCATGAGCTGGGGATCCGTTTTGCCACAGGGCGTCGAAAGTGTCCGTCCGGCGGGCCTCCGGCCAGAAGGAGTAACCGCGGAAGAAGGCCGCACGGTGTTGTTCGCAGGTGGCCATCGGGACATGGCCGGCGGCGGATAGCCGACCGTCGATGGTGATGTCCCAAATCAACCGGTAACGTTCCCGTGCCAGGCGCTGTTGTGCAGAGTTCAGCCCGGGCAGATCGAGTGTCGGCAGGTATCCAAAGTCCGGCCGGAGCATGTCGCTCAGATGAGTGAACTCATGACGCAGATAGTTTCGCAACGTGACGTCACGTTCGAAGAAATCCGGAGGGAGTGCCACGATGGCGCTGCGCTGGCGAGCCTCGTTAACATACAGTTCCGCGCCGTCGTCGTTCTTCCCGCGCGTCTTTCTCACGACGAGGACGCTAAGCATCCGCGTCAGTAACGGGAACTCCTTCACGAGTCCCGTGAGGACTTCCTCCAAACCCCACTCTCGAAACCACTCCAAGTGGAGTCGGAAAAAGGCGGTGTTGCGATCGTCTGGATCGAGGATGCTGTAGAGACGTTCACGTTCGCGGTGGAACCGGGCGATCTGAAGCGTCGAAACGCCCTTGCGGCGCCCGCTCGTGCAGAGGAATGCCGCGGCCTCCACGAAATCCTCGTCATAGCGCAGTTCCATGGCTAGGTGTCGCCTCCGTGGATCGCCCGGTGGTCCATGCACGCAATAGAACGAATAGCCACCGGTCGGGCATTCAGGTTGGATGGCATGGATGTACTCATGCGGTGGCAAGGTTTGCGGCACCGGGCGGCAGATTCGAAAGACCGCAGGCGTCGCACATTCGGTCAGCAGCTTCGTCCACCGGACGGAGAGCAAGCTCCTCACTGCCCGGAATCACACCAAAACAGCTGCATTCAAATTCCACAAAGGCCCGAGTGAATTCGGCCAGGCTTCCCAGGGCCGGGTCGCTGGTCGCGGCGGCAAGGCGGCGTGTGAAAGCGGGTGTCCAGCGGCCGAGATGTTCGCGAAGGAACTTCTTTTGTGCCTCGCGGCAGAGGGCATGATCCGCAGCATCTAGTTGATACTCCAGAGCATACGCCTCCTTTGCGGCAAGCACACAGAGAAACTCCAGTTCAAGGCCTAGGTGATCCTGCCGCTCGCCGGCATCCGCGGCGACTTCAAGTCCGAAGGCACGGTAGAAGGCAGCCAGATCAGCGAGGCGGTGGGGTTGGAAAAGTGGGTCTGCCTTGATATCCCCGTACTCGATCTCGTTCAACGGACATGAGCCGCGGGCGGCGTGCCCGAACGCAGTAAGGAAGGCGCCAAGGAAAGTCTCGAAACTCTCGGAGCGCAGGTGCCCGTTCAATCGATCTACGGCTGCGCTCAGAGGATCTCCAAGCAAACCAGTCGCAGCGCGCAGCGTCGCATTCGTAGTTGAGTCGGTCAGCCACCGCCAGTTCTCCAGTGTCGGATCCTCATAGGCTTTGGCAAGATATCGGTAGACAAACGAACGGGCGATGGCGCGATGAATGCCCGCTTGAAGACTAGCGGAGTGCGTGGCGACAGCCACGTCGGCAGGCGGGCGGTCCAATGGTGGGGTTCCGGCCAGTGTGCGATCGCTGTTGTCTCCCGGACCACAAGTGGCTTCAGACGTGGAGTAGTTGCCAAAAACCGAACGTCTCGGACTTGTTGTACGGGCGGCCCACTGCCCCGCCAGGGAAGATGTTTCAGATGGAGTTGGCATGCTTGTCGGGACGAATGTGAAGTGGTTCTTCGACAGTGGTTTCGATAATCTTGGTCCCGTCCTTTGCGTAACCAATGATGGTGTCGTTGTAGAGCACGAACTTCTTACCACGCACCTCGGTTTCGAAGACCTTTGGACCTTCCTTGATCTCGTAACGGTCGCAAATGCGCTGGTCCTTGCCGAACAACTGCAACACCGCGAGCAACTCCCGGTCGGGAGCGGCATACCGTTCAATCGCATCATCGACTCCCGGACCGAACATCTGCCGCAGATAGGGCCGTGATACCCAGCGGGGGGGGATGTAATAGCCGTTCGGTTCGGTTCCGAATTGCGGGTAAAGGGGCAAAGCGACCTTGGCAATGTGAATGAGGTAGTAAAGCGGGTTGTACCGATCCTCCTTCCAGGTGCCGTCCGGATTCAAACCCACCAACCCCTGCAAGCGGATGTGGCCGATGCAGGACGACATGCACCGTGTCTGCATGGGCAGCCCATGACCGGCCTGATCCTTACCTTCGACCCGAGGGAAACAACCGATGCATTTCTCCGTCGTACGAGTCGTACCGCGATAGTAGGTCTTCTTGTACGGGCAGGCCTCCATGCACTTCCGGTACCCACGGCAGCGCTCTTGGTCCACAAGAACGATCCCATCCTCGGGGCGCTTATAAATGGCGTTGCGGGGACAGGCCGCGAGACATGCCGGGTAGGAACAGTGATTGCAAATGCGGGCAAGGTAAAAAAACCAAGTCTTGTGTTCCGGCAACAACTCGCCGCCTTTGAAATAGCCGCCTTTGACGCCCTTCTCATTGCCTACTGGGTGGTCTTCGTATCGATTGGGCGCGGACCATTCATCGTCGGTGGGCAGGTAACCGAGCGCCCGATTGGCGCCCTGGGGTCCGATGAACGTTTTGGCTGCCTCGAAAACCGTCTTGCCATGAAACTTTCCGTAAGGCGCCTTGATGTCTTCAGCTTTTCCTCCCCAGTTTTGACCACCGGGATTGGCCTGTTCGAGAAGATCGAGGGTGCGGACGTCCCAATGGTGCGGATAGCCACCGTAGGGCTTCGTCTCAACGTTGTTCCACCACATGTATTCCTGTCCCTTGGAGAAGGTCCAGGTGGACTTGCAGGCCATGGTGCAGGTCTGGCAGCCGATGCAGCGGTTGATGTTGAAGATGAAGGCGAACTGCTGGTCGGGATACGCGGCTTCGTACGGGTATTCCATCTCGCGACCGAGTTGCCAGTTGAGAACGTTGCTCATGGTCAATGTGAAGTTGGGGGCTGGAGTCTGACGTCGGTAGCGATCAGATCTCGAATCGGGGAATAGGAGCGCCGGTCGGGTCGGTGAGTGGATTGTCTTGGCTGCTCAATGGGGGCGCTTCAAGTGCCGGGATAGTGGTGTAAAGAACAGAACCCCGTTCGGGCGGCTCGGGCCCACGATCAGGGTCAAGCCATGGCGCCTGTTTCCCCCAACGCGCGAAGACGCCGGCGATCAGGTCCCTGATGAACACTTCTCCGCGCTGCTGGAAGGCCAGGTTGGGGCCGAGATAGTGAGGATTAGCAAACATCGCCAGAATCCTGCGATGATCGTAACCGAGCCGCATGAACTCCTCGGTGAAGCACTCGGCCATGTCGTTGGTAGTGTCTTCCGACGACAGGATGGCCATCCCGTTCAGCTCCAGGGGATCCTCGAAGTCAAATTCATCTTTCGGCATAATCGAATGGGATCTGTTGGTTATTCGAACGATGCCCCACCTCCGGCTTCTCCCTTCCCGGCGAATCCACCAGCCAAGTATTTCAGCATGGAATCCCCCTCGGCCTCCGGAGCCATGCCGTTGAGAGCAGGCTTCCACGGTCCTTTGCCTCCGAGCCCGCCATCCTCGGCCTTGGTGATGCGAATCAAGCATTCCTTCGGCACGGTGTTGACGGCATGGTTATCGGCCTCACCCCCGAACAAAAAGCTCATGAAAGCCTTCGACTTGTGGAACAAGGTGTCCGTCTGGTGCATCGGCATGTGCCAGTTGCGGGTGACCGACTGCTGCGAGCCGAAGCGAAAGTTCGAAATGTAACCTTCCTCGGTGAGTGACAGTCCGTCGGGCCGTGTCTGCTGCGCTTTGACGGTCTTCTCGGTGGCGATGAAGGAGCCATGCTTCATCATCACCACATGGTAAGGATATGCCGCGTTGTAGGTGAGCCGGAGCATGAGCCGGCTGACTTTGTAGAAAGGATCGCTCGGTGTCGCGCCCAGGTAAGGACGATCCGCCGGGTTGGCGTCGACATAGACATAGTCGCCATCCGCGATGCCTAGATCCCGGGCAGCCTGAGGGTTCATGTGAATCTGGTGTTCACCGACGTTCGGCAGCCGCTTGTCGATGCGGTAGGGGTCGCCAAAGTTGGAGTTCCAGATCAGGTGCCAGTCCACGTTGGCCCAGGAGGAATGCACGCTGTGGCGGGACTTCGGCGTTAGGCAGTAGAATTGAAAGCCTTTCTCCCAGAGGAAATTCTTAGACTTCTTGGTTTCGGCCCAAGATAGCTTGACATTGCGGACTGTCCGTTCGTCCCAATGCTCTGCGTCGAGAGGAATTCCGTAATCGTTCGGTCGAACCAGTGGATTTGAGCTGACAATGACGTTGGGGAGATAGGGAGTGGCCTCGGGTCCCTCGCGGTGGACGATGAAGTTTTCGCCGCAGGAGAGCGCGGTAGGGTCGTCGCTGTAGGAGTGAAGGCGCCCGGTGTCGGTATAAAACGGATAGTCGTCGTGGATCTGCTCGTAGAAGGGGATTCGAGGGTAGCTGCGGAACAGGAGCAGAGCGCCGCCCGGAGGCCCATACTTGCCGGCCATAATATCCTCGAGTCGGTACCCGGCGGTGGTGGTGCAGGTGTCCAGCAGCCTCTGGATGTAGATGCCGCGCTTGCCCTCGTGTTCGAACTGGAAGTGAGAGTGGAAACGCTGATCGCCGGTGACCTTGCCCAGCGCGTCGGCGATTCCAGCGAGGATCGCCAGGTCGTCCTTGGAGTCGTAAAGAGGCTTGATTCCGCCTTTCCAAATCTGAAGGAAGGGATTGGAGCAACTGGCGGTGATCTCAAGGTCTTCAAACTCCACCCATGAGTTGGCAGGCAGGCCGAAATCGGAATACTCCACGCTGGCCGTCATCTGGGTATCCATCGTCACGATCAACTCCACGTTCGGGTTGACGTTCTTGATCATTCCGTAGGCCCACTTGGCGTTGTTGATCAGGTTGACGTTGGTTGTAAAGATCGCCTTGGTCGGCGTTGGCATGTGGGACTTGCCGGTGAACACTTTGCGGCCTTCCTTGGGCGTGTTGACGATCAAGGGACGGTCGCCGTGGTTCCAGTAGGCGGGTTCCTCGTCCTTGGTGTAACCATGTGCATGGATTTCCCGGCCGTGGGCTTTGGGATCGAGGTTTTGCTCGAACGGATCCTCGGCAATCCAACCCTTGAAGCCTGGGCCGGTCAGCTTGCTGCCTTGGAACAACGCAGCCTTGTAGTTGCCTGCCCAGCCGTGGCAACCGGCGCCCGGCTTACCGATGTTGCCGGTGAGCATGAGCGGGAGGTAGGCGGCTCGGTTGGCTTCGGTGGCATGGAACCAATGGTTGATGCCTTCGCCCTGATGAATCGAGGCCGGGCTGGTGGTCGCGATATCTTTGGCCAGTCGTTCGATCAGCTCCCTCGGAGCGCTCGTCATGTCGGCAACACTGTCGAGATCGTAGTCTCGCAAATGAATGCGGTAGAGATTCCACGACGTCGCCGCGTCCACCACGGTGCCATCGGCAAGTTTGACCCTGCCCTTCCAGTCAAGAGTGGGTGCGATTCCGCTCTTGGCCAGTGTTTCGCCGACCATGTCCCGGGTGATCGGCTTGGCAGAGTTCGAGGCGGCATCCCAGACGACAAAGTCCCCGATCTGACGGTGCTGATCGTCGGTGATTCCCTGGACCTTCTTGCTGGGACTGTCCTCCGAGAGCGTGGTGGAGTAGTTCGGAAAGACATCGGCCGCTCTGAGCCGCTTACCGTTGTCGGTACGGACCAGGAGTGGGAAATCCGTGAAGCGGACGACGAAAGACTCGTCGTACCAGCGATTGTCCATCATGAGCCGCGTCACCCCTAACCACAATGCGGCGTCAGTGGATGGCCGGACCGGAATCCAATAATCAGCCTTGGTCGACGGAGCCCCGTATTCCGGGGCGATCACCACAATCTTGCAACCTCGTTCCATGGCCTCGACGAACCAGTGGGCATCAGCCATCTTGTTCTCCACAAGGTTCTTGCCGTTCATGATGATGAGCTTGGAATTCCGAAGGTCGTTAAAGTCCGTTTCGGAGTTCTGCAAGCCATGGACCCAGGGATGACCAGGTGCCTGATCCCCGTGCCAGGTGTAGTTCGACCAGATGCGACCGGCTTTGGCATCCTGTGGTTTGACCCCCCGAACGTTCACATCAAGCAGAGCGAGGGAATTGCAGAGGCGGTACATGCCGTACTTGCCGAGGACTCCGAGCAACCCCATGCCGCCGCGCATTTTGATGGTGCGCGTGCCCGCGCCACCCATGTCCTCGATCATTTCCCGTGGATAACCCTGGGATTCGAGAAGTTTAACACCCGCCTCGCCGCTGTAGCGGGTGGCAATGGCCTTGGTGGCCCGTGCGATATAGGTGAAGGCATCCTCCCAGGAGATGCGGTCGAATTTGTCGGTTCCCCGGGTGTCAAACTTGTATTTGGCTTTCACCTCCGGGGTGAGAGTTGGGAAGCCGTCGTCGGCCCAGCGTTTCCAGCCGCGACGGATGATCGGGTGTTTCAGGCGGTACGGGCCATAGAGAATGCGGTGGAAGGTGTAACCTTTGGCGCAGTGCCGGTTCCCCCAGGAAGCCGAGGCATGTTTTCCGTAGAGGTCCGTGTAGGTATGGACGTCATATTGCTCGCCGAGCCGGACGATGACTCCGTTGCGAACATGGGCGGTGATGCGGCAGTTATGGGTGTCATTGGGTGCACAGACCCAGGAGAACTCGTGATCGTACGCGTACTGATTCCGATAGAGCTGCTCCCATTCGCGATTGGGGTAGTGGGCGAGAGGGTTGACAATCTCATCGCCGGTGACCTGAGCCTGGAGATAGCGCAGTGGAAGGAACTGGGCCGCTGTCAGGCCGACGCCGACGAGACCGCTCCGTTGGAGGAAGGAACGGCGGTTCAGTGGATCGTTCATAGCGATGTAACGGAGAACTGGCGCTTAGCGTTGGGCTGCAGCCGCTGGCCCGTCATCGAGAACCAGCTGGTACCAATTGCTGACCATCTTTTGACCGTTGCGGTCCCCTTGTTCGCCGTTCCAGACGGCCAGGGCCACGGGAACACTTTTGCCGGCGGTGAATCCCACGTCGCCGGCGTCTGGGGAAACCAGATCCCGGACGAGGACGACGCTCCAAAAGCCGTCATGCCAAATTCCCTTGCCAGCCACGTTCTGTTGCTCCGCTGGTTGTGAAGTGAACGAGCCGAAGCCGCGGGCATTGGCGTCTTCAACCGGTGAACGATTGGGTTGGGAGATCACGTTCCCGGCGCTGATGGCTGTGCTGTAGTTCGTGAAACTCCAGGCATCCACATGCATCGAGGGGTAGGCGTCCTTCATTTCCTGGCTGCTGTTCACGGGGGTGGCCTGGAAACCAGCCTTCCATTGCCAGAGGTTGACGGGGTTGTCCCGGTCGCCCATACCGATGAACCCGTATTGACCCGAAAGGGAGAACTGGAGCGCTGCTGCGTCCTGAAAGTCCTGGACCCGAATGGCTCTGTCTCGAGGGAGCTCATCCCGCCACTGAAGCAGCACCGCCATGCGCTTGCCGTCGGTGACTGCGGCGATGGCGATCGCGTAGATCTGGTTCGGTTCGGGCCAAAGCGGGTTGAGCGGAACTCTGACGGGATCGAAATTCTCCCAGAAGGGATCCAGCGGTTCTGTGGGCAGCCGTGTCACCCGGGCGACATGGATCGAACTGTCGGCGGGTGCGAGCAGGTCATTGACGGCAACATCACTCCGGCGAAGGGACTGCACGTAGTGCACGAGGGCCCATCGTTCCTCGGGTTTCAGGACTTCCTCACCATAAGGAATCATCGGTGTGCCCGGCAGGCCATTGTGGATTCGGAGATAAAGGTCCCTGCCGGTGTGTCCACCGCGGAAGAGGCCAGTGTTGAAGTCGCGAGGAACGATCGCGAAACCCACCGAATCTTTGAGCGTTGGCACCTGCGGACCGTCTCCGGCTCCTGTCTCCCCGTGGCACTGGGCACACTGCATTCTGCGATACACGTCTCGGCCCAAGGTCAGTTCCTGCAAACCCGCGGCCGGCTCGTCGGGTACCTCGACCGGTTTGGCGAGCGTGCCATTTGCTGCCGCTTCATCGAACCAGTTGACCTGTTTGCCTTGCTTGTCCTTGTAAGCGGTCAGGCGCTTGACATGCCGGACGACATCACGTCGTTCGGTCTCGGTCAGATAGGAGAAACTCGGCATCGAACTGCCGGGCAGTCCACGGGTTACTGACTGTAGGAGGTCGCCGTCGGTGGGCAGCGATAGCCCAGGTGTCGACTTGATCTTGAACTGACCGGCGCTGAAATCCCGCGGCCGAGGGAACAACCACACGGATGCGGGTCCGTTGCCATCCCCTGTGCTGCCATGACAGGCGGCACAGTGCTGGGCGTAAACTGCCGAACCAGGGGGCGGTGAATCGGCGGCGCCGGCAGTTGGACTTACGAACCGTGCCAAGAGGAGGATGAGCGTCGCACCGTAAACAAGGACGGGAACAAACCCACGCCGTGGCGCTGTCTTCATCGGTACCTTAACATCGCCCGCGTCGTGCCGCCTTGCCTTGACCTGGGTCAAACAAGGCTCAGAAGAAGTGGTCCTCAACGATGCGGAACCGGCCTGCTGGAGGCCCCGTGAAACGGCTTAAACGCCTGCCTGCGGGCAAGCATCCGCCCTCCCCCCCTGCGCTGATAGCATTTGATGAGCAGGCGCAGGTCTCGGATCGAGATGATCCAGGTCAAGGCGCAATCGATTCCTCCAGTGTTCGACTCTGTCCCGTTTCCATCCGGCTGCGCTGGTGCGAAGCCATATGCCTTGATGAGGCCATTTGCATGAAGTCCATGATTAAAGACGGCCAAGCCATCTCTCCCGACGGGTGGCATTCGCTGCGCGTTCGATGCTGCTTGGCGAGCCTGGTGGCGTTGACGGTCAGTGGCCTGGCGGTCACGGTCGGCGGATTCCGGCCGGCGGTTCAGTGGGCAGTCCTCGTTCACACGGCTTTAGGCATTGTGACGTTTGTACCAGTCGTTCGGTATGGCGTCGCGCACGTCCTGGCCTACCGCAAGCACGCCCTGTCCAGTACGACTCTGCTCGGCTGGATTGCGATGGCCGGACTGATGATCGTGATGGCCTCGGGTGTTGTGCTGACGATCCAAGCTTTGGCGGGCACACGGATCTCGGGTGTCTGGCGCAGCACCCACCTGATCTCGACCCTCGTACTTGTCGTTGGGTTGGCGCCTCATTTGGTGTCGGCCATATTGCGGCAAAAGAGGCAAGGACCGGTGATGGGGTGGCCGCGAAGCGCAACCTACATGGTCGGTGCCGGGGTGCTTGTGATCGGAACCTTCTTCGGTTTGCCCCTGGTGTACTCGGTGCCGAAATACATCAATACGTTTCCTGAGGATTACAGCTTCCTCTACGGGACGAACCGACCGTTTGCACCCAGTCTCGCACGCACCGACACCGGGGGGGCCTTCGATGCGCGGTCACTGGCTGGGTCGCATGCCTGTGGCACCGCGGGATGCCATGAACAGATCTTGGAGGAATGGCAGCCCAGTGCCCACCGCTACGCGGCCATGGACCGGGTATTCCTGGGAATTCAGGACGTCATGGCGCGGGAGAACGGGGCCGAGTCGACGAGGTACTGCGGTGGTTGCCACGATCCGATCTCCTTGTTCAGCGGCACCAAGAACATTTTCGTGGAAAACCTGACCGGCTTGCACGGCTACCAGGAGGGAATCTCCTGCCTGGCCTGCCATGCCATCCGTGAGACGGACATCCAGGGGAACGCAAACTACACGGTGACACAGCCGAAGGAATACCTTTGGCAATGGGAAACGAATGGACTGCGTCGGCTGATGCGGGACTTTCTCATTCGCTCGATACCCGGGGAGCACCAAAAGCTCTCAAAGCGCTCCTTCAAGAAGCCCGAGTACTGCGCTGCGTGCCACAAGCAGTTCATTGACGAGGAGATCAATCGGGTGGGGTGGGTGCAGCTGCAAAACCAATACGACAATTGGGCTTCAAGCCGCTGGAATCACAAGGGAGATGCACGGAAGACGGTGGAGTGCAGAGAATGCCACATGCCTCTCGTTGCTTCACGAGATCCTGCTCGCGGCGACATCCTCGACTACAATCGATCTGGTGACGACGGCAAGCACCGCAGCCACCGGTTTCTGGGAGCCAACACCGTCATTCCAACGCTTCAGTCCGCTGAATTGCCGGGATGGGATACTCATTTGAAACTTACGGAAAAATGGTTGCAGGGGACGTTCGCGGTTCCCGAGATCGCCGATAAATGGGCGACAGGTCCCATTGTTCGGATCCTTGCTGTGGCACCTCCCACGGTAGCGCCAGGTGAGAACATCCCACTGCGGGTGGTGATGGCCTCCGCGAAGGTCGGTCACGATTTTCCCACCGGCCCATTGGACATCATCCAAAGCTGGCTCGCCATCCGCGTCACCGATGACGCCGGCCAGGTGGTTTGGACTTCTGGCCAGCGCGATGAGCGCAACTTCCTCGAACCCGGCACCTTCCTGTTCAAGGCAGAACCGGTGGACCAGCACGGCAACCTGATTGATCGCCATAACCTCTGGGAAATGGTGGGAGTACGGTTTCGCCGAGCCTTGTTCCCCGGCCATTCGGACTCCGTCTCGTTCAGCATCCCCTGCAGTGGGGCCGTGCCGACTTCTGAGCGGAAAGCGTCTGGCGAGGCCGAGAATACGTTGCAACTCGAGAGCCCGATGATCCCGGCGCCATCCAAGCCTGGATCCTATCAGATCGACGTCTCCCTGGAGTACCGGAAGGTGGACCAATTTTTACTGAACCACATTTTTGGGGCGACAAACACCTTCACCGCACCCGTGACCCGAATCGCTCGAACGAACATCGTGGTGCGAGTCAACGCTCACGCAGGCTCGTCACTGAGGGAGGGCAGCGATGAGTGAAACCATGCTTTCGCCCCGACGGCGTCGACTTCGCCTGACGGCGACGCTCCTGGCGATCGTGGGCGTGATCGGTGGCATCTCGGGCATAGCCCTGCATTTGCGAATGCGACCCACCGAGTACCGCCCGGACGAGCGGCCCGAGGACATCACAAGCATGCTGGCCGCCTCGTTGCCAACCAACGCTCCTTCGCCGCGTCTGGCTGAGGTCTCGGGCGAAGCAGGGCTGGACGGATTCCGGAACTTCGCGGGAAAACGTACCTCTCAGCTCCCCGAGGACATGGGCCCGGGGTTGGCGTGGGGCGATTTCGACAATGACGGCGACGACGACCTGTTCCTGGTCTCGGCAGGTGGCTCGCTGGACGTCGCAGACAACGACCTGTTTCCATCCCAACTCTTTGCCAATCTCGGCAATGGATCGTTTCGCCTCTGCACGGGTTTCCCTGAATTGCGGATCCGCGGCATGGGTGCAGCCTGGGGCGATTTCGATGGCGACGGATTCCTGGATCTCGCGGTGTCCGGCTACAATGCGCTCCGCCTGTTTCGGAACGACCGGGGCACCGGGCGGTTCCTGCCGGATGACCGGATTCCAAATCTTCCTGGGTTCTGGGCTGGGCTCGCCTGGGGTGACATCGACAACGACCGTCGCCTGGATCTCTACGTCTGCAACTACGTTGAATACACCCCGGATGCCACGCTTCGCGACTTGGCTTCCGAGCAGCTGGGCACGGCAG
The DNA here is from genome assembly GCA_963205105.1 of Verrucomicrobiota bacterium. Taxonomy (GTDB): domain Bacteria; phylum Verrucomicrobiota; class Verrucomicrobiia; order Limisphaerales; family CAIMTB01; genus CAIMTB01. The sequence goes on along the minus strand of CAUJJW010000211.1, from coordinate 2,892 downwards.
TTCCGTACACCCTGAACCCTGCCTCCTTTGCTCCGGGTAAAAACGCACTATTTCACCAGAATTCCAAAGGCTCGTTTACCAATGTCGCCGCAGCGTTGGGCGTGGAGAACCCGGAGGGGCGAAGCTTGGGTGTGCTTTGGCATGATTTCGACCTCGACGGAGATCTCGACGTTTACGTTGCCAACGACGTCTCCGACAACGTGTTGTATGAAAACCTGGGTGGACGTTTTCGCGATCTTAGTCATGCGGCTCACGTCGCTGATTATAGAAGCGCCATGGGGCTGGCGGCGGCGGACTTCGATCGGGACGGCGACGACGACATGTTCATCACCCATTGGGTAGCTCAAGAAAACGGTTTCTATGAAAACCTTTGGGCGGATTTCAACCACCCACCCTCGCACCGGGTGCCGCCGGTCAAGGAAGGTGGGGACCGTATCGTCCACAAACCATCCGCGGTCGCGGTACCAGCTGATGGTAACGAAGCGGACATCGCCGAAGCCCCTCATCGAGAGAAAGGCGCCCGATTTCCACTCCAGTTCATTGACATCGCGGACCGCGTTGGCCTCGGCCAGATCTCGCTGGACCAGGTCGGATGGGGCACAGAGTTCGTGGACATGGACCACGACGGTTGGCTGGACATCCTGGTTGCCAATGGCAGCACCCTGGAGATCGAGGGAGCTGTTCCACGATCCCTCAAACCTGAGATGCCATACCTGTTTTGGAATCGCCGTGGTTCCGCATTCCACAACCTTGCACCTCTGAGCGCGCCGCTCCGGCGTAAGACGGTGGGCCGAGGGTTGGCCTGCGCCGATTGGGACGGAGATGGGGACTTGGACTTCGCCATTGCTGACTTGGGTGAAGGGGTTCGCTTGATTCGCAACGACATGTCCGCCGGCGCGTGGCTCCAAGTTCGGCTTCGAAGTCGAAATTCCGCCGGGGAGGCCAATGGATTCGGGCACGGAACCACTGCAGTGGCGTGGGTCGATGGAGTGCCGCTGCGCCGCTCAGTGAATAGTGTGAGTTATCTCTCCCAAAGCAGTTCCGTCCTTCACTGGGGACTCGGATCCGGGAGGAGAATCGATCGACTCGATGTCCACTGGCTCGCCGGGGAAACCCAATCGTTCGTGGGCTTGGAGGCCGGCGGCTGCTATGAACTTCGCGAAAAACATCCAGAGATTGGACGAGTAGCGCGGCTTGCCGGCGACGTCCGAAGCGCCAGAGTCGAACCAAGCCCGAACACGACTCAGGCTGACGTTGCGGTTGATCCCAGAACCCGGGTACGCCGCTTCTGGGAACTGCAGCGAGCGGGTATGAACGCCCTCAAAGTGGAGAAAGACCAACCGGAGGCGATCCGACTACTCCGCGACGCGCTGGCGATCGATCCGAATCATCAGGATTCCCGCTACTATCTCGCACAGGCTCTCGTGGGAACAGGTGACACGGAAGGCGCGCTCCGGGAGTTAGCCATCCTGCAAGGGATCGCCCCCGCCAGCCACCGTGCTTGGCAGCAGTGGGGCGTCCTTCGGGTTCAGTCCACGACGGATCCTGCGCATCTGATGGCAGCTGAGGAAGCGCTCCAACGGGCCTACCGACTGAACCCTGAGGAGACAGGAGCACCTCTCGCACTGGCCGCAGTCGCCCTCATACGAGGGCAGAGCGCGGTCGCGGAGCAGCGTCTGGTCGCTGTCACCCGAACGAACCCGCGATCGGCGGGAGCCCATTTCCTGATTGCCTATCTTGCGTGGAAGCGGGGCGAGCTTGCCCGAGCTCGCGAACTGCTCGCAGTCGTCCGGGAAAGCCGCGGGCCCGATTGGCAGCCGATCGGTGCGACGAGCGAGGGAGATGTCCGGCGGAAGCAGCACACGGAAACCGTCCCGCTGTCGTCATTCTGGGAGGAATGGGACGGGAATCCCGATCTGGATCGTACGTTCCAGCGACTGGAACAACGACTCTCGCCTGCAGGCCTGTCCGGGGTTGATGAACGATGAGCCGCAACCACGGCCACAGCGAGAAGGCTGGCTGGCACGTGGATTGATTCAGGTCAAGGGCTCAACCTGATGCTTCCAGCAAGGTTCGGTCTGGTTCCTCCGCGGAACGGGCCGTTTTGCGCGAGCCATCTGGATCATGTCCCCGAAGTCCCTGCATGCGAACAACGATGCTCGACGGTCCGACTCTCAGCCGGGTCCGTCGATGCAGGAGCGCGATGCCGTCCAACCCTTGGTGTATTCCTGCTCGGGTGCCTCCAGTGCAGCCCAGATGGCCAATCATCTGGCGGTCCGATTGGACCGCTTGAGGGTCGCGGACATGTCCTGCATTGCCGGGTTGGGTGGGGATGTGGGCCCACTGCTGCGCACCGCGAAATCGGGACGCCCCATCATCGTCATCGACGGATGCCCTCTACACTGTGCCTTGCGAACGCTGCAGCGGCATGGGGTCCGGGCCGATCGGCACTACGATCTGGCCGAGCGGGGTGTCGCGAAACGGCCGCATGAAGATTTCTCGCCGGAGGAAGCCAAAGAGATGCTTGGACAACTCCTTTCGGACCTGCCGGCGTCCTCGTTGAACGCGGGTGTGGGCAACCTCGAATCCAAGGCTAAGGAAGGAGGCGGCACATGAGCACATCGATCGAGTCCAAGCCCGCCCTTCCCCGCGGCGACGCCCAGGAAGCCGATTCCAAGCCCAAGCTGTTCGAACCGCCGGGCGGGATTCTGGTCTGGCTGATCGTCTGGGTGGAACTGCTCACCTTCAGCCTTGGGATGGGGGTGTTCCTGATTCAAAAGAATCACGATCCCGAGGTGTTCCGAAACGGCCAGGCGGAACTGAGCCGGACGTTGGCGTTCCTGAACACGATGGTTTTGTTGACCGGAGGTTGGTGGATGGCGAACGCGATGG
>CAUJJW010000210.1 GCA_963205105.1 Verrucomicrobiota bacterium | reverse complement strand
CCGCCCGCTCCTCTCCTCGCGCCACGGTTCATGGTCCCAATACGTGTCCAATCTTTGGAAAACGTTCCTCTCCATGAACCGCGCCTCCGTAGCGGCGGGCGTCCCGCCTGCCGTAGAGGGGGGCGTCTCGCCCCCCGGAATCCCCGGTTCATGGTCCCAATGCGCGACTCGTGAATTGTGGCGGCTACCCATGAACCTTTCCAGGCAAGCCATCGCGAGGGTTGAAACCGGCTCCCTCACCCCAACCCTCTCCCGGAGGGAGAGGGAGTCGCGTCCTGCCCTAGGGGACATTCCTGTACCTCGTTCTTCCGAGCCGTCGCGACTCGCTCCAGCCAATCCCCACCTCTACCCTCCGACACCAGCGGGGAATACTCTCCTTCTCCCTCTGGGAGAAGGCCGGGATGAGGGCCGCCCGCTCCTCTCCTCGCGCCACGGTTCATGGTCCCAATACGTGTCCAATCTTTGGAAATCGTTCCTCTCCATGAACCTGTCCTCCCCTCGTCATCGTACTCCTACTCCTCATCGTCATCCCCCCGCCGCCCGCGGTTCACGGTCGGCGGGTCTGCCAACCTCACCTCGGCACCGAATCGGTCACCACCCCGTTCACCACCACCCCCACACAGTGCGTCGTGTACTCGAACGGATCGCCGTCATAGAGCGCCAGATCCGCGTCCTTCCCCGTCTCCAACGACCCCACTCGATCCGCCAGCCCCAATATCCGCGCCGCGCCCAGAGTCACACTCGACAACGCCTGCTGAAACGACAGCCCGTTGGCCGCCGCCACCGCCGCTTCGAACAGCACGATCCGGGTCTTCGGCACGTACCCTTCAAACCCACTTTGCAGCGCGAACGGAATCCCCGCCGCCTGCACCCGCGCTGCCGTCTCCAAACTGAGATTCTGCGCCTCGTTGAAAGGCCGCCACATGCTCGGGTGCAGCAAAATGGGGAACCCGCTCCGTTGAACGTCCTCCAACACCAACGGCGCGTCGCTCACGCCATCCAGGACCAGGCGGATCTTGAATTCCTCCGCCAGGCGCAGCGCGGCCAGCACGTCCTGGTGCCGATGCACGGTGACCAGCAGCGGCACGCTTCGATCCAGCACCTTCGCCAAGGCTTCCAGCTTCAGATCGCGCGCCGGACGTTTGTCGATCTCCGGCACTTCCCGTTTGCGCGCATACTCCGAGGCCTTCACGAATTCGGCCCGCAGCAACGCCACCGACTTGGCCCGCGTGCCCGGCGGTTTGTCGGATTTCCCGCTCAAACTCCCATCCCCCAACGTCGCCGCCACCATCGCCCAGGGCAGCACCACCGCCTGGTCCAAACTTTCCGGATGGGTCTTCACCACCATGGTCTGCCCCGAAACCAAGGCGCCCGGCGCATGGCCCGTGTGCAACGTGGTCACCCCCAGCGAACGCACAAACGCCACCAATTCATCTTGCGGGTTGAAGGCATCGATCGCCCGCAGTTCCGGCTGGATGGGCGCCGACTTCTCCAACTGCTCTTGGTCGTGGCTCTGGTTCAGCATGCCCGACACACCCACCACCGAATGGGCATCCACCAAACCCGGCGTCACCACTTTCGCCCGGAGTTCGGGGGTTCCTGTCGGGATCGCCACCGACCCCGGCCGGCCCACCGCCGCAATCTTGGATCCGCGAATCAGGACCACGCCCGGCGCCAGGGATTCCCCAGAAACCGTGTGAACCACGTCCCCGAACACCGCGAGGTCCGCGGCCATGACCCGGCTCCAGCCGGCCCAACTCACCAAGCCGACAAGCAGCAGTGTTCGCAGCTTCATTGGGCACCTCCCCAGGTCCCGAAGCAGCACAGGTGCGCCGACCGCGGATCCCCGGCTCCATACCCGCCGGTCGCGATCAACCGATCCTTGGGGTCGCTTCGATCGAACACCTTTAATCCTTCGACCCAGGTCTCCAGCACGTGGGTGTAAACGCTCAGCGGATCCCCCGACAACACCACGAGATCGGCGTCCTTCCCCACCTCCAACGACCCCACCCGTTCCTGCAAATCCAGCATAGTCGCCCCCGCCAATGTCACGCCGCTCAAGGCACCCTCCCGCGACATCCCCGAACGCACGGCAAAGGCCGCCGATCGCAGGAACAACCGCGAATCGGTCACTGGGTCGTCGGTGTGAAAACCCACCACCACCCCGGCCTTCTCCAACACGCCGCCGGTTTTCCAATCGACGTCGCGGGCCTCGAGTTTGCCGCCCGGACTGTCGATCAAGATCACCGAGCACGGCGCCTTCGCCGCGGCGATCTCCGGCGCCACTTTCCAGCCATCGCTGACGTGATGGAGCACGACTTTGAAGCCGAATTCCTTCTGCAACCGCAGCACCGTCAGAATGTCGTCGTGCCGATGGGTGTGGTGTTGAACGACCCGTTGACCGGACAGCACCTCCCCCAGTGTTTCCAACGTGAGGTCACGCGCCGGCAGCTTCGAGGCATCTCCTTTCGCCCGTTCCACCTTGGCCAGGTAATCCTGTGCCGCGACGAATTTCTCCCGCACCAGTGCCGCCGATTTGCCGCGCGTGCCCGGAAACGGCGGGTCGCGTCGTGAGTTGGTTCCGTTGGCCATCTTGAGGCCTCCCGCCACGCCCCCCTGACGATTGGTCATCAGCAAATCTTCCACCCGCCGACCTTCCCGCAGCTTGATGTACAGGGTTTGGCCGCTCACCAGATGTCCCGAGCCGGGCATGACATTGACCGTGGTGATTCCGCCCGCGCGCGCCCGGTGCAGACTCGGATCCCGCACGTCCAAGGCGTCAATCACCCGCACTTCGGGTTGAATCGGCGATGACCCGTCTCCGCCTGCCACCGCTCCCACATGGCTGTGGGTGTCCACCAACCCCGGCATCAGCACCCGACCCGTCATGCCACGCACCGTGGCGCCCGACGGAATCGGCGTTCCGGCGGGCCCGACCGCCAGGATCTTGCCGCCTTGCACCACCAGCACGCCATTGGAGATGGGCGGACCGGAGATCGGCAGAATCAAGCCGCCGGTGAAAGCAACCGGTGCGGGTTGGGCAACAACCGTGGCCGACGCGAAACCCAACCAGGCAGCGAACCCAACCGCCCACGAGGTTTGCCATCGGTCCCGTCGGAAGGCGCCGCGAGATGGTCGTTCCATGGACATTGTGAACGGCACCCTAATCACGACCCTCACCGCCGGGCAACAGCCCGGACCATGAACCGGGGAGAGGCGTGGAGCGGGTGGCCCTCATCCCGGCCTTCTCCCGGAGGGAGAAGGAGAATAGTCGCCGCGGGTTTGGAAGGGATGACCCAAGTGTTCGCTGGAACGAGTCGAGACAGCTCGCGCGGATGGGGTTCTGGCATGTCGCTGCGGGTGATACGCGACTCCCTCTCCCCCCGGGAGAGGGTTGGGGTGAGGGAGCCCGTTTCAACCCTCGCGATCGCTACCATGGGAAGGTTCATGAAAAGCCGCCACGATTCACGAATCGCGCATTGAGACCATGAACCGGGGATTCCGGGGGGCGA
>CAUJJW010000209.1 GCA_963205105.1 Verrucomicrobiota bacterium | reverse complement strand
CATCGTCTCGTATCCGGCCTCCATTCTGCAGTCCCCGCTCCGTCCGGAGGATTCGAAGGTCGACCGCGCGAACAGCCTGTCCGGGAACTTTCTCGAATGTGTGCGGACCCGGCAGGCGACGTTGTGCCGCCCGGAAACGGCGGTCTACACGATGAACGCGGTGCTGATCGGCGGCATTGCGCTGATCCTGCGGCGTTCCCTGCGATGGGATCCGCTGAAGTGGGAGTTTCAGGGCGATGACGAAGCCAATCGCCTGTTGTCGTATGCCGCGCGTCCACCGTGGCGGCTGGGAGCCTGAAACCATCAACCCGAATCCATGGATCCCATGAACAGTTTTCGATCGATGTCTCTGCTGGTGGCGGGGCTGCTGCTGCTGGGTGGTTTTGCCGCAAGAACGGGCGAGGAACAGGATTTGGTCGACGTCCTCCGTTCCGATGCCGACACGGTGAGCAAGGCGCAGGCCTGCCAGCAGCTGCGCAGGGTGGGTACGGCGGCCTGCGCGCCGGCGCTCGGGGCGTTGTTGGCCGACGAACGTCTGGGCCATGCGGCGCGGCATGCGCTGGAAGGGTTGCCGTTTCCCGAAGCCACACTGGCCTTGCGCGACGCGCTGGGTCGGACCTCCGGCGCGGCGAGGCTGGGAGTGATCGATTCGCTGGGTTGGCGCCGCGATACGGAGTCGGTGTCCCGCCTGGCGCCACTGTTGGCGGATACCGATCCCGCGGTGGCCGCGGTGGCCGCGTCGGCGTTGGGCCGGATCGGTGGTGAACCCGCGATCCGGGCGCTGTTGGGGTCGCTCAGCACGGTGAACGTGGTGGCCCGGCCGGCGGTGGTCGATGCGCTGCTGGCGGTGGCGGATCGTGCGGTGGTCGCAGGAGACACCTCCCGGTTGGAACCGATCTATCCGATTTATTCGGCACTGACGGCGGCGTCGGAAGAGGACCATGTCCGGATGGCGGCGTTCATCGGTATGAAACACACCGGGCTTGGCGCGGCCTGGGACGGATCGCTGACGTCCATTCAGTTGCTGTTGCGGAGCCAGGTGCCGACCGCGCAGGCCGCGGGGTTGTGGCTGGCGGCGGGGGAGCGGGGTCGTGAGGCAACCGAGCTTTGCGCCGGCATGCTCCGATCGTCCCCGGTGGAAATGCAGATTGGCTTGCTGGCGGTGCTGCAACGACGGGGGGATCCCTTGGCGCTGCCCAAAGTTCGGGCGCTTGCGGGCAGCGACGATGCGGAAGTTCGAAAGGCGGTCTGGAACGCGCTGGGATCCGTGGGGGATGCGACGGTGGTTCCCTTGTTGGCGAAAGCCGCGGCGAGCCCGGATCCGCTGGAACAAATGGCGGCGCAGCAGTCGTTGTTGCTGCTGCATCGCGGCGACGTGACCGCCGCCCTGTTCGCGGCATTGCCCGAGGCCACGCCTTCCGAGCGACGCGAATTGTTCCGCGCGCTGAGCGGCCGGGGCGATTCGGGTGCGGTGCCGGGATTGCTGAAACTGGCGCGAGGCGACGATCCGTCGATTCAGCCGGGCGCGTTTCAGGCGCTGGGCCGGTTGGTGGAGGGACGGCACCTTCGGACCTTGGTGGACTGGTTTCTGGCGGCGAAAGAGCCGGGGCAGCGGGAGGAGGTTCGTGGGGTGTTGGAAACCCTGGTCGAACGGGTGGGTGGACCTGCTACTGCCGAAGCGACGCCCGCAGTGGGTGGAACTCCATCGAAGGACCCGGAGACGGAAGCGGTGCGGGTGATCCTGTCGCGACTGGCCGAATCGGCAGCGGAATCCGGGTTGCGGGATCAAGCCCGGGAACTGCTTCGCACCCTGCCGGCGGGCAAAGACTGAAACCGGTCGACTCGCTCAGGCGAGGATGCCCTTCAGCACGTGGGCGCCTTCGACACCGCTGAGGCGGGCGTCGAGGCCCTGGAACTTGAAGGTGAAGGCGTCGTGCTGGATGCCGAGCAGATGCAGCATGGTGGCGTGGAGGTCGTGCACGGTGGCGACATTTTCGACCGCGGCATAGCCGAGTTCGTCGGTGGCGCCGTAGACCAGGCCGCGTTGGATACCGGCACCGGCCAGCCACATGGACATCGCCTTGTTGTGGTGATCCCGGCCGAGGGTTCCCTTGTTCTTCTGGGCCATCGGGGTCCGGCCAAACTCGCCGGTCCAAACGATCAGGGTTTCCTCGAAAAGCCCCCGTTGCTGAAGGTCGCGAATCAACGCGGCGCAGGCGCGGTCGACTTCGGCGGCGCGCAGCGGAAGTTCTTCCCGGAGCTGGCTGTGGTGGTCCCAGTCGCGGTGGTAGAGCTGAATAAAACGGGTGCCGCGTTCGGCCAGACGGCGTGCCAGGAGGCAATTCGATGCGAACGAACCATCGCCGGGCTGGCAGCCGTAGGCTTCCAGGGTTTCCGGGCGTTCGTCGGAGACATCCATGAGCCCGGGCACGCTGGCTTGCATGCGGAAGGCCATCTCGTACTGGGCGATGCGGGTGACGATTTCGGGATCGTCGACGAGCTGTTGATGGTCGCGATTCAGGGCGAGGATCGAGTCGACGTCCGCCCGTTGGCGATCGCGGGTGATGCCGGGCGGATTGGCGAGGTAATGCACGGGTTCGCCCTGACCGCGCAATTGGACGCCCTGATAACGGCTGGGGAGAAATCCGCTGCTCCACTGGCGGGCGGCGATGGGTTGGGGGGAGCGGCCTTTGCCGGTGGACACGGCGACGACGAACCCCGGCAGGTCTTCGGACTCCGACCCGAGACCGTAGGTCACCCACGCGCCCATGGATGGGCGGCCGGCGATCTGGGTGCCGGTGTTCATGAACATGTGGGCCGGGTCGTGGTTGATGGCGTCGGTGGTCATCGAGCGGACCAGGCAGATGTCATCCATCACGGAGCCGATGTGCGGGAACAGGGTGCAGATTTCGGTCTGGTTGCGTCCGAACTTGGCGAAAGGAAAGACCGGTCCCTGGCAGAAAAGTTGTTCCCCCTGCAACTGGGCGAGTTGCTGGCCCCGGGTGAGGCTCTCGGGCATCGGGGTGCCGTGGAGTTGGGCGAGCTTGGGTTTGGGGTCGAAGGTTTCGAGCTGGGACGGTCCGCCGGCCATGGTGAGCCAGATGACGCGTTTTGCCTTTTGGGGGAGGGGCGGAGAGCCGAGCGCGCCGCGCGCTGGAGCGGCGCGCAGAAGTGACGGCCGGGCGAGGGTGGCCAGGGCCAGGGCGCCGAGCCCCTGGGCACCGCGGCGGAGGAACATCCGGCGCTGGATGGCTTCGGTGGGTGGGGAGGACGGGTTCATGCCAGGGCGGCCTCGGACGTGGCTGGGTTCAGCGGATGGGACGCGTCACAGTAGGCGGTGAAGCGACCATGGATCGAGCTGAAATCCGGGGGATAGGGAGGAGTATTCTCCAAAGAATTTGGACACGTACAGGGACCATGAACCGGGGCGCGAGGAGTGGAGCGGGCGGCCCTCATCCCGGCCTTCTCCCGGAGGGAGAAGGAGAATGTGCGCTGCTGGATTCGGAGGGTTGAGCCAAGCGATGGCAGGAGCGAGTCGCGACGGCTCGGAAGAACGGGGTAAAGGCATGTCCCCAAGGGCAGGACGCGACACCCTCTCCCCCCGGGAGAGGGTTGGGGTGAGGGAGCCCGGTTTAAC
>CAUJJW010000208.1 GCA_963205105.1 Verrucomicrobiota bacterium | reverse complement strand
CCCTCATCAGATTTCGGGGCAACGCTTCCTGGGCCTTCGACCCAGGCTGGGATGGAACGGGCCGATGGCCCTTGGGAAGGCGACGGCAGAAACAGGTTCAAGGGAAGCGGCCACGATTCACGAATCGCACATTGGGACCATGAACCTGGAAGGCTTCCGGGGGGCGAGACGCCCCCCTCTACGGCAGGCGAGACGCCCGCCGCCACGGAGATTTGGCTCATTCCAAAGCCTGGCCCACCGCCGTGCGGAACCGGGTGAACAATCCGTGCTGGTCGAAGGGGAAGTGTTGGCAGAACACCAGCGCCAGCAGCTTCTCCTGCGGGTCCACAAAGAAATGGGTCGTCGCGGCACCGCTCCAATAGAATGTTCCCTCGCTCAGCGGTTCACCCGCCTTGGCGGCGTCGATCCGCACCGCGCTGAAGAGTCCCCAGCCATCGGCCGGGCCAAAGGCGTTCACGCCGGCGGGCAGCGAGTTCAAGCGGGCAAGTTCAACGGTTTTGCGGCCCAGAATGCGCGCCCCTTCCAGTTCACCACCATTCAGCAGGCTCTGGGCGAAGCGGGCGTAGTCGCCGATGGTTGAAAACAATCCCGCCCCACCGCAGGGGATGCCGCGGCCTGTCTCGGCATACGCGCCGATGGTGGCGGGGGTGGTGCGGAGCTTGCCGTCGCGGATTTCGTGGACCTGGGAGAGTCGCCCCATTTTCTCCGGAGGCACGTCAAACGCGGTGTCGTTCATCCGGAGCGGGATGGTGATGTTCTGCGCCACGTACTGCTCAAAGCTCATCCCGCTGACCCGCTGGATGAGAGCGCCCAGGATGTCGTCGCTGATGCTGTAGTTGAATGCGACGCCCGGTTGCGCCAGCAGCGGGAGCTTGGCCACTTTGCTCAGGAACTCGTCCAGCGAGGTCGAATTCCACAGGTCCTGCTTCTTGTAGAGATCGTGAACCGGTGAGCCGGAGAAGAAGTCGTAGGTGAATCCGGCGGTGTGATTGAGGAGCATGCGCACCGTGATCGGGTTCCGGGCAGGTGCCACCTGCGGGGATTCCGCCGTGCCGCCGACAAACACCTGCAGGTCCTTCAATTCCGGGAGCCATTGGGTCACCGGCGAATCCAGGTTGAAGCGGTTCTGTTCGAACAGTTGCAGGGCGGCGACCGCGGTGACGACCTTCGACATGGAATAGATCCGGACAATCGTGTCGGTCTCCATGGGGGCCCGGGAATCGAGGTCGCGACGGCCATAGGCCTTCCAGTCCACCAGCTTTCCATTCCGGGCGATGAGCCACACGGCGCCGGCGTGTTTTCCGGCTTCGACCTCTCCGCGCACGAGTGCATGCACACGCTCCAGACGTTCCGAATCCAAGCCGGCTTCCTTGGCAAGCGCCCGGGGCAGCGGTTCCTGGGCGAGGAGTGTTGGTAAAACGTTGAGCGTCAGGGCGAGAACGGTGAGCAGGGCAGGGTGTCTCATGGCTCGGCGGTTCCTGAAGTCTCTCCGGGATGCGGTTGGAGGGGAAGGCGGTGTTCCATCGGAAGTGACGTTTCTTAAGAAGGTGTGACTGCGATGGGATCGTTGGTTGACTCGCTTAAGTAAAGTTGGTACTAGCCTTCGAGGTTTTTGGGCGCCCCCTCCCCAACGACCGCATTGAACCCATGAGTACCACCTTCAAACGCCTTTCCCCCAAGCTCTTAACGTTGGTTACCGCGATTGCCGCGCCTAGTCTGCACGCTGCGTTGGTGACGCTTCCCAACAGTGCTGCCACCACCGAGGGCTCCAGCGTTTTGGCTACCGCGGTGCAAACCACGCCCAGGACCCTTCAACTGCAGGTGGCGGCTTCCCAATTGGGCGGCATCCCGGTGGGCAGTGTGTTGGAGAGCATTTCCTTCCGGCAGGACGGTGGTGGTTCGGCGGCGCCCGCGGGCTCGTACTCGTACTCCCAGTACAAGATCACGCTGGCGGAAGCGGCCAATTCGATTGCTTCGATGAGCATGACCTTCGCCGATAACATGGTGGATCCGGTCTCCGTGTTTGATGGTCCGCTGACGATTGCCGCATCGAGCTATCCTGGCGGCACCACGCCCAATCCCTGGGGCGCCGCGATCACGTTTGAGACTCCGTACACCTATCAAGGGGGAGATCTGGTGGTGCTGATCTCGCATCCGGCCTCGAGCGCAGGAACCGCGGTGGACCTGGATGCCGTGGGGGAAGCCTCGACGGAATACCGGTCCATTCGGAATCAGACGACCTTCGATGCCGCCACGGCGGGAATTACCGACAACGTGTTCACCGTGTTCCGCGTCGGGTTTACGGCGGCGGCGGTTCCTGAGCCGATGGAAACCGCCGTGCTGACCGGCGTGGGACTGTTGGGTTTTCTGGGCTGGCGCCGCGCGCGCCGCTGAAGCTGGCTCAAGCCAGGATCTTCTGAATCACCTTGGGGCTCTCGACGCCGGTCAATCGGGCGTCGAGTCCCTGGAACTTCACGCTGAAGGCATCGTGGCGGATGCCGAGTTGGTGCAGCATCGTGGCGTGGAGATCGTGGACGGTGGTGACGTCTTCCACGGCGGCGTAACCGAGTTCGTCGGTGGCTCCGTAGACCATACCGCCGCGAATGCCGCCGCCGGCGAGCCACACCGACATCGCTTTGTTGTGATGGTCCCGGCCATTGCCGCCCTGGGACATGGGGGTTCGGCCGAATTCGCCGGCCCAGACGATCAGGGTGTTGTCCAGCATACCGCGCTGCTTCAGATCGGTGATCAACGCCATGCAGGCCCGATCGATTTCCTGGGCCTTGAACTCGATGCCTTCCTTCACGCCGCCGTGGTGATCCCAGTCCTTGTGATACAGCTGGATGAACCGGACGCCGCGTTCGGCGAGGCGCCGTGCGAGCAGGCAGTTGGACGCGAAGGAGCCGTCACCCGGCTGGCAGCCGTAGAGTTCCAGCGTCTTGGCGCCTTCCCCCTGAAGATCCATCAGCGCCGGCACGCTCGCCTGCATCTGGAAGGCCATTTCGTACTGGGTGATGCGGGTGGCGATTTCGGGGTCGTCGACCAAGCCGTACTGGATGCGGTTGAGGGCGTTGATGGCCTGGACGTCCCGGCCTTGTTGAGCGCGGGCGACGCCGGGTGGGTTGTTCAAGTACAGGACGGGATCACCCTTGGCCCGCAATTGGACGCCTTGAAAACGACTGGGCAGGAAACCGCTACTCCATTGCCGGGCGGCGATGGGTTGGTTTTGGCCGCCGCGTCCGAGGGAGGTGAGAACCACAAAGCCGGGCAGGTCCTCGGCATCGGTGCCGAGGCCGTAGGTGACCCACGCGCCCATGCTGGGGCGTCCGGCGATCTGCGAGCCGGTGTTCATGAACATGTGGGCCGGGTCATGGTTGATGGCATCGGTGGTCATCGACCGGATGAGGCAGATGTCATCGAGCGAGGAACCGATGTGCGGGAACAGCGAACAGATCTCGGTCTGATTCCTGCCGAACTTGGAGAATCCGTGTTGCGGTCCGAAGCAGACGAGTTTCTGGCCCTGGAGTTGGGCGAGTTGCTGGCCCTGAGTGAGGCTCTCCGGCATCGGCTTGCCGTGCATCTCGGCGAGCTTCGGCTTGGGATCGAAGGTTTCCAGCTGCGACGGGCCGCCAGCCATGGTCAGCCAGATCACCCGGGTGGCTTTCTGGGGCAGGTGGGTTGTCTCGAGCACCCCTTTCACGCCCGCCGCCTGCGCGGGCGAGGATCGGAGCAGGGATGCGAGCGCCAGACTGCCGAGGCCTTGCGCCGTCCGCCCAAGAAAAGCGCGCCGACTGAGCGGGGAATACGGTGAAGCGTTCATGGTGGGGTGGCTCAGGAGCGGGTGATGGTTTCGTGGAGATTCAGGAGAACCCGCGCGACGTGGGTCCAGGCCGCCAGTTCGGCGGGGTCCAACCCCTGCGGGTTGGGGGCGAACCCGGTCTTCAACAGGGTCCTGGCCGATTCCGGATCGGAACGGTACGCCGCCAGATGGCCGGTCAGCAGCTCTGAGGCGATGGTGGCTTCTTCACCGCGAGGATTGCGTTGAAGCACACGTTGCCAGGCCCAGGCGAAACGTTGTTCCGGGGTTCCCTGGCATTCGGAAAGGATGCGAATCGCGAAGGCGCGCGCTGCTTCCACGTAGGTCGGATCATTGAGCAGGACCAGGGCCTGCTGCGGGATGTTCGAGCGATTGCGCTCGGCGGTGCACTCCTCGCGGTTGGGAGCATCGAAGGCGAGCAGGCTCGGGTGCAGAAAAGACCGTTGCCACCAAGTGTAGAGTCCGCGCCGATACTGGCTCTCGCCCGGGTCGGCCACATAATCGCGGGTGGGGAAGTTCAGATTCTCCCAGTAACCCTCAGGCTGGTACGGTTTGACGCTGGGACCGCCGATTCTGGGCACCAGCAGACCGGAGACCGCCAAGGCGGTGTCGCGGACCAGCTCGGCGTCGTAGCGGAAGGCGCTTTGACGGGCGACCTCGCGGTTGTAGGGGTCGGCGGCGAGTTGTTCGGGGGTGGCGGTGGAGACCTGTCGGTACGTGGCGCTGGTCACCAGGGTCCGCACCATGTGTTGGAGATCCCAGCCGTTGTCCATGAACTCGGTGGCGAGCCAGTCCAACAGCGCGGGATTGACCGGCGGTTCACCTTGAGCTCCGAGGTCGTCCAGCACCTTGCTCAGGCCGGTGCCGAACAGCTGCTTCCACAGCCGGTTCATCGTGGTCCGCGCGGTGAGCGGGTTGTCCCGGGAAACCAGCCAGCGGGCCAGGTCGAGCCGGTTGGGTTCGCGCCCCTCGATGCGAGGCTGAGGCAGGTAATGGGGCAGGGCGGGCTGGATGATTTCGCCGGTCTCGTCCATCCAATTGCCGCGCGGGAGGATTCGCACCGTGCGTTTGTTCGAGGTGCTGACCGTCACCAGGCACTTGGGCAGTGCTTCGTAGTATTCCTTGCGCTCCCGTTCCGCCGCGCCCACGGCGTCACGCTCGGCCAGGTGCAGTTTGTTCACCCGGTTGCGGAAGTAGTTCTGCACCGTCTGCTTTTCCTGCGCCGACCGTTTCGGGTTCGACAGCAGGGCGGCGACTTGTTGCGCGTTCTTCTTCTCGGCATCGCTCGCCTTCGAGTCGGGCTTCAGCTCGGTGAGCGTGATTCCGTACTCCTTCACGTCGGCTTCCCATTGGTCCTGGGCGGCGTCGATCCGGGGCAGGACCGATTCATACTTCTTTTTGGCCTCCGCGACGGCGGCGTCCAGCTCGGCGAGTTTTTGTTCCTGCTGGGGGGCGGCAACGATCATGCCGTCCTCGCGGCGACCGATGATGCCTTCCTGGACGTCGGCGAAGAATGCGCCCATCGCGTAGAAGTCCCGCATGGTGAACGGGTCGAACTTATGATCATGGCACTGCGCGCAGCCGGTGGTCTGGCCCAACCAGGCCGCACCCACCGCCCGGACGCGGTCGGTGAGCATGCGGGATTCGTAGTCCTTGGGCTGGGCCCCGCCTTCCTCGGTGCTGAGCAGAAGTCGATTGAACGCCGACCCCACGCGGGTGTCCTGGTTGGCATCCGGCAGCAGGTCGCCGGCGATCTGCTCAACGGTGAATTGGTCGAAGGGTTTGTTCTCGTTGAAACTGCGGATCACCCAGTCGCGGTAAGGCCAGACGTTGCGCGGGTTGTCGCTGTGGTACCCGATGGTGTCGGCGTAACGCACCACGTCGAGCCAGCCCAGAGCCATGCGTTCGCCGTAGTGGGGGTTCTTCAGCACCCGTTCCACCAGACGCTCGTAGGCGTCGGGCGTTGGGTCTTTTTCGAAGGCGGCCACTTCGGCGGGGGTGGGAGGCAGACCGAGCAGATCAGAGTAGAGGCGGCGGATCAGCGTGCGGCGGTCCGCCTCGGGCGAGGGTTTCAGGCCGACTTCGACGAGGCGTCGGCGCACCAGATAGTCCACCCCGTGTTCGCCGTAGGGGACGGTCGGTTTGACCGGTTTTTCGTAGGACCAATGTTGCTGGTAGTTTGCTCCCTGGGCCACCCACCGTTTCAGGATCTCCTTCTGGCGATCGGTCAGCTGCTTGTGCGAATCCCGGGGCGGCATCAAGTCGTCCTCGTTCGACGTCAGGATGCGCTCGATGATGGCGCTTTGCTCGGGTTTGCCGGGAACGAACGCCTCTTTCTTCAGCGCCTCATCGCGCAGGTCGAGGCGCAGCTTGGCTTTCCGATGGTTGGCGTCGGGGCCGTGGCAGGAGAAGCAATTGTCCGAAAGGACGGGGCGGACGTCGCGGTTGAACTGGATGGTGTCGGGGACGGGCGGTTCCGCTGCGTGGGAAGCGGCGGCCAGGCCACCCAGGGCGACGACGAAAAGCGTGATCAACCGGTTCTTCATGACGGGCGGCGAATGCATCGGTGTTGGCCACATGGAGCATCTCGGGATCCCCGGGATCCGGCGG
The DNA here is from genome assembly GCA_963205105.1 of Verrucomicrobiota bacterium. Lineage (GTDB taxonomy): Bacteria > Verrucomicrobiota > Verrucomicrobiia > Limisphaerales > CAIMTB01 > CAIMTB01. Next base: position 8,676 of record CAUJJW010000208.1, on the reverse strand, counting down.
TGGTACGGTGTGGCTTGACCTGCGGATCCTAGGCGCTGGCCGCCCGGAGGCAAACCCGCGTTTTTACCGGTGTCACATCACGGATTCGGCATCGGCGTGCTCGAAATGAAGGATGGCAACGCCGAGGCTTTGGTCCGGGAGAAACCGCTGTTCGGTTTTCCATCGAGCGGCCATTTCCTGATCGAGATGAATGATGGCCAACTGTTGCGTCGGTACGTTCAGGACGGTGATGACTCAGCGTTTCGGGAGCTGGCTCAACGCCACCTGGGCCTGGTGCATGCCACCGCCACCCGGCGGATGGGGGACCCTCATGCCGCCGCAGACGTCAGCCAGGCGGTCTTCTGCCTGCTGGTCCGGAAGGCCCGGAGCTTGCTCGAAGTCGCCGAACTCGGCGGTTGGCTCCACCGGGCAACCTGCTGGAAGGCTTCCGAACATGAACGTGCTGAACGTCGTCGGCGTGCGCGTGAACAGGTGTCGGCAATTTCGAACCCCGCCATGAACCCCGCCACATCCGACGAGGTCTGGAAGGAACTCGCACCGATTCTCGATGTCTGCCTGGACCGACTGGAGGATGCCGATCGCGAGATCCTGCTCCGGCGCTTCTACCAGCGACGCTCGCTGCGGGAGATTGGCACCGAACTCCGCCTGACCGAGGACGGCGCCCGCATGCGTGTTCACCGGGCGATGGAACGGTTGCGGCGGCTTCTGGTGATGTCGGGTGCCTCTGCTCTCACCGGCATGGCTGCGACGATACCCGGGGCTGTCTCGCTTGAGGATCTGCTCTCGGAACGCCTGGCCATGCCGATTCCGGGCGATTTGGCGTCTCGCGTTTTCACCGCCGCATCCGGGGTGACCCTGCAATCCGGGTGGCTGGCCGCAGTGGGGCTACCCCACGGGTTGCGTGGGTTGGGTTGGCGGAGTGCCTCCTGGGCGGGGGCGGGATTGCTCGTCGCCGGGTGGGTGGTCCTGCGACTTGGCCAGGCGGGTCCTGACTCGACGTCGGAGAGACCGGAGGCAGTGGTGCCCGAAAGGTCAGCGATGGCAGCCACCGACCCTATCGCGACGGCGGTGTCCGCGGCTTTGGCGACGTCTGAGAACCCGGATGTCCGGTTCGTGCAAGCCGCGGACCTGGAAGCCCGAGTGGCGCCGCTTTGGAGCATTCTGAAATCCACCGTTCCCGATCTCTCCCATCCACCCCAGGACCTCAGGGACTGCATCGCGAAGCTTGCGGACCAGCCAGAGGCCGTATTCGACGCGCTGAGCTGGGCGATCACGGATCCGCTCTCCTCGTTGGCGACCCGTGAACGGGCGATCTGGGGACTTTGGCTACTGGGCGACGCCGTCCCCGGGTGGGTGCCGCGCATCGTGCCGCTTGCGGTGGACCTCGTCACCCTGGGCGAGCCGCGGGAGGTTCGCTGGCACGCCGCGCAGGTGCTGATTCATCTGAGCATTCCCGAAGGTTCCGTAGGTGCGATGAGTGTTGCCTTGCAGGCTCGGCCCGACGCCTGGGCGGCGACGGAGCGCTTCTGGGAATCCGCGGCGCGGCGGCGGCCGGAGGAAGTGCGCGAAGTGGTGAGCCCGTGGTTCGGGCGCAAGGACGGCCTGGGTTTCCTGGCGGCGACCTCGCTGGCGCGGTTGCCCAACCCACCGGTCCAGGAACTGGCGCCCATGCTCCTGGAAAGCATCCGGGACGGGGAACGTCAGGACGCGGCACTGCGCGGCCTCGCAGCGTTGGGAACCGCGGCACACGGGTTGGCTCCTCAATTGGCCGAGAAAATTCACGAGGCCAATCAACCCGGGCAATACACGCTGCGTCAGCGCCTGATCGAAGTGCTGGCCGAGATTGCACCTGAATCGAGAAAGGAGTGGTGGGAGGTCGACGTCTATCTGACACGTAAGGAGGAGGTGGAAACTTTGGAACGTAAACTGAGGTCGAACACGGCTTCCGTGGAGGATCTGATCAGCGGTTTGAAGCGCAGCGAAACCTCCTGGCACGCGGCGCTCGATCTGGAAGAGCTGGGCCCGCAAGCCGTCGAGGCTCTTCCCGCGCTTCGTGAAGCTCTTGCTGCGCCCGATTGCCAGCATGCCCAGTACTTCGCGAACGCGATCAAGGCCATCGATCCATCGTCACCCAAGCCTCGGTTCGAGCGGGACGACCTTATCGGGGCGCTTCGGGCTCTTTCCAATCTGGCGAACGAGATCGGCGAACGTGTGACGTCGGAACAACGCGAGCAGTTGACGACGTTCATCGACACCACCGGACCGCTCGCCCCCGAGCAACTGATGGAAAAGGCCGAAGTGCTGGGCAGAATCGACCCGCGTCTGCGTCGCACCTGGGTCCGTGAGCTGATCCGCGTCGATCCGGCGCTTGTGGGGCTTCTGTCCGAGTAGACCGGAACGCTTTGCGGGAACTGGAGGTGGCGACCCCGTAGGACTTTTGGTGGCTACCCATGAACCAAGTTCTCACCACCGAGGCACCGAGAAACAAGACCGACCTTATGGATCTCTGTGTCTCGGTATCTCCCATCCGTTCGAGCCGTCTCAACTCGTTCCAGAGAACGCCTTGCTCAACCCTCCAAAATCCGCGGCGAATCGTCTCCTTCTCCCTCCGGGAGAAGGCCGGGATGAGGGCCGCCCGCTCCACTCCTCGCGCCCCGGTTCATGGCCCGTGAGCAGGCCATTTTTGAACAGTGGGCTCTACATGAACCATGACTCTCCAGCCCTGAGGGGTGATCAGAAGAGCAGGGGCGGGCAGAACATCCTGCGTTCCCCCAAAGACCAACCCCAACGCCGCCGATTCTGATCGCCCCTCAGGGGCTCGAAATCCCATGCAACGCCACACCCATGGCTCACGCCATGGGCTTCCGTTCTTTCGGCCCTCCGGGCCTCCGTAACGGCGGGCGTCTCGCCCCCCGGAATCCCCGGTGCATGATCCCCCTACGAGTCCAGAGCCTCGAACCCGCCGTCGTCTTCCGGGGCTGACCGATACCCTCCTCGTACCTATCCTCCATCCATGAAACCCATCCAAGGATACCACCTCATCCAACCGACGGATCTCTCCTGGCGAACCTCACGGTTGATGCAGATCCCCAATGCGGACTTTCTCGAACGCACTGGAAGCGAGCTTTTGGGTGCGCGCCTCTGGCGCTTGCCGCCCAGAAGCGCCAACACCCTTCACAAACATATCCGGCAGGAGGAGTTCTACTTCGTGCTGGAAGGCACCGGTCGCCTGCGGGTGGGCGACCAGACGTTGACCGTCCAACGCCATGGCGGCGTCCTGGTAGGTCCTGACCAAATACGGCAGGTGTTCAACGACACGGAAACCGAGGTGCTCTGGCTGATCGTCGGGGCGCCCGAGGAAACCGAGCTCCTACCCGGAGCCCCCACCAAGCCGGACCTCACCCTCATTTACCCAATGGATCCGACCCAACTCCCCAAAGAACTGGAAGGCGAGCCATGGCCGCCGGAGCGGACGAACGAACCCCGATAAGCCGATGGATTGCTGGCTAAAACCCTCAGCGGCGCTTGGCAGGGGACTCTCTATGAACCTCGCCTCCCCTCGTCATCGTACTCCTACTCCTAATCGTAATCCCCCTCCTCCCCCCGGTTCCTGGGCCCACATTACATGTCCAATTTCTGGAAAACGTTGCTGCCCATGAATTCGCCGATTCACGAGCTTCGGACGGGGTGGGAGGATCCTGGCCCCAGAACGCGAGCTGGGGGTTGACAGACCTCACCCGCGGTTTTGCGGAAGAGGTTCCTGCTGAATCGAATCGGGAAGTTGGCGACCCCACGGGGATTCGAACCCCGGTTACTGCCGTGAAAGGGCGGTGTCCTAGGCCTCTAGACGATGGGGTCGTCCTGAGACCGAAAAACATATCGAAGCAGACCCCGCCGTGGCCAGCATTTCTTTGAGGTGATGCGAATTTTTTTTGACCGCCCGGCGCGTCGCCTGTTTTGCGGTAAATCCCTTAGCTGGATTCGTCTACAAGAACGCTGCGCCGTCTCAATGCCGGGGAATCACCTGGATTTTGAGCCCCGTCGGCCGCTGCCGATCCCGGTACACCCGCTGCGTCGCTTTTCGAAAATCCTCCGGCTTCGCCCGGAAGATGTCGCAGAAGGTCTGCGGGTTCCGGTCCGACAACGGAAACCAGGAGCTCTGGATCTGGATCATGATCCGATGCCCGGCCCGAAAAGTGTGGCAGACGTCCGGCAACGTGAATTCCACCGGGGTCGCTTTGCCCGGCACGAATGCCTCCGGGCGATCGTACCCGTTCCGATACTTCCCACGAAAGGGCTCCCCGCGCACCAGCTGCTGGTAATGCCCCATGCGCACCCCGGCCGGGTTGGGCTCCGGGTCCGGATGATCGCCCGTGTAGACGTCGATCAGTTTCACCACCCAGTCCGAGTCGGTCCCCGTGGTCGACACATGCAGGGAGGCGGTGAGCGGCCCCGCCACCGTCAGGTCTTCGGTCAGCGGTTCGGTTTGGTAGACGAGCACATCCGGTCGGCGCGCGGCGAAGCGCTGGTCTTCCACCATGTAGGTGCCCGGCATGCCGGGAGTGATCCGGGTGGTGGACGGCACCGGGCGCATCGGATCGCTGACGTACTCGTCGAAGGCCTCTCCGGCATCGGGTGACGGTTCGAACGCCAGCCTTCCATCTTCCCGGAGGAACAGGGTGCGGTTGACGACGTTGGTCGGGGGCCAGGCGCTCTCGCGGCGCCAGCGATGGGTTCCGGTTTCAAACACATACGCCTCGGCAAGTTCTGTGTTCGTGGCGCCTTTGAGGAAGCGCCGGAAGAACGGCAGCTCGATCTCGTGGCGGAAGTGCTCGGCGGTGTTCGATCGAAAATCGATCGGCCCCAGCTTGTCGCCGTCGCCGTGCCACTGGCCATGTGACCACGGTCCCATGACCAGCCCGTTGTAGATGCCGGGGTTCATGCGTTCGGTGGCCCGGTACGTCTTGAGTGTGCCGGAGAGATCCTCGGCATCGAACCAGCCGCCCACGGTCAGGACGGCGGCATGAATGTTGGTCAGGTGTTGGGTGACGTCGCGGGCCTGGGCCCATGCGGCGTTGGTGGAGCGGTGAATGACGTCGTTCCACAGAGCGGCCTTTCCCTTGAAATAACGGGTGTCGAGGTTGGCAAGTGGACCTTGTTCCAGGAAGAACTGGTAGCCGTCGGGCGTCTTGAAATCGAACGGGCGCGGACTCTGGCGGGTGGGATCCTCCAGTTCCTGGCTGAAGGACTGGATGAAGCTGAAATTGTGCGAGAGCCAGAAACATCCGTTGTGCAGGGCGTCATCGCCGTTGAAGAGATCCGCAACGGGTGCCTGGGGTGAGACCGCCTTGAGCGCGGGGTGGGACTCGATCATGCCGGCGGCGGCGAAGAAGCCCAGGTAGGAGATGCCCTGGAGTCCGACATTGCCGTTGTGACCCGGCACATTGCGCACGAGCCAATCGATGGTGTCCCAAGTGTCGGTGGATTCGTCGGTGTCCCGGGGGCCGAGCGGTCGGGCCCGGATGGGGCGGACGTCTTCAAACTCGCCCTCGCTGGCGAATTGGCCGCGCACGTCCTGGATGGCGAGGATGAAGCCTTCGTCGAGGTAGGTGTCCGGAACCCCGGGGTTATGAACGGCGTCGATGGTGTAGGGCTTCTGGTTGTACGGGGTGCGCTGCAGCAGGATGGGGTGATTGGAACCGAGGGTGCGCGGGAGGTAGACCGTGGTGTAGAGCCGGACGCCATCGCGCATCGGGATGCGGTGCTCGTACTTGGTGTAGCGCTGGGCGAAGCCGGGTTTGGAATCCGCGACCGACTTGTGGGGGTGGGCCAGGGTGCCGAACGTCACGGCGGCGAGCAGGTGCGTCAGGTTGAGGAAGTGGCGCATGGCGGTGGAATCAGCGACCGGATCACACCGTGTCCCTGACAGGGTCGCGAGCGAAAACAGGCGGTGGCGGCGTGTGCCGGTCCGATCGGGCCTCGGTAGCGGCGGGCGTCTCGCCCCCCGGAATCCCCGGTTCGATGTCGGTGGGCAGATCGATTCTGAACAGGGGACTTTCCGTGACCATTCCCATGCAAGCCATCGCGAGGGTTGAAGCCGGCTCCCTCACCCCAACCCTCTCCCGTAGGGAGAGGGAGTCGCGTCCTGCCCTCGGTGACATGCCTGCACATCGTCCATGCGAGCCGTCGCGAATCGCACCAGCCAACGCCCGCCTTAGCCCTCAGAAATCCGCGGCGACTCTTCTCCTTCTCCCTCCGGGAGATGGCCGGGATGAGGGTCGCCTGCTCGACTCCTCGCGCCCCGATTCATGGGCCATGAGCCAGTCGATTTCGAACCGGGTGCTTCCCATCAGTCGGCTGGCACGCTGATCACCCGATGGAACCGCTGCGGTTCCGTCACCCGGTTGGTGCGGCGGATGGGGAGCGAGTCGAACGGAACACGGATGGGTTCGCCTTCGTTCACGAAGGGGGCCCCGAGTTCGGTCGTGGACTGGACCTGGAAGTGGAACCCGCGCCGCGTGATGAATTGGAACTCGTAGTCGCGCTCCGTCAGCCGCCGGATTCCCGCCTCGGGCACGGTGATCGAGCCATCCCAGTATTTCTGCACCAGCGCCCACGCTTGTTTTCCTGCCGCCGATCCGGCGATGCGCCCTGCGAAATCATCGGCGGGTGGATGAATGCCGCCCCAGATGCGCGACAGTCCCGCCTGATCCGCGGCGTCGAAGTACGTGCCCCACTGCAGCTGCACGGTTTGGCTGGGGCCTTTTTCGTGGATCAACCCGGTGTTGGCCTGAACGGTGTAGGTTCCCAAGCCTCCCGGGAAGAACGGGGACCCAGTGAAGGCGGTCAGCACTTCGGCACCGGCCCGACTGAAGGTGCTGTGTCCTGAGACGTATCCAGGGAAGGCCGGGGAGACGAAATTGGCCCGCTGATACGGTGTCCAATTCTCTCCAACCATCCAACGGACGCCCTGGTAGGTAAGCGAGGGATTGGACGGCTGACCCGGCCAGCCGCGGAGGGCGATTTTGCCGACGGGGATTCCCGCATGACGGCGGGAAGAAATGGAGGCGGGGGTGGCGAGTTCAATCAGGTTCGTCACCAGCGGCAGTCCGAACGGATGGTAGGATGGCAACCTGGGATCGCTGGCTTGGCCGAGGCCGGCCACGTACCGGATGGCGGTGATGGGGCGCCAGCCGTCGTAGACCCGCTTGATCGACCACGCGGTGCACGCGGCGTCGTGCAGCGCCGCGTTGAGGGCGAGGTACAGTTTTACGTCCCATTCCAGGTCGTCGACCACCGGCCCTGTTCCGCCGATGCGCTTCAGGAATCCGGGAAAGTCGCCGACATCATTGGCGATCGAATTCCAATGGCCTGGGGGCGTTTCCGAATGCGGGCCATCGGCCCAGAACTCGGCGAGCACGCGGGCGAAATCACCGCGTTTCATCCGGTTGGGCGCGTACGGTACACCGGTGGCCGGGTTCAGCGGATGTCCGGTACCATCGTTGGCACCCAACGAATTGTTGCCGACCGCTCCGGGGGAGGTGTCGATCACGGCGCCATCATCCGGGGTGAGTTCGCTGCCGCACCGGATGACCTCCACGATGTTGCTGATGAACGCGGCGTGGGATGCGGCACCGAAGAACGGAGGCGGGCCGGGGTCGATCCATGGCCGGGCCGGGTTTTCGCGGGACAAGGCGAACGGCCGGACTCCGAGCCATTGGGCCCCGAGGTAATCCTGAATGGGTCCCTGCGGGAATCCGCTTTGGTCCACGGCATTGACCACCATCAAACGCTGCCAGCGGTTCACATCCACCACGGTCCTGCCGCCGCCATCGGTGATGCCGGGGAAGGCGGTGGCGAGTGGGGGATTGATGAACGTGTAGCCGCCCTGGTTGGCGGGATAGTCGGGGTACGCCACGGGCGGGTTGGCCATGGTGTAGGGCAAGCCGTTGGTCTGGCGGGAACCGTCGTTCGAGAACCAGAGCCAGACGGCGTCGTACACCGCGTTCCCGACACCCGCCGGGTTGGCGGTGTCCCGGGTGACGTTGGCGGGTGAGTAACCCAGGGCGGTCAGTTGGGCCGTGTCCGCCGCCAGGGTCTCGCTGGCGGTTCGGGAGTACACGTGCCGCTCCATCAGGGTGCGGTAAGCCGCGTAACTGATGGCCTCCCGTCGGGCCGCCGCGACATCGGTCGAGGTGTGTTTGCCCTGGTACACATAGCCCACCGCGGTCGGGTCATAGGCCGCCCAGGCGTCGTACATGGCGACCGATAAACTGAACAAGTTTCGCGCTTGGGCCGGTGGGTGGGGAGTGTCCACCCGGATCGCCGCCAACGCCCGTTCGTCCCAGATGCGGGCGATGCTCGGCGTTGCCCCCTTCGCGGTGGGCAGTGCTGCCAGCACCACGGCCAGAACCACGGTAGGATGGCGTCTTCGCATGAATGGCATTGGTATCGTCCCCTGTAGTTGCGCTGGCTGCGACCCCAGGATGAGACGAACGGATTCCAGGAAAAATCGAGCCTGATTCTGCCTGTGAGTGGAGGAGGGGCGTATCTCCAAATTGTGGAGGGGAGATCCAAGCATCGGAGGGTTTTGGACAGGATGAACACGATGAACAGGATGAACTGGATGCTCTGGAGCCCAAGCGGAGCGGCATTTCATCCTGTTCATCGTGTTCA